>JAGQXQ010000202.1 GCA_020436535.1 Phaeodactylibacter sp.
TTTAAAATACTCACCCCTTACCATTCCCTCCTTGCAAATGGACTTCAACGGCCGGCCGTTGAAGCGATACCACATCCTCCGTATCGCCCAATATGTCATCTACCAGGCCGAAGGCCCGGGCCTCGGGGGCATTCATGAAGCGGTCTCTGCGGAATGCCTCTTCGATCTCTTGCCAACTGTGGCCGCTGTTCCTGCCGACAATGTGGAAGAGTTGCTTCTCCAGCCGTTCCTGTTCGTGGTAAGCAATGCGCACGTCTTCGGTATAGCCCTGTGCTCCGCCACCCGCCGGATGCATGTGGATTGTGGCGTGGGGCAAGGCATAGCGGTGGCCCTTTTCTCCGGAGGACAACAAAACGGTGGCCATGCTGGCCGTCACGCCTACTGCGGTAGTGTAAACCGGCGCCTTCACCATCCGCATGGCGTCGTAAATGGCCATCCCGGCGTAGATGACACCCCCCGGACTGTTGATGTAGAGGTTGATAGGTAAGGTATGGCTCTGGCTGTCCAGATAAAGCAACTGGGCAACGATCAGGTTAGCCAGCTGTTCATTCACTCCGGCGCCCAGAAAGACAATGCGCTCTTTGAGCAGCAAACTGTAAATGTCGTAGGCCCGCTCGCCCCGCTCACTCGCGTCGATGACCATAGGCACGACGGAGGCAGTGCTATTGATGGTAGTCATAGCAAGGTGGTTTTTGAATTGGTTATGTTAAAATAGAAGGCTGATACCGCAGGCAGGGCTCATCGTGGGTTTTCACCGGGGAAGATCTGCCGGATTTGCCTCGATAAAAGACCGTCCGGCCTATCCGTAATGATTCTGCGGTGTACTTTTTTGATCTCCATCCTGATTTTTCGGCGGCCGTACCAGCGAATGGCGTCGTAGGCAAGGCTTTGTTGTTCCACCCGTGCCCTCAGCGCCGGATCATTATGAAGCCGGCGGGCGAAAGCCTGTTGGCTCTTTCCATTCCAAGCCTGTTTGAGCAGGTAGCGCTCAATGCGTCTGATCTCATTCCACCACTTCTTCATAACTGGTATTTTTTTCTTTCACCTGCTCCCGGACCTTCTCCAGACACTTGTGCTTCTGAACGGTAGCGGAGCGGGCATTGGCAAAGCCAAATTCCTCGGCGATCTCCTGTAGGGGCATATGCTGATAGTAAAAGGCCTGCAGGATGTCCATACATTTGCGGCCGGCGGCGGCCAGGAAACGGAACAACCGAAGCTGCGGTTTTCCAACTTGCTGCTGCCAGTCATCGGGAATGCCAGCCTCCTGCTCCAACTCGCTGAAAGTGAGCAGGCGTGCGTCTTGGCGATGCTGCCGCAACCATAGATGCTTGGCGATGCCCACCACATAGCCCGATAGGGAAGACTGAATCTCCAGGCGGCCCACTACCGCCTTTTCGTAAAGAATAACCAAAGCATCCTGAAAAATATCCCTGGCGTCATCATAATTACCCCCGAGGGCTTTGACCAGTTGGGCCACCCGGGGAAAACAAGACTGATAGAGTTCCTCAAAAGCAGCCTCCCGATCGATACGGAGTTGCTGGGCAATATCAATGGTTTTGACTGTCATTTCCCGGTCTTTATTTGAGTGATCAAAAGCTGTTTCGCTTTGTCCTTTATTAGTAAAGTGCACAAATAGGCTAAAGTATCACCCTGGAAGATAAGTTTTTTTCAAAAAAGTTGTCGCCGGCCCTGATGGCCGGCAATAAGCTGGTCAGGCCGCCACCATTCCAATCGCTTCCGCCGCCAAGCGCCCGCTGCGCATAGCAGCATTGATGGAGCCATTCAGCAGATGGTCGCCGCAGATGAAGAGTTGCTCATTGAGTTGCAGCGCATCCGGGTTGATATCGTGTCGTACCTGTTGTTGCGCAGGCAGCGCATAGGCTACATTGCGGATATTCAGCAACCTCCAGGTGTCCACCTGGCCTCCAAACCACCGCCGCGCTTCTTCCTTGATGGCCTTTGCCAGTTCCTCTCCTCCCCTGCCGGCCTTGCCGACGATAGATACGGAGATCAGATTCTGCCCATCCGGAGCATAGCCGTCGGCTACTTTGTTCATTACACAGATGTTGTTGATCAGGCTGTCGGGCAAGGTATTCAGGGCGATGAGCGGCCGGTCCAATGGCGCCTCGGCAGCGGCGAAATGCACATGGGCTGTGCTCACGTACTGTTTGTTTACCTGGTGGTAATACTGTTGCGCCAGGCCCGTAGCTTCCGTGGCCAGCAGGATGTACTTTGCTTCCAGCACTTCGCCCTCACGGGTATAAACGGTTCCTCCATTTACTCGCTCCACCGGGCTGTTCAGGCGAATGCTTCCCGGCGGCAAATGATCCGCCAGCTGTTGTGGAATGGCCTGCATACCGGCATTGGGCACCGCCACTTCTCCCTCCGCAAACATCTTGAATACGAAATCAAACATGCGGCGGCTGGTGTGCAGTTCTTTTTCCAGGAAGATGCCGCTATAGAAAGGTTGGAAGAAACGCTGAATGAGTTGCTCATCGAAGCCGTATTTTTCCCGCAGGGCCTCCATCGTCGGCTGTTCTCTGGCAGCAAATATGGTGGAAATGCTCTGGCTTTTCAGGCGGTTACGCAGTTTCAGAATCTTGAGCTTGCTCCCCCAACTACCCGCCTTAGCCATCAAGGTAGGAATGAGGCTGCTCCAGTCGCGCAGGGGGTCGCCGATACGATCCCGGCGGCCGTCCGCCTGCAACAGCATCGCGCCTGGAAGAAAGGCCCGGAGATCAAGTTTCTGGTAGTCGAGTAAAGCCCTGGCTTCTGGGTAAGCCGTAGCGAAAACCTGAAATCCGTGGTCCAGCAGAAACCCTTCTTTAGAAGTGGTCCGCACCCGCCCGCCCACACGATCGGCGGATTCCAGCAGGAGGAAAGAAAGGCCCTGCTTTTGCAGGTAGTTGGCGGCAGTCAGGCCGGCCAGGCCCCCGCCGATGATGATTACGTCTGTCATAGTTTAATGCTGTTAATGAAGACCGAACAGTGCAAAGATAAGATTGTTGGGCACAGAAGCCAGGGTTTGGTGGAGGTGTGTAAAGGGGTAAGGATATTTTGTAAAGAAAGATGAAGGGGTTCCGAAAAACATCGATGTCACCATCAATTTGTCCATTTTCCTGAATATTCTTTGAATTTCTCTTCAAAAAACATTTACTTGCAATCAAAATAGTTGTAAGTGCAAGAAATTAAAATTAAAGAACAGCGGCTGGAACAATTACCCGTATTTTACATGGAGCAGATCGTAAGGCAGTACCGGTATATGGCCACCCAGGCCCTGAAGAGCCACCAGGCGGGGCTTTCCGTCGACCAATGGGTATTGCTGAAACAGATCAGCGAGAACAACGGCAGCAGCCAGGTGGAAATCGGCAATTCCACGGTGAAAGATGCTCCGACTACCACCCGCATCATCGACCAACTGGTCAATAAACACTTGGTAAGCAAGCAGCTCGACCCGCAGGACCGCCGCCGGTACATGGTCTTTGTTACAGAAAAAGGCCGACAGCTGATCGAGCGCCTGATACCGGTGGTGCAGGAATACCGCCAGGTACCTCTGCGCGGCTTCTCTTCCACCGAACAAAAGCAGCTCATCGCCCTGCTGCAGCGCATGCTGGATAACCTGAAATAAATTTTTTGCCCAAATACTTGTAATTGCAACTTTTGCATTTATAATATTTGAAGAATAAATTACCCGACTGTACTTTACATTTCAATCACCCAACTTTTTTCTATGCGTAAACTAATTTTTCTTTTTTGTGCATTTCTGTTCCTGGGCCCCCTCTTTGCCCAGGGCGCACTGACGGCTGAAGAACAGGCCGTCACCATCGACAGCCTCATCCGCAGCCTGGAGGAAAACTATGTCTTCCCCAAGCTGGCGGAGCAGATGGGGCAGCATTTGCGCCAGAAGCAGAAAGCCGGCGCGTTCAAAAACCTGACGGACCCTGTAACGTTCGCCGACCGGCTAACCGAGGAGATTCAGTCTGTTACCAACGACAAGCACCTCCGGGTGCGCTTTGACCCCGAGGGGGCCACCGAGATGCGGGCTCATTCTGACGATGAAGAGGACGAAGGCCCCAACCCGGAATGGCTGGCGCGGATGGCGCGCGACAATTATGGCTTTAAAGAAGTTAAGATCCTGGATGGCAACATTGGTTATCTCGACCTGCGTGGCTTTTTCCCGGCAGCCTTTGCCGGTGAAAAGGCGGCGGCAGCCATGAATATGCTGTCCAACACCGATGCCATCATCTTCGACCTGCGCCAGAACGGCGGCGGCGATCCGGGCATGATCCAGCTGCTGACCTCCTATCTTTACCGGGCGGACAGAGATGTACACCTGAACAACTTTTACCACCGCCATACCAACGACACGTCTCAGACCTGGACGCTGCCCTACGTGCCCGGCAAGCGCAACCCGGATGCCGAGGTATTCGTGCTGACCAGCAATTACACCTTTTCGGCGGCCGAAGAGTTCACCTACAACCTCAAAAACCTGAAGCGGGCCACCATAGTGGGAGAAACCACCGGCGGAGGGGCCCATCCCGGCGGCACTTTGCCGATCGCCGACCGCTTTGTGGCCTTTGTCCCAAACGGGCGGGCGATCAACCCGATCACCAACACCAACTGGGAAGGCACAGGCGTGAGCCCGGATGTGGATGTGGCAAAGGAAAAGGCCCTGGATACCGCCCATCAGATGGCGTTGGAAAAGCTGGCGGAAAAAGCCGAATCGGAAGAAGACAAGCGCTATTTCGAATGGTTCGCCGGCTACCTGAAAGCGAAAAACGAACCGCCGGCGCTCAGCAAAGAACAGATGCAGGCCTGCGCCGGCAACTTCGGCGCCCGCAGCCTGCTCTTCGAAGATGGAAAGCTGGTCTACCAGCGCACCGGGCGGCCTAAAATGGAGCTGCTGCCCCTGAGCCCTACTTCCTTTGCCCTGAAGGATGACCCCGATCTGCGATTTACTGTAGAAATAGAAAATGGGGAAGCCGCCGCCCTGGTCTTGGAGAGTGTGAATGGCTGGCGGGAAAGGATGGAGCGCCAGAGTGCTCAGCCTTGAAAGATAACCAGACTGTTTTTTGTATTTATGAAATCACCCGACCACCTGACTATTATTTTGTCTATTACATGAAGTGATGTGGCTATTCCCTGCCAAAGTGATTTGGCAGGGAAAGCACATCCTTTATCACTGTCTCCCTGGATGTTTCATTTCAATCTACCAGTCTTTCTTATTACCTGTTACTGTTGCATGACTAATCGCTTATTCAACACTTCCTTTCCAACCTTCAGCTTTACCAGGTACATGCCAGATGGTAGTTGCTTACCACCAGCATCAGTACCATCCCACTGTTTTTGGTGATCGCCGGCATCCAACTGTCCGTTGTGTAATTCGCGAATCAACTGGCCCTGGAGGTTGAAGATATTCATCATTACTTGCCCTGCTTCTGGCAGGAAGAAGTCCATCTTCACCTGATGGCTGAAAGGGTTGGGGTATGCCTCCAAATGGTAACGCTCTGATTTAACTACCTGACTCGGGGCTACAGGCAGGGTGGCCGCCCGCGCCTGGGAACACACAACTATTCCAGAATTAAGATCATCGATCAGGATTTCTACCTGGGCGATGATATAAGCAGCGGCATCAGCCGGGATACCATTGCCACTCTGGTACTGGGTATAACTGATAACGCTGTTTAGAGAACTGATGGCTACATTGACGCTACCGTTACAAAATCTGTAGACCGCCAAATCCAGCCTTCTGGTAAGCGTTCTTTCTATAGAAGAACTTAGGTTCAGTCCTTCAATATATACTGTCAGGTTATCTGCCACCCCATTGATATTCACATCGGAATCACAGACATCGCCCAATTCATCCTGGTCGTAGTCGTCCTGAGCGGGGTTGTAAACAGCCGGGCAGTTGTCAACATCGCTACATATGCCATCACCATCCTGGTCAATCACGAACACAATAGCTGTACAAGTGCTGCTGTTACCAGCCGCATCAGTAACCGTGAGGGTCACGGTTTGCTCGTACAGGTTGTTACAGTCAAAAGTGGTTTGATCCAGGCTAAGGCCAAGTGAGCCACAGTTGTCGCTGCTGCTGTTACTCACCTGCACCGCAGTGATGTTGGCATTGTCATATTCATCAAGGCTGACGCTGATGTCCTGGCAGAGGGCTACCGGCGCTTCATCATCAGTCACGGTTACGGTTTGCGTGCAGGCCCCTGTATTGCCGGTAGCATCAGTTACCGTCCAGGATACTGTCGTTGTTCCAACAGGAAAGGAGGCCGGGGCATCGTTGGCTGCGGTTGCTCCACCACAGTTATCGTTCGTCGCAGGAGTACCCAGGCTTACGTTTGTAGCAGCACAAGTTCCTTGGTCGGCAGAAACACTTACATTCGCCGGGCAGGTGATGGTTGGGCTAATATTATCACTAACGGTTACCCTGGCATCACAAATGTCTTGGTTGCCATTTTGGTCAAAGACGGTTAGAGTAACTGTGTTAACCCCTATATTATTACAAGTGAAATCAGTTATATCCAGCGCCATACTGCTTATGCCGTCGGGGTCGTTACTACCGCCATCGACCTGCCCTGGAGTAATAGTGACCGATCCATTTTCATTCAGTTCTACCGCAATATCCTGACAAACCGCTTCCGGCGCTTGATTTTCTATAACGGTTACTTGTGCAAAGCAATTTAGGGGCGCCAAACCGGGTTCTCGCGTATCATTGACCAGTAATTGGTAGGTATGAGCCCCTACGTCTTGCAGGCCAAAAGTGACACCTGTACTTACATCGGTCGAATTTTGGTATAGCCTGAACTGCAAGTATTGCTCATAATCCGGAATATTAGGATCCTGACTACAGGGCGCGCCGTAGCTGCCTACATCCGAAATGCCAATACTGGCTTGATTATTTTCATTCAACTCGACGGTAATATCTTCACAGGCCGCCCGCCAGGTAGAGCTTACATTTATTTCAATGTTACACGTTCCTACATTGCCATTTTCGTCTGTTGCAGTAACCGGAATGAGGGTTTGTCCATAATCATCGCAACTCAGTATGATGCTTTCCTGGCCAGCGGCCAGCGAACTGATCCCACCGCAGTAGTCAGAGGCGGAGTAGTAGTTGGTAAGGTCGATTACCTGAGTTTGGCCCTCTTCCATCGTGACATTTACCGTGCCGCACTGAAGGTTGCTGATCCCATCGTCAATTACAGTTACATTGGAGGTACAACTGCTTACTCTCCCCAGGTAGTCTGTCACTGTAAGGGTAACCGTGTGGGAACCAAGATCCCCACACTCGAAAATGTTTCGATCAATACTGAAATCAGGATGAAATCTTGCCAGGCAGGGAGGAAAGTTATCCGGATTAGTGATGGAATACGGAATGAAGTATTGGGGAATAAGAGGTACCGAGCCGGATGTTACATTAACAGTGATGTCCTGGCAGACAGCAGGTTGAGGTGCGGCCTCAACTGTCACGATGGTTTGGCAGGTACTAGAGTTGCCGGCATCATCGGTAACGGTGAGCGTAATGACATTTTCTCCTACACTCGAACAAGTGAGGGTGCTATTATCCGATAGGCTTAGGTGGTTTAAACCAAGGTTTGTACAGGCATCGAAGGAGCCGGCATTTATTTCATCCTGCTGCAGAGGCCTACCCGCCGTTTCATTGAAATCGGAGAAGGTAAAAGTAAAGTCCTCTTTACATAATGCCACCGGCGCTACATTGTCCTGGACGGTAACGGTGGCGGTGCAGGTGTTGACATTATTGTTGAAATCGGTGGCCGTCAGCGTAACGGTATGCTCCCCTACATCGTCGCAGGTAAAATCCGTTATATCCAATATGACGGAAGCAATACCACAGGCATCGCTGGAACCGTTGTCGATATCGCTGGTGGTGATGGAAGCACTGCCATTACCGTCGAGTTGTACCGTCGCGTTCTGGCAGGCCATAGTAGGCGCTACCTTATCTTCGATGGTAACGGTAGCATTGCAATCATCGGTTTGGCCACCACTATCCGTCACCGTCAGCGTAACTACTTCTGAACCAACATCTGAACAATCAAAGGAAGTTTTACTGAGTATTTTCGAATCGATCTCGCAATCATCAATGGATCCGCCCCCAATATCATCTCCAGATAGTATCTTATTCCCTGTATCATCCAACGAAACGATAAAATCATTACAAAGAGCAGAAGGGGGGCCGTCTGGGGTAGTGGTAATGACTACAGGGTTGCCAGGATAAAACAAGGAACAACCGGCACCGCTATCGCCTGTACTGATAACTTTAATCCTATACTCACCTATATCTAAATTATTGAAATTGGGACTGCTCCGGTAGCTACTCCCATTGTTTATAGAATACAGTAGGCCACAACAACTTGGACAATCTACAGTGATCCTGATTTTTCCAGTATTGGTGCCGGGGCAGGTTGGCTTTAAGGCCACTACCGAAGTAATGTTAAGATCACAAAGCCGCGTCCCTTTAACAAAGATATTGTCGATGCGGTTGCCGCCGTCAGCAGTAGTGCCCCCCGCCCACCTCAACCTTACAGAAGGTTGATTGGCCACTTCCGCCGGCAGGGGTTCATTTGTTTTTTTCACCCAGCTTTCACAGTTGCCATTGGCAACCTGGTTATAGGTGAAAACCCTTACCCAGCCATTTCCAATATCATACTCAAAAAAGAAAGTCCCCTTTGGCCCGCCGCCAAAGCTCTTGTTCCAAAATGATGCGGTAATATTTTCGTAGCCCACAGTAGTGAAGCTACTGGTTATCCAGGCCTTGCTACCACCCCACGTTTGAGTCATTAATTCCTGGCCGTTATCACAACCAACACTACTGTTAAACCACCCGGGGCCGGATACAGAAATGTTCGAATTCTGGCAAGTGCCTTGATTATTCATATTGGTATTACCGTGAAATTCCCAACCTACAATGGTCGTCTGAGCCGATGCCAAAAACGTTAAACAGGATAAGATACAGATGGAAAAGAAATGCTTGTACATGATTTAGGTGATTTTGTGGTTTCTAAAATTGGTGTAGGAGAATGATCCCTACAAATATGCAGGCAGCAGGAAAAAAAGAGGTGGACTCGGCGGACTAAGAGGTGGACGCTACGGACAAACCTTTCGTAATAATTTGACTTTCAGGTATTTATATTGTAATTTTATTTCTCACAATTGCAACTCATTCGAAAAATTGAAAGCAGGTAATTGGTTTTTCAATGCTATTCTTGTATCCGTTTGGCCCAACTACGCAGTAAAGGCCATGCTTCTTTGTGTCTTCCTCAGCGTGAGCCAAAAGCTGTGGAACCAAGCTACAGGCTTGCCTTTTTTTGAGGTCAAAGGGGCGCCCATCACAAAAAATTTCACCCCGGAGGACTATGGTGCCCATCGCCAAAACTGGTGTGTCCTTCAAGATCAAAGAGGCGTACTACTGGTCGGCAATAATGATGGCTTGTTAAGTTATGATGGCGTGACCTGGCGGGCCAATCCTTTGCCCAATGGTTCGGTAGTGCGTTCATTAGCTATGGATGAACAAGGCCGGATTTACTACGGCGCTAAAGGAGATTTTGGTTATTTATCGGCTAATGCGCAAGGCGTTATTCAATTCATTTCCCTAAGCGAGCAGATTCCCGCTGAAACGAGGAACTATAAAGACATTTGGGAAATTAAATGCCTGGATGGGAAAATATATTTTCAGGCTTATCATTACATTTTTGTGGTGGATGCCGGTTCCATAACTAAAGCAGCACACCCCACCGTAGAGGCCATCCATTCGCCCCGTAGAACCCTTTGCTTTGCCGCAGTTCATGGCAGGTTATATGCATATGAAGAAGATGTTGGTTTGAAGTACCTGACGGGAAGTGAATTTCAGTACGTTCCCGGAGGAGATTTTTTTGAGGACATAAGTATCATTAAAATATTGCCTTTTTTCTCAAAGCAGGAGGCGGATCAATTATTGCTTTGCAGTTTGGATAAAGGCTTGTACACCTGGGATGGCCAGCGCTTTTCTCCGTTTCAAATGGATAAAAAGGGGGCCGAATTACTTTCTGGGAGCCGAATTTCGGAGGCTTGTTACCTGTCTGATGGTGCCCTGGCTTTGGGCACTTCGGTTCATGGCGTTTTGCTGCTTAATGAAAGCGGAGACATCGTTCAGTCAATCGATCAAGATATAGGGCTTCTATCGAATAGTATCATCACGCTTTATCCGGATCATCAGGGAGGGCTTTGGATTGGTAACAACCGAGGTTTGGCAAGAGTGGAAACCCCTATGGCTTTTTCCTTTTTTTCGACACCTTCAGGGCTCAACAATCTCGTATACGATATAACAAGACATCAGGATAAACTTTATGTGGGTACGGATGCGGGTTTGTTTGTCGCTCCATCGGAAACCGGCCAACCATTTACCAAAATCGAAGGCGTGAACAGTAATGCTTTTTCTGTGCTGTCAACCCAGAACGAATTGCTAATTGCATTTCCATATGCCGGCCTATTCCAATTGAAGGGGAATACCTTAACCAAGCTATTCAGTAATGTTCCTATCAAATTAGTACAATCGAGATTTGATGAACGTATCGTATTTGTCGGCGGTGGTTCCAGCCATTTCGGTTTCAGTATTTTATACCAAACGCCTCAGGGTTGGAAACGATGGTTGACCCAACCTATGGTAAAAGAAGAAATTCGTTATGTCGTAGAGGAATCGCCCGGAATTATTTGGTTGGGATCCCGTAACGATGGATTTATCAGAGTTGAAATACCCCACCTGCAAAAAAATAATGAAACAGGATTTTCCAATCCTTCCGGCCAAGATTCTTTGAAAGTGCAAGTAGAAATGTATTCAAAAGAAACCGGGGGTTCCAAGTTTCGGGCCCGGCCTTTTTTGATTCAGAACCAAACTTATTTTGCCAGTAATGAGGGCTTTAAACGCATTGACCGGACAACGGGGCAAATACTTCCGGACGATACCTTTGGCCCTTTGCTTGCGGACACATTGGCTAGTATCGATCATCTAATGGGCGGCCAGGATGGTGAAATTTGGATAAATGCCGAATTGATTGAGCATCCACCTACCGGCATCAGCAAATTGATACCTACCGGAAACAATAGCTATTCATTGCGGCATATCCCCATATTCAACCGATTAAAAGAATATACAGTGACGAGCTTGTTCTCCGATAGCCATGAACCAGGTGTTCTTTTGATTGGAACTACAGGGGGCCTCATCAAGTACGACCCGGCTGTTTCAAAAAATTATGCCGCAAATTATAACACCTTAACTCGCACCGTCCTGTCCAATGGAGATTCTTTAGTTTATCAGGGAGAAGAACCTATGCCCAATCAGGCCTCCACTTCAACTACGCTCTCCTATCACAATAATGCACTCCGGTTTGAATATGCCGCCGCCAGTTTTGAGGCGAGCGATCAGAACAAATTTCAGGTTTACCTGGAAGGATTTGATAAAGGATGGCCGAACTGGACAGAGGAAACCAAAAAGGATTATACCAACCTGCCGGAAGGTAAATACATTTTTCGGGTACGGTCAAAGAATATTTATGACGTCCTGGGCCAGGAAGCTACCTTTCCTTTTCGAATACTGCCGCCCTGGTATCGCACCTGGCAAGCTATGCTATCCTACTTTATTTTAGGATTGGCATTTTTTGTGCTATCGCTTTGGTCTTACAACCGATGGCGAACCAGGCTACTCCAAAACCGCACCCGGGAACTGGAGCAAATCGTTGCCGACCGGACGGCCAAATTAGCCGAGCGCAATGACCAATTGGAGCATTTGAATACCACACAATCCCGTTTCTTTGCTAATATTTCCCACGAATTCCGGACACCGCTCACGCTCATCCTGGGGCCGGCCGGGCAATCTCTGAAGGCGATCAGTCAGAATAGAATTGCCAATTCGATTCTCAATCATAAAATCATTATTCAGAATGGCCGCCGCCTGCTTAGCCTCGTCAATCAAATTCTCGACCTCAATAAATTGGAGGCAGGTAAAATGTCCGTTCAGTACGTGCAAGGAGACATCATTGTTTTTCTTCGCCGCCTTTGCGAATCCTTACACTCTCTGGCGGAATTGAAAGGCGTAGATTTTCAATTTACCACAAAGGTTGAAAGGTTGATTATGGATTATGATCCAGATAAACTAACAAAAATAGTGTCCAACTTACTTTCTAACGCCATTAAGTTCACCCCCAAAGGCGGGCGGGTCGAAACCATCGTTTATCCCGAAGAATCGAACTTGCTTGTCTGTGTAAAAGACACGGGCAGAGGGATTCCCAATGACCAACTGCCCTTTATTTTTGATCGGTTTTACCAAGCTGATGTATCTGCTAACCCACAAAATATAGGAAGTGGTGTCGGGTTGGCGTTGACCAAAGAACTGGCTAAATTATTAGGCGGTAGTATCTATGTAGAAAGTCAATTGGGGGAAGGTGCTGCTTTTTTTCTCCAGCTTCCTGTTCGCCGGGAGGCCACGCGGTCAAGCGATATGGATAATATCATTGAGGCCAACGAAGCATTTTCATTATCGGGCAAACTTTCGGTTTCCGCTGCGGAGGATAAAACGCCTCCTGAAGATTTAGCACCGAATGAGGCTTTGCCTAAAGCCCATATATTGATCATTGAAGACAATGAGGATATGGCCAACTACATTGCTTCCTGCTTGGGCAACCGCTATGCTGTCGATTTTGCCGAAAATGGTGGGATCGGTGTTGACAAAGCGCTTGAACAGGTTCCGGATTTGATTATCAGCGACGTCATGATGCCCCTAAAAGATGGATTTGACGTATGCAAGGAATTGAAGGCGAATGAAAAGACCAGTCATATCCCCATCATTTTGCTCACAGCAAGAGCGGAAGCTACCGACCGGATTGCAGGCCTGAAAAGAGGGGCGGATGCCTATCTGGCCAAACCTTTTGACGAATTGGAACTACAGGTTCGAGTTGATAAATTACTGGAGATCAGAAATTTGCTTCGGCAGCGATTTGGCACTGCCCTTTCCAACAACGAAGTTGGGCCGAATGCGCAAGCTGGAACAGCTTTAGCGGAGGGCCTTGAACTAGAGGCCGTCTTTTTGACTAAGGTAAATGGGATATTAGGACAACTCTTTTCGGACGCTGAACTCCATCCAAGCCAACTGGCTGCTGACCTCAATATGAGCCCCCGGCAATTTCGCCGGAAAATCAATGCGCTGACCGGTCAATCGCCGACCCTATTTATTCGCAATTTTCGACTTCAAAAAGCAAATAAATTATTAGCTGATTCCGAACTTACGATCTCTGAAATAGCCTGGGAGGTCGGTTTCAAGGATTCCAAGTATTTTTCCAGGGTATATACTAATGAATTTGGAATATCCCCATCAGAGGTGAGGGCGCGTTAGTACTGTAAGTTATTGAGATTATCCTTTCAAGAGGTTTTCCATCAAATTTGTGAACATATTTCATTAAGTTGAACTAGAATGGGATCAACCTAAAACAGGTATGTTCGAAATTTCTTACTCGAAAAAACAAAGTGCAATGAATTACGAAAAAGAATATGATTTTCTTCGAAAGGAATTGGACGAAAATAAAAAAACATCCTCGAAAGGCCGTTTGTAGCTGTTTCATTAGGTTTTGCAGCAATCGGGATAATGGAAAAATGACTACATAATTTTTATCCCATCTATAATTACTCTGTAAATTAAGTAAAT
>JAGQXQ010000679.1 GCA_020436535.1 Phaeodactylibacter sp.
ATAGACCTATGGTGTAATTGGTAACACAGCAGATTTTGGTTCTGTCGTTCTAGGTTCGAGTCCTAGTAGGTCTACTTTTTGAATAGCATTCAACCGCATTTGTTAGCGAATGCCCTTTAAAACCGGGTGTTTCTGCTTTTTCTGTTAGCGAATGTTACCCAATGCTACCGAATATTTTGTACTGATTTTGTACTGTGATAGGTTTAACGGCCGTTGGCGTTCACCATTCCGTAAACCTTAAAACAGTACATCGATGCAACCGAAACAACTTAAGAAAATCAAATTCTCCCTGGTATTCAACAGAGACAAGTCATTAAACCAGGACGGCACTGCCTTAGTGCAATTGCGCGCCTACCAGGGCGGCAAAAACCGCTATTTCTCCACCGGCATTTATATTAATCCTGAACACTGGGACCAACGCAACCGGCGCGTAAAGGAAACCCACCGGCGGAAGCTCGAGTATAACCAGCATTTGCAGGATTTCCTACACCATTTTGAGGCGTATGAATTTACAGCCATCCAAAAATATGGCCGTTGCCCTTTGCGGCTGCTGGACCATGCGAACGTGGCGCCAGAGGAAACCCTATCTGCATCCTTTACAAAATTTTGCTGGCAAGAGCTGGAGCGGCCCGACATTACCCCATCCACCAGGCGCACCCACCGATGCACATTAAACCTGCTGGCTGAATTTCGGAAGGAGGTTTTCTTTGATGAGATAGACACCGTACTGGTTAACAGGTTCGACCGTTTTATGCACCGGCGGGAAATGCGGGTGAACAACATTCACAAACACCACCGGATCATAAAGGCATATCTCAACCGGGCTATTATGTTCGGCCACCTGCCGGGCGACGCCAACCCCTACCGGCAGTTTAAGCCACGCCACGAAGAGCCGGAACGGGTTTTCCTGCTGCCGGTGGAGCTGGCACAACTCGAGGCGGCGGAGATCCCCTCCAGTAAGTGCCACCTCGAGCAGATCAGAAAAATTTTCCTGCTGTGCTGCTGGACTGGTTTACGGTTTTCAGATGTGTCCACCCTGGCAAGGCCCCACCTGGAGGAAACCGTCAAAGGGCTACAGATCAGAAAGCGGCTGAAAAAAAACGGCAAACACCTAACTTTACCGTTGTGGTTACTTTTCAAGCGTGACGGGATTCAGTGGAGCAAGCCGGAAGAAATTGTAAGGGAAGCGATGGCGGCCCGGGAAGGTGACAAGCCCCTCTTCCGGATCAGCAACCAGTATTTGAACCGGGGATTGAAAGAGCTGGCGGCCCTGGCTGGCATTGATAAGAAGCTTACTTCCCACGTGGCCCGGCGGACCTTTGCCACCCACATGGCCACACGGGTAAAAGTGCCGGTTCTGCAAAAGCTGTTGAGCCATTCTCAACCGGATATTACAATGATTTATGTCAAACTGGCGAATAGCGTAATTGAGGAGGAATTAGAAAAAATTGATTGGAGCTAATGGCGAAACAAAAAAAGCTGAGTTTTAAATTCTTTATCAATACTTCATTGCAACCTGTTGTTATCAATGGGAAAGCTCAATTCCCGCTTTATGTTCGAGTTACGTACAATAGGAAAAGCACTAGTTTCAGAGTTCATGATATTTACGAAAGCCCGATCATGCTGCCGGAAAATGACGACATAGAGAGCCTTTTATCGAAAGAAGATTACCGAGATACACAAAGCCTCTACCATATACGTGACCTGGTTACTTACGAGGAAAAATTATTAAGGGAGCGACACTCTATTATCGGTATCGGGGACCGAATGAATAGTATTTACATTCACCCGATCATTGACCATTTGCGAGGCCATAACTCTTTTTTTTCTTATATGATAGCGCAAGTTGGCCGGGAATGGCTGGCTTTAGATCAGGTGTATGATTATTTCAAGCTTTACCACATCGCTAAATTTGACATTCCCGACATCAAAAGCCAGTTACCCGAAAATGTTGCCAACATCCTCTATGCGGAGATACTACTCCAATTGTATAGCCAGAAAGAAGGTAAAGACCTGGTTATGGACATAAGGACTTACCAGTGGATCGGCGGCGCCCTGCGTGATCATTTCCGGGATTTCCTCCTCCGTTTCTCCCCTACAGCATTCTCTCCTGAAGAATTAAAGCAAACGGCAGGTTTTTTCAACGACTTCCCATTTAAGAAATCATCAATTGATAAGTATTTGACTGTCATAGACTTCGCTATTGAAAGCCAAGTGCTATGGAATACATAAGATTTTTTTTGTTCCAAATGTTGCTATAACTGTTGTTTTATACCAACAATTAAATTAACTTTGACAGCGAACGCAAACGGCAGTTAAACCTATTTTTTAACCAAATACTATATAAATGAGTGGAATATCCAAAGAGCTGGCAAGGGCCAAACAGCAGATTTCCAAAGCGGTGGAATCGCTGGAGGAGATTGCCTCCATGCTGGCTGAAGGTGAAAGCCCGGAGAAGGGCAAAACCAAACCCTTTCTTACTGAACGGGATTTGGCGGAAGCATTCGGTAAGCACCTCTACACCATCCAGCGGTGGAGGAAAGAAGGCAAGCTTGACCCCTACCATCAACAGGGCCGTACTTACTACTGGCTGCGGGAAGATTTCGATCGGTTGCTCGAGGAAAGGAAAAATTTTAAAAAGTAAATCAAATCTAAAAAAGATGGAATCTAAAAAAAAGTTCATGCTGGAGTATATCTCCTCAGAATTGGAGAGAATTAATGTTTTCGTTCAACAGCCAGAGAAATGGAGGAATGGTCAAATAGATGTTGATTTCTTCGGATACCTCTGCGAGCAGTTGGATGCTTTAGAAGAGGAAATTCAAAAGGTCTGTATTGAAGGGGAAACCAAAGGATACCCTTCGATACAGACCTTTTCCAAGAGTTAGTCCAATAGGGAAAAGAAAAACCCCTAACCGGCACTTGCGACAGAAAACCGGAAAGGGGTATTGTTAAACAACAATACGTAAAATTATGAAATTCTTACGTTCATTACCATCTGACACGGGCTTTTTCGAAACATACGCGAAATTAGCCCGCTCCATTAAACTATCTGGGATCTTCGCCCAGGTGATCAGCGCGGCCACCGAAATAGGCATTATCTATGCGCTATCCTACCAAGCTTTATTACCTATCCTTCCGGAAGTGGCGCCGTACCTGGCCGGCATAGTGGCGGCATTGGGAACAGTGACTATTGAGGGAGGTTTGAGAGTAACTACGCCACAGGCGGTTGATGCCGTTTTGTATGGCCGGTTTGGCGGCCTGCACCTGGTTATGAGTATTGCGGTTTTCATTGTGGTTTTCCTATTGGGTGGCGCCAGTGGCGTTTTGTCCTTCAAAAATTCAGATACCATAGTCGAGAACCTGACAGCGCCATCAGCGGACCGGGAGAAGCTATCCACCGATAGCCTATACAACGGCCTGCAGGCCGACGCCATCACCCAATGGAAAGCAGATAGCACCACCATTGCGGCGAAGTGGCAAACGTTGCTCACTAGCCAGGAAAGCGCATTTTCCGGAAGGATCACAGCGGCGAATACTGACCTGGCCAACATCCGGAGGAAAGAGGCCAGGACGGGGAGATCTTACGCGACACAGAAAGACAATGCCAAAGCGGCCATTGCTGCCCTCGAGGCCGACAAGGCCGGGAAGCTGGCAGACCTTCAGGCCGGGCAAGCTGCCGAACTAGACAACGCCAGGGCAGACTTCCGACAACGGTATGCAGGTTATGAGGCGGCCCACAGCGAAGCCACCGGCGCTATTGATACAGGGCAGGCTGATAAGGTGGCGAAATATGGCGGTGGCCTGGGTTACTTCACCGTTGTTTGCTTGATTATCTTCTTTGCGTCCGTGATCCTGGACAGGGTACACCACAAGGGCAGCGGCATTTCAGAAACGGTGGAAGTAAGCCAGTACGACGTTAACCCCCATTGGTGGACGAACTTGAGCGATGCAATACGCGATCGGTGGAATTATGGTTTGCAATCCCGGATAACAGCTTTTGCTGACCGGACGCCACCTCCTCCCCTTCCGAAGCAACCGGCGCAACTATACGACCCTACACAGCTGGCCAATATCCAAATAACGCTCAAAGTTGATCAGGGAGAGGATGACCAGGACGGTGTCATCTATATACAACCCAAGCGGCGGCCGATCGGGTTTGGCCATGATGAAGACAGCGGCGGGCCGCGTGACCTTTATAGCACACGAACAGAACACGAAACACCAGATACCAGGGAATGGAAACAGCGCCTAAAGCTCTACAAAAAACGCCTGGGATCACATACACAAAAGAAGATCAAACTGGAGATAGCAGGGAGGGAAGTACCGGCGCGAACACTTCAGGCGATCGAAAACAACCAGCAGTGGGTAAAGCATTACACCGATTTGATTAATCAGGCCACCGGCCGCAAATAGCGAAGCGATGAAACCGAGACACCGATACATAATGCCTAGCGACTATACCCGGGGAATGCACCTCGAGCTGAACCGCGCGGAAGTCATCACCCTGTTGAATGCTCTAGTCAATGACATTGAAGCCTATGAAGCGAAGGGTGAAGCCATCCAATCATTAGACCGGCTTGCTGAAAAGCTGGAGGAAAGACTACAGGAGGGGGAGCCAGACGAAGAGGAGTACTCCGACGCCCACAGTTGCCGGGCCAATGCTGAATACACCGACGACGGCCCGGCCGGAGCTGGCACCTACTGCACCGTTTGCGGGGCATTGGTGAAAAGTTACGAGTAACGAAGCGCAATTAACAAAGCTATTACATGGGGTTATTTGCCCGTGACCCATACGGGCCAAACCTGGCAGGGTAGGGCCTCAACGGCGCCCACCCTGCCAATTAAAAAACAATATCAATTATGCAAACCACAACCACCGGCCCAAAAGAGGCCACAGCCAAAGGCATACCCGGAACTGATCTTCCGGCATCTTACTACATCGTGCTAACCGCTAAAGCCTTCCTGAGCTATCTTGTATATGAGGCGGAACGTGGCGGCGGCCCAACTGATGAATTTCACTACGACAATTTGACCCATAGCTATGGTGAGATCCTCGATTTTTTGGCTGAAAACCTGGAAAGATGAACAGATACCTTTTCAACTCCTGCGTGATAACAGCACCGGGCCAATACAGCTACCGGCATATCGACATCGAGGAGGCGCGGCGCTGGATGGACGCCGGGCCGTATCAATCGAACATCCGCTACCGGGAGACGGCCGCGGCGCTGGCCATCCTGGTTAAACGGCCGATCGATCTTCGGGCCGTCGTTACCCACCTCCAGCCAGGAGAAGAGGCCCTTGTTTTCCGGCTGGCCTTTCCACCCGGCACGGACCGGATGCCGATCAAAGACAAAGGCCGGATCAGTACCTCCTTTATACTTGATCACTGCGAGATCGGGATCCTCGAGCGCCTGCCCGACGGGCCTGCTGTTCCCCTCGATGAGTATAACGAGCTGGCGGAGCGCCTCCGGAGGATACAAAAGGAGCTGGACCGGGAAAGGGAGTTGGAGCGGCTGCCCGACCTGCCTGCCGATGCGGAGATAAACGAGATGGCGGAGCGCCTCCGGAGGATGCAAAGGGAGCTGGACCGAAAAAAAGGAAAGGAATGACCACCGGCGGGGGCTTCGGCCCCTGCTTTTTTTGCTCTAAGCCCCAAAAAATGGGGCTAAACGGGGTGTCCTTTCGTTTGGAGTTCGTCTCGACTACCTTGCGAAAAAAAAGTTATGAAGGTGAAATTAGTTCAAGATAGTGAAGTCAAAACGAAGATCAATTCCAGCCTGAGACAAGGCTTGGAGGATTTGGCGAAGAGGCGGAACCAAAGCGTTTCAGAAGCTCTTCGGACACTCGTTGCCGAGGCCGTAGTCAACGCCATATCCAGCGGTGAACTAGAATATGATCAGCCGGTACAACCGGAAAACGACATCATCAACCGGATGAACGAGGCGTTCAAGCAGGCCGGCAAGGAGAGACGCTCTATCACGTTCGAATAGTTTCATTGCTTTCGTGGAGAACTTTCTATTGTTTTTTGGTGAACCGGATTTGGCGGTCCGGTGGCCGCTGCTACTGCGGCGGCCATTTTTTTAAAACAAAAAAAGCCCGCTACCTGGTGGAAACCGACGGCGGCGGGCTTTTTAAAAATCAAAAACTGATGAGTGCAAAGATACAGGAAAATACCACCACCCACAACCCAGTAAAGGTAAGCTCCGAAACCGACTGGATATTATCCACCTGGCAACATCTATTTGATAGATACAGCCGGGAGTTTATACAGAATGCTGTTCACCCCATCGAGCGGCAAAAAGAGCAGATACTTACCAATTTGAAAGGGAAAGAACCTCCTTCCAGTGACAAACAACGTCTCAGGAAACTAAACCGGATCATTCGCGGCGCCTACCAGGCTTTTTTTGCAATGGATCATTTGGCGAAATCTTACATCCGCCATACCTCCACACTCTACTATTATTTTTCTGCCGATATAACTCGCCTATTGCGGGAAAACTCGGAGCTAAAAAAAGACTTAGTGATTTTCCGCCAAATGTGGCAGGAAGCGCATGAACAGGAAAAAATGTGGATAGAAATGATTAAGGAACTTCAGAGCCGCCTAAACCAGGCTACTGCAAAAAACCGGAGCCATGAATAAGCAGGAATTTGCAATCGATAAAAGCATAGAACGCCAATTTGAAGCACTGGAGGAGGAAGCGCGGGCGAAAGCCGGCGCCATTGAAATTACAGAAAACACAGAACCTGGTATTAGGATCATTCCACCGGCAGAAATACAGGGGAAAAAATTGCCTCCACCCTCAGGCGTATTAGGAATTGAGGAAGGACGGTATATGTGTCCAGCCGCAAAAAAAGGGCGGGAGCCTGTCAGTAATTTTACCATCACTCCATTATACCTTTTGCGGGATAGCAAAAACCCAAAAAGGGTAATGGAAATTACGAATATCAATGGGGAAAAGATAGTTGTTTGTTGCCCGGTTAAAGCACTCACAAGCCCCCGAGAATTTTCAACCATTGTAGAGGGCAAGGGGAATTTTGTTCCCTCTTTTACAAGTTCACAATTCAGCATCATAAAGGAATATCTATACCAGCATGAGGAAACGGCTGAAGAGATTACCGTTTTAGGTTACCAACCGGAAACGGGCTATTATGCTTTTGCGAACGGGGTATTTGATGGGAAAGACTTTTACCATGCGAATGAGTACGGCATAGTGAAAATTGGTGAGCATCAATTTTATTTACCGGCCTTTAGCATTGTCAATGAGGACGCGGAGAGTGAGTACCATAACGAACGGAAGTTTGTATATGAGCATGGTAAGACAAGTTTTGAGGCATGGGCCAACCAGCTAGTAAAAGTCTTTGGAGATAATGCCAAAATTGGTGTTTGTTTTTTAGTTGCTGCTGCCTTTCGAGACATCGTTTTTACCCATGCCAATTGCTTTCCTCTACTCTTCTTATTTGGTCCAAAAGGAACCGGGAAAACCACTTTCCGGCAGGCCATGAAACGCCTTTTTGGCAACTATGGACCAAACGACGCCATAGGCTTGGAGAGTGCCTCCAGTTCAAAAGGGTTTGCCCGAAAATTAGCCCAAATAAAGAACGGGCTGGAGGCATTTGAAGAATACAAAAACAAGATCGACCGGCAATTGATAGGAATGCTGAAAAATGTATATGACGGCATCGGGTATGAACGCGCCCAAACTTCCAACGACAACAGAACCCACGCAACTCTAGTTAATTCCGCTGTAATACTTGGAGGCCAGGAAATGCCTACCAAAGAGAACGCCCTTTTTAGCCGGGTTGTAATGCTCACCTTTCATAAGACCAAGTTTAACGACGAAGAGAGGCAGGCATTCGGCGAACTGGAGGAAATGATTGCAGAGGGTATGGGCAATGTGCTTTTAGAGATTCTACAACACAGGGAACTGGTATCAAAAGAGTTTTTCCGGCAATTTTCGAAGATATACAGCCAATTAAGGCGAGACGAGGACACCAAACAAATGGATGAGAGGACTTTATCGAACATGGCCGCACTTTTAGCGCCTTTCTCTGCTTTATGCAGCGTCCTTAAATTTCCATTCACCTATGAAGAAATTTTCTCCAGCTTCAAGGGCCGGATAAAAGCCCAACATAAGCAGATGATAAAAACGAATGAGGTCAACCAATTTTGGCAAGTATTTGATGTGTTGGAGGGCAAAAGCATCCATAGAGGAGAACATTACCTGGTTAAAGATGAAATCATTTACATCCACTATGAAAGTGTGTTTCGCATTTACAATGATGAGGCGACCAGGCAAAACATCAATGCTTTAGATAAGTCAACTTTGGAGAGCTACCTAACGATGCAACCCTATTTCGTAGAATCGAAAGATAAAGGCCGAACCAGGGAAAGAATTACTATGAATTCCGGGGAGAGCAGCAAAGTTAAACGCTGCATAAAATTCAAGTATGAAGAGTTGAATTTGGAATTTTTAGAACCGACAATTTAGAAATAGCGGGCAAAAAACAATCAAATGGAATATAACTTACTAATAATCAACAATCTACCTTTGCCCGCTCTTTGCCCGCTCTTGCCCGCTACTTTTTTAATGTGCTGTAAACCAGTGTTTTGCAAAATGCCATTTTGCCCGCTCTTGCCCGCTGAAGAGTGCAAAGCCCCTGGCCTTGAGCAGTTGAGCGGGCAAAGCGGGCAAAGATTGCCCGGTGAGCGGGCAAAGGTAAACCACTGTAAATGTGTTGATTATATCCATTTTGCCCGCTTTGCCCGCTTTGCCCGCTGTTTTTATAGGAAAAAAATTCCTGCGCATTTGCTAGGTGACCAACAGGCAGGTTACCACCGGCGGCCAGGTGCAACCAGGTGGAGCTGTGCATCGGCCAGGGCGGCCAGGTGCAACCAGGTG
>JAGQXQ010000035.1:0-6331 GCA_020436535.1 Phaeodactylibacter sp.
TGGATTCATCCGGAGCATCCTCGCGGTACGATTTACTGAGTTGCTGCAGGATTTTGGCTCTTGCTTCGCTTTTTTCAGGTACTTTTTTCAGCGCCTGTATCAGGCTGTCCCTGTTGATATCGGCGGCTGCCAGGGAGAGGGGGAGTGAGAAAAACAACAGAAGGCAAAATAAAATATAGATGGGGTCTTTTTGAGCCATTTTCATCAGGTTTGTGGGCTACCTGTCCTGTATATATTACATATACGGCTTTAGTTTATTGCTGAGCTGTATTTTATTGGCCACCTCAAATTTTTTGTAAAGCACTTTCACATAATGGCGTACGGTATTGACCGAGAGGTTAATATGCTGTGCGATCTCCTTATAGCTTTGCCCCGCGATCAGGCCCTGGGCCACTTGCTTTTCTCTCTGGGTCAACTGTAAATCGGGTTGAAGCCCTTCATCTGACAGAGCAGTTTCGAACTTATCCGAAGCGGGGATACCGGTATCCGGCAGTTGTTTTTTCTTTCTCAAATAGGGAATAATATGGACGGCGGCCTCCGGGTCGAGGTAGGTACCTCCGGCATGGGTGGCTTCAATAGCTTCTAATAGTTTGGGCAGCCCTGAGCCTTTAAGGTAGAAACTATCAGCCCCCTCTTGCAGGGCCTGAAGTAGATAGTCAGGATGGTTATGCCCTGTAATCACCAGGACCTTGATTTGAGGTAATAAGCTTTTGATCTTCCTAATGTGGCCGATGGTATTAATGGATTCAGAAAGTTCAATATCGAGCAGTAAAAGATCAAGCTTTAGTTTTTCATCAAGGGATTCAAAGAATTCGCCCAGAGAACCGGCGGAAACTACACATTCCAGATCATCTTGCTTATTCAGGAAAAAGGCCATTCGTTTTGAAAGGCGCAGGTCATCTTCTATTAGTGCGATCTGTTTCATAATGATGGAATTCTGTTTCCTATGGTAACCACCAATAAATTTATTACATTTTCATGTAATAATGTGGTACTGGCGCAAGAAAAACACATGTTTTTAACATTGTCATGCAATTGATGTATTGCCAGATTCTGCCTTTCTTTGCATTATCAATTGTAGTAAAGAGCTTTGATAAAAAATATAAACCGTGTGTTATCGGCAGGATTGCCGGATCAGATAACCCAAACAAAGTAACACAAACACACGAAAAAACCATTTAAGTGTTGGGAGAATTGCAGCCTCTTGGTCCTGAAAGCGCCAAGAGGCTTTTTTTATTTGCAGGCCTCTATTCTGCTTCGGGAGCGAAGCCCTTAACACTCACTTAACCTAATTTAATGAATCCTTTGTCGGGTTAGAGCAGACAAGATCGTTCTTAGGATTGATGAATCTAATTTCCATTCACCAATCCTTTTTAACTATGAAAACGCAATTCTTTTTCTTCTGCGCGCTACTCTGCGGCCTGGCTATCTTCAGCTGCAACAGCGAATCTTCCGATACAGTCGATCAGGACCGCATCTTCACGGTTTATGAGCTTTTCTACAATGCTAACCAGGACAAAACATACGCCCGCGCCACCTTCCACTTCAGCAACGAACTGGGCACCAACTTGCAATTAGCAGGCGACAGCAAAGTTACTTTCGAGGGAGACCCGCTCACCTTCAACCCGGTGCTGGCCTACTACGAAAGGGAATACGCCGGCTTCGTTGCTACAGGCGCTTTTGAATGGACGGACACTGACGGCAGCCTATTCCGCAATACTGTGGAAATACATCCCATTTCTTTTGCTCCCGGCATCGACACCATTGACCGAAGCCAGTCCTATGAACTTTTCTGGGAAGACGGGGAACTCAAGGCCAATGAGATCATTCTGTTGACCATCAATGGCGAAAACGAAGGCGACGCCCGCATTTTCTCAACCAATGATGTTGGAGCCACCAGCATCATTCTGGCGAAGGACAAACTATCCGAGATTGGACAGGGGCCCGGCACGGCCTTTCTGGAGCGCAGCTACCTCCCGGGCATTCAGGAAGCCCCCACTGCAGGTGGCCGGATCACCGGGCGGCAGCGGGCAGAGAATCTGGAGGTTTATATGAAATGATAGGAGGAATGAGGGAATGAATGATTGAAGGAAAGAATAAAGGTTACATACTACTGGACATTGGTGCTTTCTGTCCAGTTCTGATACACCGATACACTGCTCTCTGATACACAATAGCACCAAAATGTCCAGTAGTATGGTCACTGTACTAGTATACCTCGTATCCATTCCCTCATTTCAGTATCCCCAAATGCAGGATCCTCCCACCCGTCTGGTTAATCGGGCTGACGCTTTTGCCGATAACGATGCCATCTTCCGGCGCTTTGTATTCCCGGATCAGGTCGCCGAATATATTGCGCAAGGTAGCGACTACTTCGCCGGACTTTACCATTTGCGCCACATCGGGCAGTACGGTGAGGATGCCGCCGGTATCGGTGTACAACCAATAGGATTGCTGGCAGATGACGGCCGGAGCCGGCGGTTCCTCTATTACGGCATCGGTCATATTCAGGGCGTGAAGCAGATTATGTATCCCGGTCAGGCCGGAACGGATGTGGCCTTTTTGAAAGGTGTTCGGGTTGCCGACTTCCAGGGTGATGGCGTGGATGCCAAGCGCATCGGCGGCGCCGCGCAGCGTGCCGTCCAACGGAGGATTGTGTACAATGATCTGGGCGTTTTGCAGCAGGGCCATTTTCCGGGTATCCGGAGCCGACATATCGGCGCGGATGTAGTAGGAGTTGATCCGGCCGAAGCTGGCGGTATGGAGGTCGATGAGATAGTCAAATTTGCTGACGATCCAGTTGATAATGCGGTAGGCATACACCTGGCTCACATTGCCGTCGGGCTTGCCGGGCATGATGTGGTTCAGGTCGGTGCCATCAATAAACCGGCGCCTTTTGCGCAAGAGAGAAGGAATGTTGACCACCGGCACCCCCACGAGGGTGCCACGCAGTTCCTTGGCTTTGACCTCTCGGAAAAGCCGCTGGATGACCGGAATGCCATTCAATTCATTACCGTGTACAGCAGCTGTGAAGCCGACTACCGGCCCATCTTGTATTCCCTTGGCTACGATGATGGGAATAAATACAGGCAAGCCCATACCATCGGTTACCAGGTGTAGCAGAAACCGTTGTACTTCTCCGGGAGGAACCTCTTCTAATAGGAGTTCTTCAATTACAGGGGCATCGTGTTGCAGGGCCGAAACTGGGATCTTCATCACAAGTCAATATTTTATCGTCATCTTAAATAGCAAAGAAACTCTGCGATAGATCCGGCAGAGACTTCTCTTGCTTGTAAAGGCTTTTGAATTTGGAGGTTTTGAGGTGTACAAAAGTACACAAAAGCTCGGAATGTATGATGGGAGATTCGTTATCCGTTATTCGGGGTTTACATTAGTACCCACTCCATTAGAGGCATACTGAGGGAAGTACTTGAGGTTATAAACCGAGCGGTAAGGGGTTTTACCCTGCAGATAAGCCATGAATTCCTCCCGAGCCTGTATGTCGAGAATGGGAATGAGCGGTTGATCCACGGATAACAGAACGGCCAGCGCCCCCTTGAGTTGCTCATCCCACTGCTGATAGTAGTGGTCAAAGTCATCGGGGCTCAGCCTTCGGCGGCAGTTTTTCTGATGGCACTGCAATTCCATCTCCTCCTTGATGTTGAAGATACCGTATTCATCGGTGACCTGTTCGCCGGGCTGAATGTCCCGGATCGCAATTTCGAAGCCATAACCAGTGCTCATGGTATTGCAATTACAGCAATGGTTGACGTACTTGGCAAAATCCCAACTTACAATACGGACTCCCTTTTCATCGATGTAAGAGTACTTTTCGATCACCTCCTGCATTTCTGCGGAGTAGTGGCCAAATGCCTCTGGGGTGATCTCCATTTCCAGGCTGTCTTTCACATAAGTAATGGTGCCTTTGGGCAGGAAATGAGTAGCAAAAACGCCATAGCCCATCTCATCATTGATGAACTGTATGCGTGTGTGCG
Source organism: Phaeodactylibacter sp. (assembly GCA_020436535.1). Taxonomy (GTDB): domain Bacteria; phylum Bacteroidota; class Bacteroidia; order Chitinophagales; family Saprospiraceae; genus JACJXW01. Next base: position 3,996 of record JAGQXQ010000035.1, read on the forward strand.
GATGGATCATTGTTTTTGTTTGAGGGTGTTATGAAAATGATTCTAAAGCACTGTCCAATAATGAATCCTCCCTTGCCGGGCCTAAGAGTTACCAGGCAAAGGAGGCGCAAACAAGGGCAGATCGTCCTTCAGCCAACCCGTAATACTGAAGCGCTTCCGTTGGCCGGGCAGTACTTCGTGTTCGAGGGTTTGACTGTTGAAGCAAACCAGGCGCCCCGCAACCGGCAAAATGTCAACGTGTTGCTCGGGGCCATTTTCCTGAGGCAGGTAAAGGCGCAATTGGCCGCCGTCTTCGACGGCCCATTCGAAATTTAAATAACAGACAATGGAAAGCTTTCTGGCCTTGGTGTGTTGAAAAACATCCAGATGGCGTTTGTAAAAAGCCCCTTCCGGATATACTGCAAAATGCAGCTCCATGTCCCGAATGCCCAGGTAAAGGCTGCGGTTAAAGTATCGGATCATTTCCTGCAGCCGGCCGAAGAAAGGCCGGCAGGCTTCGGGCGGGTTATGGTGGTCCAGCCATTGAATGTGGTCGCCACGGATATTTCGGTTGAGCTGATAGTACTGCTGCTTTCCAATACCAGCAATATTGAATCCCCCCTGTTCGTAAGAACCGGCAGAGGCCTCCAGAATATCTTGCACCTCAAGGGAGCTTAAGAAGCCATCCGCCAGTGCGTAACCCTCAGTAAGCAGGCCGGTTATGAGTGCCTCGAAAAGCTGTTCGTTCGATTGAACTTTTGCATCCATTTTTTTCTGGCTGTGCCCGTTGCTTTTTTTTGCAAAAGAGAGGTGGAATTCTGAAGGAATTCTGAATAAAACGAGGGTGCAAAAAAATACCACTCCCTGAAAGTGTTATATTCCGTATTTTACGCCCATCTTGCCAGAATAAGATTTCGATGAAAATCCTGATCGTTGAGGATAACCAAAACTTGCTGTCACAAATACTACGCCATTTTCGGCGTGAGGGTTATGTATGTGAACAGGCCAACACCTATCAGGAAGGGTATAAAAAACTCAACAATTACGATTATGACTGCGTCTTGATCAATCTTGGCCTTCCCGGACAGGACGGACTCCGCCTGGTGCAAATGATGCGGGAAGAGGATGCTCAGACGGGCCTGATCCTCCTCTCCAGTAATAATCTGGCACGGGAGCGTATTCAGGGCCTCGACGAGGGAGCGGATGATTTTCTGCTCATCCCTTTTGATGTGGGAGAACTTCACGCCCGGGTCAAAGCGGTAATGCGCCGAAAAACAGGAAATTACAGTAAGGTGCTGGCCTTTGGCGGGCTAGTTGTCAAGCTGGATGAACGGATCGTGCTCGCCGATGGAGCTCTGCTGAACCTGACGAAAAAGGAATTTGAGATTCTCGTCTTCCTGGCCCGCAACAAAAACAGGGTCGTGACGAAAGAAAGCATTGCTGAACATCTTTGGGGGGATTACATGGAAGATGCTATTTCTTTTGACTTTATTTACGCCCACATTAAAAACCTGAGAAAAAAACTGGCCGCTCACGGATTCAGTGAGTATCTGAAGACGGTCTACGGCGTGGGCTATAAGTTTGAAATGGGTTAGGAGGGAGGGGTGGCATGGTATATTGCTGGATTGCTGGGCTTCTTTTCAGCAATAACCCTATAACCCTATAACAATATAATAACCATCCCCTACACCAAACACATCGCGGGAAAAAGCGTTTCTGCTTATTGACCGTATAACTGAATGTTTCAAAAGCTGAAAACACATGGAAGAAGTAGCCACCAAGAAAATAGAATTGCGGAACCTGCACCTCGAAGACTATTTAGGCCTCAAAGAGGCCATGATCAAAGCGTATTCAGGGGGAGGGGTTACGCACTGGAACAAAAGAGCGATCGATAAACTGCTGGACATCTTTCCCGAGGGGCAGCTTTGTGTCGTGGTTGATGGGAAAGTGGCGGCCTGCGCCCTTTCGATTATTGTTGATTATGCCAAATTTGGTGACAACCATACCTATCAGCAAATAACCGGCAAGGAAACCTTCAGCACCCATGCTCCGGATGGCGATGTTCTGTATGGTATTGAGCTCTTTGTGCACACCAAATATCGGGGTATGCGCCTGGGCCGGAGGCTCTATGACGCTCGCAAAGAGCTCTGTGAAAACCTCAATCTGCGTTCGATTATTGCCGGTGGGCGTATCCCCAACTACAAAGATTATTCTGACGAACTCACCCCGCGCCAGTACATTCAAAAAGTAAAGCTCAAGGAAGTCTACGACCCTACGCTGACCTTCCAGCTATCGAATGAATTTCACGTAAAGAAAATCATCAAGCACTATTTGCCGGAAGACAAGGAATCGAAAGA
>JAGQXQ010000035.1:6416-13302 GCA_020436535.1 Phaeodactylibacter sp.
GTAGGGATCGTACAGTGGCAGATGCGTCTGTTTCGCAATTTTGAAGCACTGGTGGAGCAAGTGGAATACTTTGTGGATGCCGTGAGTGATTATAAGTCGGACTTCATCCTTTTCCCCGAATTTTTCGAAGCGCCGCTGATGGCGGATTACAATCACCTCGGCGAGGCGCGCGCCATTCGCGAGTTGGCCGGCTATACGGGAGCACTGCGGGATAAGTTTATCGAGTTCGCTGTTTCCTACAACGTCAATATCATCACCGGTAGCATGCCTAAGATGGAGGATGATGGCCACTTGTACAATGTTTCTTACCTCTGTCGCCGCGACGGCACCTGGGAGAAATACCAGAAAATACAGATCACCCCTTCTGAGCGCGACGCCTGGGGCATGGTCGGCGGCAACAAAGTAAAGGTGTTCGACACGGACTGTGGCAAGGTCGGCATTCTGATCTGCTATGATGTTGAATTTCCGGAACTCGCCCGCATCTACGCAGACCAGGGCATGCAAATCCTTTTCGTTCCTTTTCTCACCGACACCCAAAACGGCTACAACCGCGTGCGCCTCTGCGCTCAGGCACGGGCCATCGAGAATGAGTGCTACGTTGTCATGGCCGGCTGTGTGGGCAACCTGCCGCGGGTAAATAACATGGATATCAACTACGCCCAGTCGGCTATCTTCACCCCTTCTGACTTTGCCTTCCCCACCAACGCCGTACGGGCCGAAGCCACTCCCAATACGGAAATGACGGTAATTGCGGATGTAAGCCTTGAATTGTTGAAGGAATTGCATGAATTCGGGAGCGTTAATACCCTAAAGGACCGGCGGACGGACCTCTACAAGGTTTTATTGAAAAAGTAGCTCCTTTTTTCAAGACGGAAAGCTTTCGTTGGAATCATTTCGCAGGCTTTGCCTGCCTGGTTCTGGTTGTTTATTTTATCTTTAGGAGTGAACAAACTAACTGTAATGGAACCGATGAAACCTGGCCAGGACGAAACCTTCGACAAGCAGGTACTGCAGCACTACAGCATCAACCCCGCGTATGTTCACGACCTGTATTTCCTGCAGGTAGAGCTGCTGAAAATGCAAAAACACATTCATGAGAACGGCCTGCGGCTGGCAGTCCTCTTCGAAGGCCGGGATACGGCAGGTAAAGGCGGGGCCATCTTTCGGTTCTCACAATTTCTCAACCCCCGGCATTATCGGGTTGTTGCCCTGGGTAAGCCATCAGAAGTGGAAAAAGATCAATGGTATTTCCAGCGCTACGTCCAGGAACTACCCAACGGCGGAGAGATCGTTTTCTTCGACCGGAGCTGGTACAACCGCGCTGTGGTGGAACCGGTGATGGGTTTTTGCACTCCGGAGGAGTACGAACTGTTCATGAAGCAGGCACCCTTGTTCGAGCAGATGATCACCGAAGATGGGATCATCCTTTTCAAGTTTTGGTTCTCTATCAATATGGAAGTCCAGCGCCATCGCATCGAAGACCGCCTTTCCGACCCCTTAAAGCAATGGAAAGTCAGCCCGGTAGACCTGCTTGCTCAGGAGAAATGGGATGACTTTACGAAGTATAAGAACATCATGTACGAGCGGACCTCCAAGCCCTATAGCCCCTGGGTGGTCATAAAAGGCAACATCCGGGAAGTGGCTCGGATTGCCGCCATGCGTTATATGCTCTACCATATCGATTATGATGGGAAATCGCCGGAGCTGGGGCCGCCGTCGGAAGAGGTGCTTTGGGTGCATGAGCCGGAGCGTATTTGATGTAGATGGTTATTACTGTGTGGCGTATGGACAACACAACGCTGGGCAGTTGTCGGCCCCTCGTTGCCGGTTTCATTGCGCCGTGTCGCAGTTCGTTGGCGGTCAACAGGCGGGACAACTTACAACAATCAACTTACAACGAAGAACAGCCGGTCCATCCTGAACTCACGCCGAAGTCGTTAGACGGCTAGCCCTCCTCCTCCATCACTTGCCTGCCTCCGGGAACAACTTCACGATCCCTCTTCTCGAGGCCTTGCATATTCCGCGCTCGGTGATCAGCCCGGATACCAGGTGGGCCGGTGTCACATCAAAGCTGTAATTAGCGGCCTGGCTATCCTGTGGCGTAATGAGCACTTTGTAGATCTTTCCGTTAAACCACCCGTGTACATATCTTACTTCATCGGGGTTACGCTGCTCGATGGGAATTTCTTTGAGGCCATCATTGATCGACCAATCGAAGGAAGACGAAGGGAGGGCGACGTAAAAAGGCACTCTGTTGTCTCGGGCCGCCAGGGCTTTGAGGTAGGTGCCAATCTTATTGGCCACGTCCCCCCGGAGCGTTGTCCGGTCGCTACCGACGATCACCAGGTCGACCATGCCGTGTTGCATCAGGTGGCCTCCGGCATTGTCGGTAATGACGGTATTGGGCACGCCCTGCTGGAGGAGTTCATATGCAGTGAGGTTAGCGCCCTGGTTTCGGGGCCGGGTTTCATCAACCCACACATGAACAGGAATACCGGCGGTGTGGGCGGCGTATATGGGCGCCGTGGCGGTGCCGTGATCGATACACGCCAGCCATCCGGCATTGCAGTGAGTTAGGATATTGACAGGCTCCCCCTTTTTCTTTTTACTTATCTTTTGGATGATTTCCAGGCCGTGTTCACCGATAGCACGGCAGTGCTCTATGCTCTCTTCAGCAATGGTGTTGGCGGTTTGCAAGGCCAGCTGCAGCATCTTCTCCATTTCCTCGACGGGTTCGATTGCGTTCATCATCCGGTTGAGGGCATAGTTTAGATTAATGGCGGTAGGGCGGGTATTCTGAAGCAGCTCTACGGCATCACGCATGTATTTGCCCAGGCGGCGTTTATCGGCCGGCGCATGATATAGGGCATTGTACAGCCCATAAGCAGCGGTAGCGCCGATGAGCGGGGCGCCCCGTACGTGCATTTCCCTGATGGCGCGGGCAAAGTCGTCAATAGTATTCAGGTCTTCAATGACGAACGCATGGGGGAGCTTGCGCTGGTCGATGACCTGCACAGTGGGTTCTGCTCCCTCCTTGACCCAAATGGTTCGGTAGTGCTTACCGTTTATCTGCATATGTCCAGCCCTTTTTGACAAAGGTAATGTGCAGGCGGGATAAAAAGGTAGCGGAACCGAAGGAATTGAAAAAACTTCTGCCCCTGAGTAGATTTACAGGGCAAGTCCGGTTAAACTTTGATGAACTCCGGGGCTTAAGTGAGCTGGTTAATTTGCCTTCCAGAAATAAGGAGTGAACAGCACCAGGATGGTGAACAACTCCAACCTCCCGAGCAGCATCAGGATGGAGAGGGTGAACTTAATCTGCGGTGACAGCCAGGCGAAATTGTCCACAGGCCCTACTTCTCCGATACCGGGGCCCACGTTACCGAGGGAAGTGGCCACTGCCCCGATAGCGGTCAGGAAGTCCAGCCCCATGGCGGAGACAACGATGGACCCAATGAGGAAAAGCATGAGGTAGAGTAGCAGGAAAATGATGATATGGGTCCGAATGCGGCCGGTGACGACCTGGCCGTTGAGCTTCAGTGGAACGATTGCCCTGGGATGCAGGATGCGCTTGAACTCCAGAAAAGAGTTCTTGAAAAACACCAGGTGGCGGATCAGCTTGATGCCGCCGCTGGTAGAACCGGCGCTGGCCCCCAGAAACATAAGTACGAAAAAGAGCATGGTCAGGCTATTGCTCCAACTGGTATAGTCGGCGGAGACAAAGCCGGTAGTGGTGATGATCGAGACGAGCTGAAAAATGCTGTCCCGGAAAGATTTTTCCCAAGGCAGGCCGGTATTACTCTTAACGACAAAGGTGACAATAACAGTGAACAGGAACACGATGAGTAAGTAAGCCTTGAACTCATCGCTGGCCCACACCTTGCTGAATTTACCTTTCAGGCCGAAGTAAATGACCGTATAGTTCGTTCCTGCCAGGAACATGAAAAGAGTGATAGGGTACTGGATGGCGGGCGTATCATAAAAGGCCATGCTGGCGTTTTTAGTGGAAAACCCACCGGTGGCCATGGTCGTAAAAGAGTGGTTGATCGCTTCGTAAAAACTCATTCCACCCAGGAAGAGTATAAAGGTCAGGGCAGCCGTTAGGGCCACGTAAATAAGCCACAGGCGCTTGGCCGTTTCCCGGATTCTGGGGTGCAGCTTATCGGAAGTCGGGCCAGGTGCTTCGGCTACAAACAATTCGATACCGCCGATGCCCAGCAAAGGGAATATGGCCACTGTAAGAACAATAATACCCATGCCGCCGATCCATTGGGTCAGGCTCCGCCAGTAAAGGATGCCCTCGGGAACGGCCTCGATATCGTTGAGCACCGAAGCGCCGGTGGTGGTCATACCGGATACGGTTTCGAAAAAGGCGCCCACTACATCCGGAATAACCCCGCTGAACAGATAAGGGAGCATGCCAAATGACACCATGGATAACCAGCCCAGGGCGACGATGAGATAACCCTCCCGCTTTTTGATATCATTGCCTCCCGGCAGTCGGATTAGCCACAAGATCCCACCAACGAGGATGCAAACCAGGCCGGAGTAGAGTAACGAAAGGGCATCACCACTGTCAAAATAATAGGAAAAGGGCAAACCGGTAAACATGGCCCCTCCGATAATGATCAAAAGGACAGCTATGACACGGATGATTGGGCGTATATTGATCATTGCACTGCTAGTGGAAGAGTTGTTCAAGTTTATTGATAGCTTCCGGAAGGGCAAAGATAATAACCTTGTCATCGATCTGGAGCTGGAAATCTCCGTCGGGGATCAGGGTGTCTTCACCACGGATGACCCCTCCTATCAAAGCCGTATTCGGGAAATACAGGTCCTTTAGCGGCTTTTTGGTGATCTGGTTGTTTTTATGCACGACGTATTCGATAATCTCCGCATCGACGCCGTGCAGACTGGTAATAGCCTCTACCTGCCCTTTGCGCACAAAGCGGAAAATATTGTTGGCTGCGATGAGTTTTTTATTGATCAGAGTATCCACGCCAATGTTCTGAGAGATATGGATGTACTCCTTATTCTCCACCTGGGCGATCGTTTTGTACACACCGTGATTTTTCGCGGTCAGGCTGGCGATGATATTGGTCTCCGAATTGTCAGAAAGCGCAATGAAGACATCCATATTGTTGAGCCCTTCTTCTTCCAGCAGGTCAATATTGCTGGCGTCCCCATTGATGACCAAAGAGTTGTTAAGCTGTTCGGCGAGCATTTTACATCTTTCCTTGTCCTTCTCGATGAGTGTAATGTTGTATTCGTTTTCCAGCCTTCTGGCGGTGGCCAGCCCCAGTGAGGTGCCTCCCAGTATCATTACATTTTTCGCCTTTATCTTCTTTTTGCCCACTATATTGATCAGCCGGTCGATATTATCCTTGCGTGTGATGAAATAAATGTGGTCATTCCGGCGCAGGATGGTGTTGCCCCTGGGAATGATGGTGCGGTGGCCGCGCAGAACGGCAATAGGCCGCAGGGTAACATCTGCGTCGATCCCATGAATGTCGGCCACCTGTTTATTAGACAGCGGCGAATACTCATCCAGGGTAATGCCAACGAGATTGATCTTTCCGTTTTCAAATTCAAAGAGGTCGGTAAAAGAGCACTCTCTGATCAGACGGTAGATCTCTTCGGCGGCCAGCAGGGTGGGGGAGATCAGTGAGTCAATGCCCAGCTCCCGGAATAAATGCCGTTCGGATTCAGTGAGGTATTCCTGGTTGTTCACTCTGGCAATAGCTTGCCGGGCTCCCATCTTTTTGGCCAGAATGGCCGTCACCAGATTGTTCTTTTCAGAGGTCGTTACCGCCAGGACGAGCTTGGCCCGGCCTACCTGCGCCTGCTCCAGAATGTCGATGGAAGAGGAATCTCCCCGGAGGGTCATTACATCGAGATGAGTGGCGGCATAATCCAGCACTTCCTGGCTGGAGTCGATCAGCACAATGTCCTGGTTTTCATAGGCCAGTAATTCTGCCAGGTGAAAACCCACATCTCCTGCCCCGGCAATTATGATTTTCATTTATTTTATTTGGTTCTCTGACAATTTCTGAGCTCACGCCGAAGTTTTTAGCCGGCCCCGCCAAAATTGTCAAAGAAGGTTTTATTTTTCCCCGGAAATAAATGTTCCAGGGGTTGAAACAAATTTCAATTGTATACCTTAAAACAAAGGTAACCAGCCTTTTCATTAAAAAGGCGTATTGTTTTTCGAGACAAATATCCGATAACAAATTGTAAACTCCATGAAAATACTAATGGTTTGCCTGGGCAATATCTGCCGCTCTCCTTTAGCAGAGGGTATTTTAAAACAAAAGCTCAAAGAAGAAGGGCTGGACTGGAAGGTGGATTCCGCCGGCACCGGCCTTTGGCACATCGGCGAACCGCCTGACCCCCGCTCGGTGAGCACCGCCAGAAAGTACGGCCTGGACATTTCCCGGCAGCGCGCCCGCCAGATTCAACCTTCCGACCTGGAGGATTTCGACCTCGTTCTGGCCATGGATAGCTCCAACTATCAGGACATTCTTCGCCTGGCTAAAACGAATCAGCAAAAGCAAAAAGTGGCCATGATCCTCAATTACGTTGCCCCCGGCAGCAATCTTAATGTACCCGACCCCTACTGGAACGATGATGGCTTCGACCAGGTTTTTCGCATGCTGCAGGAGGCTTGCGAAAAAGTGGTTGAGAAACATTTGCAGGCTGAGAGGTAGGGTTTAATGGCTGGCTGGTTGTATTGTTAGGGCTCTGTATCCGGCAACAATTCAACAATATAACCATATAACAATCCCCCCCTCCGGCCCTCTCCCCACAGCCTCTGGCCCGCAGACAATAGCGCGGCATTGCTGGAACCCTTAATTTTACAGGCAAAAAAATGGAAAAACAAACCCAA
>JAGQXQ010000203.1 GCA_020436535.1 Phaeodactylibacter sp.
ATAGTTTAAGGTTTTGAGCCGCGTTAGGGGTATTGTCCAAGCATGCCCTGCGCGGCTTTTTTATTGCTCTAACAATTCTTTTACCACTTTGGGCACCCCGGCGGTGGCCGATTCGGCGACCACCGAGAGGCTGGCAGCCCGGCTGAGTTCGTAGTTGATGGCTGGTTTGGGGTCGACGTAAAAAATGCGTTTTGCCTTCTCAGCGAAGTCTACCAGGCCTGCCGCCGGATACACTTGCATGGAAGTGCCGATGATAATGACGGCATCTGCTGTCATGGTTTCCATAGCGGCCATCTCAATCATGGGCACTGCCTCTCCAAACCATACAATATGGGGCCGCAGCTGGCTACCCAGCGGACAGGTGTCGCCTGGGTTGATGTCTTTAGCCCATTCATAAATAATGCTGGGGTCCTTGGTGCTGCGCGCTTTGAGCAGCTCACCGTGCAAATGGATGATGCGGCTGCTGCCGGCCCTTTCGTGCAGGTCGTCTATATTTTGAGTGATGATGCTAACCTCAAATTTTTTTTCCAGTTCTACCAGCGCATAATGGCCGGCGTTGGGCTTTACTTCCAGGAGCTGCCGCCGGCGTTGGTTGTAAAATTCCAGAACGGCCTCCATGTTTTTTCGCCAGCCCTCGGGTGAAGCTACTTCCATTATATCGTGCCCTTCCCATAAGCCACCAGCATCGCGAAAAGTCTTGATCCCGCTCTCTGCACTGACCCCTGCTCCAGTAAGTACGACTATCTTTTTCATTTGATCTTTGTTTACTTCCTGCTATTAATACTATTACCAGATTTTATCCTGGAAATTTCCGTAAGGAAATGCTGCTGTCCTGGTAATCCCTGCCGGCCTTGCCGTGCTGAAGATCATGTTCCGGCACGGCAGGCGGGCTGAAAATTTCAGAATCCTGTCTACTATTCACATTCAAATCTACAAAAAGTTCAAACAGTTTACACTTGGGCCAAGGCCCTTTCCAGTCCTTCGATCAGCCATTGTGGGTCTTCCAGTCCAATGTAAAGCCGCACCAGGTTCCAGGGCATGGTGGGGGCGCCCCCTCCCGGAATATTGTAGAACGCCACCGCCGGCAATACCAGAGACTCGTGGCCGCCCCAGGAGACAGCGAGTAGAAAACGATCGAGGTGGTTGAAAAAAGCCTCTGCTTTTTCCAGGCTATCGGCTTGGAGGTAGAAGGAAAAAAGCCCGCCGGCGCCCTCCATCTGTTTTTTAGCCAGTTGGTACTGTGGAAAAGAGGGAAGCAGGGGGTGGATGACGCGCTCCACTTTGGGGTGCTGTTCCAGGTAGCGGGCGACCTCCAGTCCACTCTCATAGCAGCGCTTCATTCGCAGCTCCAGGGTGCGCAATCCCCGGATGGCCAGCGCTGCATCATGGGGCGGAAGTATGCCGCCCATCGTCATATACTCCCCTTCAAAGATCTTTTGCGCCATGGCTTTACTGGTGCACAATACCCCCATGACCACATCGCTGTGTCCGTTGAGGTACTTGGTGCCGGAGTGTACGACGATATCGATGCCCATAGAGAGAGGCCGTTGGAAAATAGGGGAGGAGTAGCTGTTGTCGAGAATGGACACCAACCCCCGGCGGCGGGCCAGCTCGGCGCAGGCCCGGATATCCTGTAGTTCGAAAGTCAGAGAGTTAGGGCTTTCCAGGTATAAGAGCGTGGTGTTGTCCTGGATGGCCTCTTCGATCAAGCTCACTTTCTTGCCGTCGACAAAAGTGGCGGTTACGCCAAAACGGGGCAGGTAATCCTGAAGAAGATTTTTCGTCCAGGAATAAGGCGAGTCTACGCAGACTACGTGGCTGCCGGCCTGAACATTGGCCAGTATGGCGGCAGAGATAGCGCCCATGCCGCTGGCAAAGACGAGGGCGTCCTCTGCTGATTCCAACGCCGCCAGTTTTTTACGTAAAATCGCTACAGTAGGGTTATTACCCCGGCTATAGATATGGTGCTCCAATTCATTGGCAAAAGCCTGCCGGAACTCATTGAGGGAATGGAAAGCGAAATTGCTGGTTTGAATGACGGGGGGAGCAACAGCATTGAAATACTGTTCCCTATCTTCACCTAGATGGGTGAGAATTTCACTGATATTCATTTGCTTTTTACTCCAAATCTAGAAAAAACTTCCATAGCTAGATAGGAGTATTTCTGATGAGGCCAATGGCTGGGTTTACCAGAACCACATACGGGCAGCCCTTCGTGCCAGTTGGCCCATAAACCAACGGCTGGCAGCTATCATGGCGGCGAAAGCAGCCAGGCCAGCGATCAGTTTTTCTTTCCAGCTTTCATTACGAGCATTGGGTTTCATAAATAACCTGAGTTTGATGATACAGGAAACTTAACGAAATCCAGCTTCTGAAGAAAACAGTTGTAGCAGACAGGCCGGTTTTTGTAGGAGAGAGGGGATGTCAGGCATTTGGAGTGGCAAGCTCTTAACTTCTCATACCCCAATTACGCCTTCCATGTACGTCACCGCCTGCCCTGCGAGGGCCACCCGTTCCCCCAGCATAGTGCATCGCAATTCGCCGCCGCGCCGGGATATCTGCCGGGCAGTGAGCTCCTGCTTGCCGAGCCGCTCGGCCCAGTAGGGCGTCATCGTAGTATGAGCAGAGCCGGTTACCGGATCTTCATCGATGCCGGCATTGGGGAAGAAGCAGCGGGAAACAAAATCGACGGATTCGCCGGGAGCAGTAACGATAACGCCACGGCCTTTGACCTGCCGGAGCAGGCGGAAATCGGGCTGCAGGGCGGCTACTTCCGCTTCTGAATCCAGGACGGCCAGAAAATCCTCCCTGCCTATTAGCACTTCCCTTGGTTGTACCCGGAGGGCTTCGGCCAGCACTTTGGGCGCCAGGGTGTTTTCCAGTATGTCGGTTGGGAAGTCCATAATATAATGACCCTCCTGGCGGGAAACAGACAGCAGGCCGCTACGGCTATGAAAATTGAGGATGGCCTCCTGGTAATCGAGATGCTGAAAAAGTACGTGAGCTGTAGCCAGTGTGGCATGCCCGCAAAGGTCTACCTCTATGGCCGGCGTAAACCAGCGCAGCTGATAGTCCTGGCCCTTCGGTATGAAAAATGCCGTTTCCGAAAGGTTGTTCTCCGCAGCAATAGCCTGCATGGTAGCCTCGGGAAGCCACTTGTCCAAAGGGCAGACGGCCGCCGGGTTGCCACGAAATAGCTTGCCCGTAAAGGCGTCGACCTGATAGATGGGAATGTTCATGGTTTTATTGTTGAATGGTTGCTGTTGTTGGGGTGCTTCGCAGTGCCCTGCACTCCTTTGAATGCATAACGATTTAGGCGCTCATTTGTTAATACAAATAGCCCAAATAACAAGTGTGGCTGAGTAGCCGCGTTATGAAACTTGTTTACAGGTTAAAATAATAGAACATTTAATGTTGAAAATTGCTACCATTCCCCATCTGCTCCTCTACCCGTTCCTGTTCAAAGATGCGTTGGCGGATCAGGTCCACGTAGTTTCGGGCTTTTTTGTTGCCAAAGTCGGTGTAAGCCCGGCGGGCCCACTGTAGGGCGGCGCGCAGTTGGCCTTCCCGTTCGTTGGCCACCGCCATATTGTAAGCGGCTCGGCCGCGGTTTTTTTCATCGGCCGCCGTATTCACCAGAGAGGTCCAAATCTCGCTGGCCTGATCCCATTCACCGGTTTTGGCATAGCGGGCGGCGCGTTCCATATCAGCTTTGGCGGCGCCTTTGCCATTGGTGTACCACTCGCGGGTGACGGTTACCCAAACTGGAGCGATGCGCATACCGTAGAGTTCACCGGCAGCGAAGCTCACATTCTGGGTAATGGCTTCGGGATCCGGCAGGTTGCCCTTGGCGGCCTCTTCGGTATCTCCCCGAGCGTCGCTGCTGGCGTCTTCGGTACCGGTAAACTGGTCGATAATATGCCGCTCCCGGTTGTCGTAAAGCCGCCATCCGATCCGCACCTGGGTTCGCATGTCCGCGACATAATAACTTTCGATGTATTCCTTGCCTTCCTTATCCTTCTTTTTGTCCTTGCGCTGCTCGGTGCTGATGAAGTTGTCACTGTCGTAGAGCTCCATGGCAATAAGTGCGTCGGCGCCGTATTGTTTGCAGATGCGATTAATCTCCTCCCATGGCAAAGGGCTTTCAAAACTATTGCCGGCAGGGCTGCCCTTCATTTCCAGGGCGGTGGTTTTGATATTAAATCGGGGCGTTCGGGTAAGGGTGGCCGCCAACCCATCCAAAGCGCGCATGCGGCCGCGGCGGTCCTGCCCGATGCCTTCACCGGAGAGGAGGCCCTCCACTACGTTATTAAACCCCTTGGAAGGCCGGCTCCGGTCGATCGTCACAATGGTTTGGATGTGCTCGGGCAGGTAGAGGTCCGCTGACTGTAACATTGGCAGCTCTATGGTGGAAGTACAGGAGGTGAATAGAGCAGTGGTAAGCACGGAGGCCAGGAAAAATAGCTTTTTCATGGGTATAGGATTTTTTGATCTTTTGAACGGCAATTTGATAGGCTTTATACAGAGTTATTTTTTATTGGTCAACCGATCAACGAATACACCCTCCCTTCTCCTGCTTCCAATCTGTCTATTTGGTACTGTTTGCCATTGAACAATAAGGCGTTCAGTTGCACCTTTTCCTGGTGAGTAGAAAAATGCAGCCGGGGCGACGCTACTTTTTCAGGGCCCTTGATTTTGGGTATTTTGATATTGATGGCCGGCTCGCTGACACCCAGGTTGGCTACAAACAGGTACTGAGGTTTGGGGGACTGCGTCCAGGCAACCACCCGGGTGGCGGCAGTGGCATCGGGAGGAAGCAACCATTGAGTGTCGGCGCTTACAATCTGAGGCAGCAACTGCTCCGCGGCATAGCGCAGGCGGGACAGGCGGTGGTAGAGCTGGCCGTTTTTCCCAAAGACATACGGCCCCTTGGTGGCTTTCTCACCGTTGCTGATGCGGAAGACATAGAGCTTGCTGTAATGCTCATTCGGCGCAGGGGTAGGGTGGGGGTCACGGCATTCGAAACCCAGCGCCATATAGCTGGGCATGTCGGTCAGAAAAAGGGCGATGAAGAGGCGGGCCTCGTTGCCGCCCAGGTAGAACTCATCGAAGCGGGGATCGTCCTTGTCTCCGGTCATGATGGTGAAGTTGGGCGCGAAATCCCTGCCCTTCAGAATGTCGAGGTACCAGCGGAAGTTTTGCATGAACTTCGGGCTACCTACCACCATGCTCTGCAGGTCACCCAGAGTGGAATCGGCGTCGGCCTGTTCCAGATGATCGACTTCATTGCCGTAGGCGATGAAGCCCGGGCCCACCAGGAAGGTCTCGGCAAAGTAGCCGAAGTAGGGCTTGACTGTCCGGACATAGGTGCGCACCGCCTTGTGCAGGTCGTAATAGTCATCCGCCTGAACCGGCACTCCTTCCGGGCGCATCTGTACATGCGACATATCCCCACGCATAAAATCAAAATTGTATTCCTGCTGAATACTGTGAAAGTGATGGCAGGCGTATTCCCAGGTGGCCGGGCGAGGTTTTGTGAAATCAATCTCCCAGTTCTTGTTGTCGTCCAGCCGTTCGTAAAGTTTATAGCGGGCCAGCGGGCCGAATACCCTGGACATTTCCTGCGGTTCCCGGATCTTATATTCCCGCCAGATGCGCCCTTCGCCATCAACGGATTTGGCCTCATCGCGAGTGTCCACCTCCAGTCCGCGGTAGGGTGGCCCCATAGTGGCAGGCACAGGTTCGAAGCCGTCTTTGTAAAGATGCTGCACCAGCCATCCCCGGCGCTGGCCGCGCCGGCCGTAATCCTCCCGGCTGCCGAAGAGCAGCTCGATACGGGCGGATTCGGGATATTCCTCCGAGAAGAATTCAGTCACATCTGCGGGCAGGTCGATGCCGTCCTTGGCCGGGCCTTGCTCTTTGAGGAAGCCAAAGACCGCCTTTTCCACCGCTTTGTGCAGATTGGCGCGGTGGCTGGTGATCTTGTCGTCGCGCCGCTGCAGCCATTCGAAGTGCCGGGGGTTGCCCAGCACGATCTCGGAATATCGGTCGGTATGAGGAATGACGTCCATGCCCACGGTCCGTCCGGAAGCATGGAGGAGGTTGATGACTACTTTGAGCTGCTTTTCGACAGTATCGAGATGAGGATAGGCATCGTACAGTTCCTGGCTGAAGAATTCCGGATTGATGTTCCAACTGGCCATGCCATAGAGGCTGGCCACCACTCCTGGCTCCCAGATGGGGAGCAGGTGGACGGATTGCTGCGCCTCTGGTACGGTGGCCATATACTTGATGACGTTCCAGAAGTTTTGTACCGTCCGCACATTGATGCCCACCATATTGGTGCGTTTGATCCAGTTGGTCGAGCGCAGGCCCGCCAGCGGGCTGGGTATGGTCTGCCGGGGGTCGAGGGCATCCTGGATGATGCCTTTACCGTAACGGCTGATCGACATCTGGAGTACCTTGGAGGCAGGCATTTCCAGTGCCAGTTCGGGCAGCAGGAAGGGCAAAAAGGAGGTTCTTCCCTCCTGAAAAGCAGTAGTGATCATGTTGGCGTTGTGCTGCCAGTAAGATTTCAGGCTGGGGTAGTCCATGCATATTGGCTTTGCCGGCAAGATAAGGAAAGTATGGCAAAACATCTCTCTTAGTGGCCAGCGTGGTTTTCCCTAAAATCCGGGTCCATTTCGGGGGTTCGCAATCCGGCTAATTCATCGGCCATTAATATGAAGACATTCCAGCTAAGCCCCCGGGTGGAGTCCCACCATGAGTCAACCGACTGCCATTGAGTAGGGATGAATTCCTTACTGAACGGCCACCGGGGGTTCAGATAGATTTCTGCCCACGCCCGGTTTTCCATCAGCCTGGAGGCTTTGTCCCATCCATGTTTAAGCCCCGCTGCATAAGCGCAATATTCTGCCCGCATCCAGCTGCCGCCATTATAGTAGTAGCCGTCCCGGGCGCCGTTTTTGTAGTTGGCCTTGCCAAATTCGCCAAACGGCTGATAATCGGACGACAGATAAGCATATCCCTTTTTATCCTTTGTAAGGCGGACACAGATCGGAGCAGTAGTTCCGAGTTCGGGATGGGGCGCATTCGGGACTTTATTGAGAATGGGAGTCTGTTCCAGGTGGTTGGCCACCATCTCATCGGTAAGCAAGGGCTTGTCGAATAACCATAGGGAAAGGAACTCGGGAACGAGGCTGGTAAGTGAAATGATATCCGGGTATTCGCGGTCAAACAGCAGGTGTTTTCTTTTTTCGTCATAAAATCCTCTGTAGATTTCCTCGGCTTTCGAGAGGTAGGCCGGTTCTATGGGGTACCCCAGGGCTTCGATCGTTTGTAAAGCCACCACAAACAGGCCCTGGTTCCCCGCCAGGCCTTCGGTTTTGGGCTCGTAGTCCCGGATGTCGATCTGACTCAGAGAAAAATGGGATGCACACCTGCCGTCCCGGTCCGCATCAAATTCATTCAATACATAGGCCACGGCTTTGTCAAGTTTGTCTGCCGGGAGCTCAACCCCAAAGCGCCGCTTGTTGAGCAATGCCCAGATCAACCATTCAATCGTCGCTTCATTGTCCTTCACTTCGACCGATCCCATATAAGGAGTGATGATAGTACCAATGGCGCCTTCCTTGTTCTGAGTCTTTCCCCATTGTTCCCAGATCTTCAGGTTGAGGCTTTTGTTATAGGTGGCGATGATCGACCAGAAGGAATCCCGGTTGTACATATCCGGAGCATAATTCATATTGGGTACAACAAAGGGCGTAAAATCATGGATCGAGGTGATCCAGGTTAACATATGGAGGTTGGCATACAGCATTTTTTCCAGCTGCGTGCCGTGGAAGCCCATTCCCTCCGCCAACCTGGTTTGAGCCGAGATCATGAATTGTTGGTGCGACCGCCAGGGTTCTGCGAACACATAGGTCGTTTTGTCAACTGTTTGCCCCAGCGGAAGAATATTGTAAGGGGCCTTCAACGGATCATGCTCCACCACCTGTAGCCCTTTTATTTCCAGGCCACCCGTTTCCCCGGAGGTGGAACCAATAAACATGGAAACCCGGTCATTTTCTATATACGGTATAAGAATACTGCCTTCAAACCGGCTCCACTCCTCCTGAAGCACCGGAAACCGGTCGATGTATTTGATGCCATGCTCCAGCTCCGCCCCCTTTTTTCCGTCTTTGATTCGATGGAGTTTAAGGGCCAGAGGGACGTTGCCTCTGCAATCAAAGGATATGGTGTAAATTTTCTGCCCCTTCATGTTGGTCAGCAACTCAAACCCGGTGCGCTCCGAATTATCACACGCCAGTTGCATGTAGCTTCCCTTTTCTGTCATCTTCGCCTTACCAATGGCCCTGGAATCGGAAAAGGGCTCGAACCATTGTTTGGCGCCCGCATCCAGGTCATAAAGCTCGCCAAAAGTATATTTTACGTAATGGGCCTGTCTTTCCCTTTCGGCTGCTGTTGGTAAAACGATCAATGCAGGGTCCGGGAGTTTTCGCATTCCAACGAATCCTCCTCCTCTGCCACTAAACCTCCGGCGGGTGGTGCGGGTAAAGTGGTTGCGGTACCCGGCATCCGTCAGAAAGCCAACAACCAGGCTATCTGAAGTGAGAAATCCGGCAGCAGGAAATAGTTCATGGACAAATCCTCCGGGAAAATCCTCATACTCGAAAGTCAGATAGTTGGCCGGAGCGCCGGCAGGAGTAGCAACTTCCTCTAGGGTGTAATACATGGAAGGCATGGAGTATTGCGTCATCCGGACGCGTTTTCGGATGAGTTGCTCGTTCACCTGTTCATAAATAACCGTGATGGAAAGGTTGGCGTCCAGGCCAGCAAGATAGGAATCCCGCTCCAGGATAATCTTGCCGGGCTCTTTTGTATACTTCATCCCTTTCCAGGAACTGAGTTGGGTAGTGGCGCTCAGGTCGAGGTTAGCCATCTTCAGGTTGAAAGCTCCATGATCTGTGAAAAGTAATTCAGGGCCGTTGTACACCTCCACGTAGTATCCG
Source organism: Phaeodactylibacter sp. (assembly GCA_020436535.1). Lineage (GTDB taxonomy): Bacteria > Bacteroidota > Bacteroidia > Chitinophagales > Saprospiraceae > JACJXW01. Next base: position 9,012 of record JAGQXQ010000203.1, read on the forward strand.
TCTTGTTCATTGCCGGCAAGGTTCAATCGCAATTCCTGACTGTAAAATACACGGGCTATACCCAGAAAGAGTATTACCAAAAGGAACCGAATGGAATTGGGGAGGGGAACAAAAGTTATTGTTGTATTTTTCATATTCGAAGACTGTAACTGTAAAGTCGGAAGTGCGAAGTCGGAAGTCGGAATGGGGCGCTAAATGGGCATTTGACGCCAATTTTCCGCCTTCCACGCCGGAACGCCCAAAGTCCAGTAAGCATGGAAACGATATCATTCCCGTACAAGGAACAAAATACAGCCTTCAAATCTTCAAAATCTTGTGTTTATATTTTTTTCCTTCAAATCCTCTTCCATGGGGAAAAAGTTGGAAACTAATAACCTGGCGGCATAAAACTAAATGGACACCGTACTTATATTTCTCTGCAAATTACCTGACACACTATGCAGCGCTGGCCGTTCTCTACTTCCAATTCTCAAAAGGAAAAAGTAAGTTGCGCTAAAAATGAACCTGTCCTGGACAGGAGGTGAAATGAAAAAAATGACTCAATTTATACCGCTGCTTATATTTATCCTCAGTGTTGTGTCCCTCTCCGCCCAACAAACTGTCGGCTTATTTCTCAACGACTCGCTGGCCTTCAACGGCTACACCCTGCTGGCGCCCAACTCCAGCACCTTTACTTACCTGCTCGACAACTGCGGAGAGGTGGTGCACAGCTGGCCCAGTAATTACCGGCCGGGCAATGTGGCCTACCTGCTGGAAAACGGCAATCTATTGCATACCGGCCGTATCAACAGCTCCTTTAACAGCGGGGGCTCCGGCGGCCGCATCGAACTCATCGACTGGGACGGCAACCTGGTGTGGGGCTACAATTATTCCTCCGCCACTTTCCACCAGCATCACGATGTGGAATACCTGCCCAACGGCAATATACTGCTCATCGCCTGGGAATCACACTCCCGGGCGGAGGCCATCGAGGCCGGGCGCAACCCCAACCTGGCCAGCAACAACGGCTTGTGGACAGAGCGGGTGGTCGAACTCGAGCCGGTGGGCTCCAACCAGGCCAATGTCGTCTGGCAGTGGCGATTGTGGGATCACCTCATCCAGGATTTTGACTCTTCCAAGGCCAATTTCGGAGTAGTGTCTGATCATCCTGAGCTGGTGGACATCAACTTTCAAACCGGAGGAGCCAATAATGCCGACTGGATACATCTCAATGCCGTAGATTATAACCCGGCCCTGGACCAGATTATACTCAGCTCCCGCTCACTTAGTGAGTTATGGGTGATCGATCACAGCACCACTACCGAGCAGGCCAGCGGCCATTCGGGGGGGAGTGCAGGCCAGGGAGGAGACCTGCTTTACCGGTGGGGCAATCCGCTTGCTTACGGCAGGGGAACCACCGATGGCCAGCAGCTTTTCAATCAGCACGATGTACATTGGGTCGAAGAGGGGCTGCTGGATGCCGGCCGCATCATGGCCTTCAACAACGGGCTCGCACGGCCGAATGGCAATTATTCTTCGGTGGATATCATTGAGCCACCTCTGGATGAAAACGGCCGGTATAGCCTGGAAGAAGGCCAGTCGTATGGCCCTGATTTCCTTTTCTGGACCTACCGGGCGCAGCCTCTCAATGCGTTCTTCTCCGCCAACATCTCTGGCGCACAGCGCCTGCCCAACGGCAATACCCTGATCTGTGAAGGAAGAGAAGGACGGCTGTTCGAGGTTGATTACCAAGGTAATATGGTTTGGGAGTACATCAACCCAGTCCGTTCCACCGGGCCAGTCAGCCAGGGTACGAATATTACCAATAATGATGTATTCCGCGCCTATCGCTACGCTCCTGATTTCCTGGCTTTTGAAGGAAAAACCCTGGAACCGCAGGGCCGGCTGGAGCTCAATCCGCTTCCGTCCGATTGTGTGGTTTACGGCAATCCTGTATCTTCGTCCCACACTCCGAAGGAACTGGCTGGTGTGCGGGTGCTCGCCAATCCGGTGGGAGCTCAGTTATTGCTGGAAAATGAGACGGGGGTGCGCCTGCGGCTGCAGGTTTTAGGCCTCACCGGGCAACGGGTGGCCAATGACTGGATTCACCCCGGCTTCAGCCGGCTGCCCGCTGAAGTATGGGCACAGGGGCTCTATCTGCTGCGGATAGACGATCCCGAATCGGGCCGATATTTTGTCGAAAAAATAGTTAAGTAGTTGAAAATTTGAATGTTAAATAATTTAATTCTTTATGAAGCACCTGTTTACACTTTTTACTCTCTTTTTGGTAGTGAACTTATTTGCCCAGGATTCCCCTCACACTGTGGGCTTGCTTTCCTACAACCCCTCCAAGGCCTATGATGGCTACAACCTGATGTATCCCCACAATCAGCCCAATGTTTACCTATTGGATAATTGCGGGGAAGTCGTCCACGTATGGGAGGATGAAGCGCAGTGGAGGCCCGGCAATACGGCCTACCTGCTGGACAATGGGAACCTGGTGAAGACCAAGCGCCCGGCCGCGGTGGTCAATGACCCCATCTGGGCGGGTGGCGGTGGCGCGATCGTGGAGATCCGCAGTTGGGATAATGACCTGCTCTGGTCTTTTGAACTGAACGATGAACAACATCGCCTTCACCACGATATTGCTTTGACCGACGATGGGACCATCCTGATGATCGTCTGGGAGTTGAAAACCCAGGAGGAAGCCATACAGGCAGGCCGGGACCCCGCTCTGATCGCCGAAGGCGAACTCTGGCCGGACTACGTCATCGAAGTCGATCCCGCTACCGATGAGATCGTTTGGGAATGGCATACCTGGGACCACCTCATTCAGGATTTTGATCCTACCAGGGACAACTACGGCGTAGTGGCCGATAATCCCTGGCGAGTCGATGTCAACTGGGACACCAGCGATGGGGCGGCCGACTGGATGCATACCAACGCCATCGATTACAACGCCGACAACGACCAGGTCATCATTAGCGTGCCGACTTTCCACGAGGTTTGGATCATTGACAAAACTACTTCTACCGAACAGGCGGCCACTAGTTTCGGGGGCTTTGGCGGCCGGGGGGGCGACCTGCTCTACCGCTGGGGCAACCCGGCTGTTTATAAATCGGGTACAGCGGAAGATCAGACGCTTTTTTACCAGCATGACATCCATTGGGTGGATGATTTTCTGGATTTCTCCAATCCGTATTTTGGCAGGCTGGCCGTTTTCAATAATCGGGTAGGAGCAGACTACTCCACCGCGAATATCTTCAACCCCGGCTTTGATATGTACAAGTGGACCTACCCCATGAACGGCCAGGTTTGGGGCCCCACGGGCTTTGACCTGACCATTCAACATCCGGAACCCACTATGATGTATTCTACGGGCCTCTCCAGTATACAGGTCTTGCCCAACGGCAATTTCCTGATCTGTGTCGGCCGGTTTGGCTATTCCTTCGAGATCACGCCTGATAACGAGATCGTCTGGGAATACAAAACGCCCCTGAATGGCGGTGCGCGCGCCAGCCAGGGCGATACGCTGGGGTTGAACAACAACCTGACTTTTCGGATGAAAAGGTTTCCGGCCGATTATGCTGCCTTCGAGGGCAGGGACCTGAGCAGTAAGGGATGGATTGAGCTCAATCCGGACAGCACCTTCTGCGAGCAGATCCTGCCCGCCAATGAACAGTTTACTAATTATGGCCTGAAATTGTACCCCAACCCGACGGCCAGCCAGCTGGTTTTGGAATGGGAGGGTACCATCTACGCAGATTTTGAGGTGTTCGATATCTGGGGCCGCCAGATGGATCGTTTCCGGGCAACAGGCGGTAGAAAATATCTCGATATTACGGATTGGCGCGAAGGGGTTTACTTTGTTCGCATCAATGGAATGGATGTGCGGAAGGTGCTGGTAGTGCGGTGACGGGGGGGGTAGTGTATCGGTGTTGTAGTGTATCAGTGTATCAGTGTATCAGGGAGCAGTGTAT
>JAGQXQ010000680.1:0-5375 GCA_020436535.1 Phaeodactylibacter sp.
CATCGCATACAACTCCAGCGCAAAATGAAGATACCCCAGATATCCCAGTAATGGCATCTCAAAGATGTGCCAGAAATCGACATACGGCACCTGGTAGAGCCACTTGGGTGAGGAATAGTAATTCCACAACTCCCAGAAAAAACCACAGGTGAGGCCACCCAGCCAGAGGGCGAATACCAGGCGCCAGTCGCCCCGGGCTGTCCTTTGAAGAAGGGAAGGCTTGCCCAGCCACAGGTTTATGGGGTCCATGATAAAGTACAGGGACATCCAGATAAAGGCCATGCCGTATTGCGGCCAGATCAGGGTGGCCGCCAGCATGGCCCACCCCAGGAAGAAAAACAGCCATACCGTCATCGGCCGTTTTCCCACCTTCCATCCCTGTTTGATGTTTCTGAGCCAGGAGAACGTCCAGAAAAACTGCGTAGTGACAAGCACCGCCGGCAGGACCACCGAAAAGTTCAGAGTGCAGTACAGGTAGTACTCCAGATCACTGAAAGCATCGATAGGGGTATAAAGCCAGTAATGAGTCTTGACGTTAATGGCCTCAAATATCCACCATAAAGGAGCCGAAAGCGGGAAGAGCATAACAAAGCTCTTGGGGTTTTGGGTAAACCAGGAATGGCCTTGCCGGTAATGTACAAGAGCATCAACCGTCAGGATGTAGCCCAGCCAGAGAGGAAAAAATGCCCAGTGGGAACGGAGGCCTGTCAGGCCCCAGTTGAGGCCCCAGAAAAGAGCAACCAGAATTATTCCCACCCAGCCATGGGGCAGCCAATAGGATTTGATATTTGCAGAGGCTTCACCTTCAGGTTTGGACATAAACTACGGCTGATATTTAAAAAGGATCTTCTCCCGCCCCACATCGATGACCGTCATCTTACCGGCAGGCAGTACGATCTCTCGCTGGCGGCTGGAAAAATAGAGGTTGTAGGCCAGCGAATTGTTACTCCACGTCCACTTTACGGCGATGGAGTACGTATCCTCATGAACCATTCCGGCAAATACGACCTCCACTTTGGCCTTGAAAAGGCCCGGACGGACGGTGGCGAATTCGCCTAAACGGAGGGTGTATTCTTTGGTTTCAGACATAGCTGTATCCGCGTTTGTTTGAATTAAAAAGAATTATCTCTAAATTTATGAGATTTATTAGCAAAAATGGATGATAAATGGCAGTCCAACTGGTGCGCAGGTTGATAAATGTCGAGGAATACACTCGCATGATCGAGGCAGGTATTCTAACGGAGCAAGATAAAGTTGAACTGATCAACGGTGAAATAATTGAAATGAGCCCGAGTGGAAGTAAACATGCAGCCATTATTGACCGCATTAGTAATTTTCTGGTAAGCTTACTGCACAAAAAAGTGATAATTCGGGTTCAGAGCCCTGTCGTTACCAACTCACAGTCTGCCCCTGAACCCGATATTGCAGTATTAAAGCCCAAATCCGATTTCTATGCCAACCGCCATCCCCGGGCAACAGACACTTTGCTGGTTATTGAGGTAGCCGATTCTTCCCTTTCAACAGACCGGGAAGTAAAATTGCCGCTATATGCCAAAGCGGGTATTCCTGAATACTGGATCATTAACCTGGAAAAAAATGAAATTGAAGCTCACCGGTCTCCGCAAGAGGATATATATACCCTCCGGGAAATACTGAGGCCCGGCAAGACCATTACTTTTTTTGGGTTAGATATAGAAATAGAGGTTGAACAGCTTTTAGGTTAATATGCTTTTGACCAAACTGTTTTCCACCCACCAATATCCTTCTGCTGCTTTTTACCTTCATATTTGATCTTTGTCTATCTTACCACAAACCTGACCAGTATGAATGTACTCTCCATAAAAATTGCTGCGATCCTCCTTGTGCTGATACTTTTGAGCCCTCTGTCAAGCGGACTATCCCAAACACCCTACACTCCCGAAAAGCTCTCCGCCGAAGACTACCGCCGTGGAGAAAACGCTCTGGGTACCCACACCTCTTCTTTGGTTTTCAAAGATGACGTACACCCCACCTGGATCAGCGGCCATCGCTTCTGGTATCGGAACAGTATTCCGGAAGGCCATGAGTTCATCCTGGTAGATGCTGAGAAAAAGGAAAAAGGGCAAGCTTTTGATCATGAAAAACTGGCCGCAGCGCTCAATGAGGCTACCGGCATGGAATACGCCCCCTTCTCGCTGCCCTTCTCCGATTTTGAGTTTTCAGCGGATGAGCAAGCTATTGTTTTTAAGGCCGTGGGGCGGCGCTTCACCTGCAATTTAGCTTCGAATAAATGTACTTCGGGAAACGCCCCGGAGCGGCTGGGCCGCAATTTTTTCATATCTCCCGATGGCGCCAAAGCAGCCTTCATCCGCGATTTCAACCTTTGGGTAAAAAATATAACCACCGGCGAAGAGACCCCCCTCACCACCGATGGGGAAGAAGATTTCGGCTACGCCACCAACAACGCCGGCTGGATCAAAAGCGAGCGCCCCGTCCTGCTCTGGTCCCCGGATTCTAAAAAGATCGCCACCTTTCAGCACGACGGACGCGGCGTGGGCGAGATGTCCCTGTCCACCACCAATATCGGCCACCCCAAACTGGAGGCCTGGAAATACCCTCTACCCGGCGACAGCCTGATCTTCCGCATCCACCGGGTAGTCATTCACCTGGACGGGCCCCAGGTGGTGCGCCTGCAAATGCCGCCCGACCCACACCGCTCCTCCACGACCGACCACGTTGCTGGCGGGGATGGAACTTTTCTGGATGTGAAATGGAGCGCCGACGCCTCCCAGTTGGCCTTCCTGTCCAACTCCCGGGACCATAAGGAAGCAGTGCTGCGCGTGGCCGATCCCCAAACGGGAGAAGTACGCAAAGTGCTGGAGGAACGGGAGGAGACTTTCTTCGAATCCGGTTACCGGATGAGCAACTGGCATGTGCTGAAAGCCTCCAATGAGGTGATTTGGTTCTCGCAACGGAGTGATTGGGGCCACCTCTATCTCTACAGCCTGAAAACAGGGCAGTTGAAGCAGGCCATTACTCAGGGCAAATGGAATGTGCTACAGGTGCTGAAAGTCGATGAAAAAGAACGGGCTGTTTACTTTACCGGCGCGGGGAAAGAAGCCGGCGACCCTTACTTCCAGTACCTTTATCGTGTCAATCTGGACGGTACAGGGCTAAAGCTGCTCAGCCCGGACAGCGCCAACCATGTGATCTCGATCTCGCCTTCCGGCAAATATTTCGTGGATACCTACTCCACTCCGGCTACTCCACCCATCACCGTATTGAGGAACAACAACGGAGAAAAAGTACTCGGCCTGGAAGAAGCCGATATTTCGGGGCTCGTACAATCCGGATGGATACCGCCAATGTCCTTTACCGTGAAGGCCAGAGACGGCATTACGGATCTTTACGGATTGCTATTCAAGCCCGCCAATTTTGACCCCAATAAAAAATATCCTGTCATCAATTACATCTATCCCGGGCCACAGTCCGGCAGCGTTGGCGGCCGCAGTTTCTCCGCCTCCCGCCGCGACAACCAGGCCTTGGCCAACCTGGGCTTCATCGTCGTATCCATTGACGCCATGGGTACGCCTATGCGCTCCAAGTCTTTTCACGCCGCTTACTATGGTAATATGGGAGATAACGGCCTGCCGGATCAGGTGGCTGGCATGAAGCAGCTGGCTGAGCGCTACCCCTGGATCGATCTGGAGCGCGCCGGCATCTATGGCCATTCCGGAGGCGGCTTCGCCTCCACTGACGCCATTCTCCGCTATCCAGACTTTTTCAAAGTAGCCGTAAGCGGGGCCGGCAACCACGACAACCGCAACTACGAGGACGACTGGGGCGAAAAGTGGCAGGGCCTGCTGGAAACCTATCCGGACGGAACGACCAATTACGACAACCAGGCGAACCAACTGCTGGTAGAGAACCTCAAGGGTAAATTACTGCTCACCCACGGAACAATGGATACGAATGTACCCGTGTACAATACTTTGCTCGTTGTTGATAAATTGATCGAAGCTAATAAGGATTTCGACCTGGTGCTGTTCCCCAACCGCGGGCACGGCTTTGCCATGGAGCCTTATATGATGCGCAAGCGGTGGGATTATTTTGTGAAAAACCTTCTGGGGGCGGAGCCGCCGAAGGAGTATGAATTCAACCAGGAGCCGGCCCGGCCGTAGATGATTTGACAACCTACTTAGAGGAACCATAAATTAGTACTACCTTCCCTGAAATTAAAAATCATGAATAACACCGAACTCGTTCGAACTTTGATGACTGCTCTTGATGCCGGCGACATCGCAAAAGCCGGGGGGCTGCTAGCCGATGATTTTCAAATTTCCGGCCCCTTTCCCGAGCCGATGAGCAAAGAACAATGGCTGGGAATGCATGCCACCTTGAAGGCCGCCTTCCCGGATTGGTCGTTTAACCTCAACAAAATAGAAGACCGCGGTAATTCTGCTGTGGCTTACTATCATATAACCGGTACGCACAAAGGCGCTCTCGACCTGTCTGCCATGGGCATGCCGGTGATTCCAGCCACTTCAAAAACCATCAAATTACCGGCGGAGCATGCTGAAATGGATATCTTAGATGGAAAAGTAGTTTCCATGGTGGTGCATGGGGGCGAAGGCGGAGGCTTGCCAGGCTTGTTAAAGCAGATCGGGGTGGATATGCCGGGGTGACAATATTTTACAGGATCAGGCTGGTCATTTGGAATATACCGATGGCGATCAAAAATTGACCGGCAACCCTGAAACTCCGGTTAATATGGGTATGTAAGACGGACCAGTTGATCGGGCCGGAATGATATTTACGTGGTCAAATTGAGGGCGAGCGGCCTGAAACCTGGGGGAACCAGAACTTGCCATTTTGGAATTTTAAGAATTCCAGTTCCTCTCATTGGATGGACTGTATTACTTGGAGAATGTTTTTCGGAGAAAATCGGTTATATATTCCACCGTAGGGCTGAACCAGGGATCAAATAACCAGAAAGGATGCACCTTCACGTCAACGACGTGTACCTCATTATAGACGCCCCACCTATTCAGCCCTTCCAGCATTTCACTTTGTCCGGCATGAAATCTTGGGTATCCACTGTTAATAAACATAATCGGAGGTGATTTTTCATTGGCCCAAAAAGCAGGAGAAGCGTCCATCCACGTTTTGGGCATTTCTTCAAAGGAGCCGCCAAACCATTTGAGGTCATAGGTATTCGGCTTTCTTTTGATAAGCAAGGATGCAGGGGCTAAAAAGTCAACGACCCCGTCAATGTCAATGACGGCTTGTATGTCGCTGGAATAATCATTGTTGCCCTGTGCACCTTCAAATTGCTCCACGCCGTTTGTCATGCCTGCCAGGGCAGCTAGCTGCCCACCTGCGGAGCACCCGGAAAT
>JAGQXQ010000680.1:5502-6455 GCA_020436535.1 Phaeodactylibacter sp.
CCGTTACAAATCCTTTTGCCGCTATGGCTTGCGCCATCGGAATTTGCATGGATTTATTGCCGGTTACCCACCCTCCTCCGTGCACTAAAATCAAAGCAGGGTAGGCTTTTTTATTTTCAGGGCGGAAAATATCCAGATGCAGGCCCCTTGGGCCAAAAGGGGTATTGGGCAAGTGAGTATAAACGATATCATAACTAGCCTGGACTCCTTCCGGTACATGGGGTTCGACTATTTTAGCTTCGGGAAAATCATACCTGATCTGCTGCCAGACGGAATAAGGCGTATAGGAAGTATCTCGCGGAATCTCCTTCCTGGTTTGTGAAATAACGGGATGAAGCCCTAAAAAACACATCCCTAAAAAGATAAAAACCCTGCTCGGTAACAGCATATTTCAGATTTTTTTGTTGTGAATTGCGCAGTCCCTAAGAGCATGTTTGGAGGCCGGGTTTGGAAGCGAAAAGAGTCAACTTTTTGATGAGACAAGGCATCTTTTTGAAGGGCATACCCGGCGGTACGTTCGAAAAAAGTGACGCCATATCATCAAAAAAGTGACCTTTGTAGCCCAAAGATTGGCCTCCAAACATGCTCTAAGGCCGATATTGTTTTCCCAAGGATTTCATAGCATCAAATACAAGTTGTGCAACTGCCCTTGCACCTTCGGGTTGAAAATGAGTGTCATCAGACTGCCCATCCGGGTAAGCTTCGTATTTACCCGCCGGAAGGTTCATGAAATAATTCGAACTCACATATTCACGTCCTTTTTTACTAAAAGCATCCATCGATAATTGATTCAGATCAATGAAGTAAGCGTCGGTTTCATCCGCCACTTGTTGGGCAGCTTCGGGATATTCTCCGTGTACGTTTACTAAATGATCGTTTTCCCAGGGATAATTTCTGCATACTGGAGTTAGAAGGACAGGTATGGCATCTTTCTCTTTTGTTTGGGCTACGAA
>JAGQXQ010000204.1:0-8418 GCA_020436535.1 Phaeodactylibacter sp.
ATGAACAACATCATTTCTCCCATCGTTCAGGCCTGCGACGCCATCTCCGGCGCCCGCCCGGGCGCCCGCCGCGAGATACTGGAAAGCTACCTCAAGCGTATCGGCGAACTGGAAGAACTGGCCATGGCGCACGATGGAGTACAGAAAGCTTACGCTATGCAGGCGGGCCGCGAACTGCGAGTCATTGTGGAATCCGATAAGGTGACTGACCAATACGCCGACGACCTTTCCTTCATGATCTCTCAGAAGATACAGGATGAAATGCAATATCCGGGACAGGTCAAAGTGACGGTTATCCGCGAAAAGCGCGCTATTACTTATGCACGCTAATCAATGAAAATATATTCTTTATTTAAAGGGCGCGCCATCTGGTGCGCCCTTTTTGTTCTAAACAAGTCCGGTCTCGGGCGCCAATTTTCCATTGGCGCCCGAGTTATCCAAAGTGTAATTTAAATGTGTCCACTCACTTATTTTTGTCCAAGCACTTACTTACTATGGAAATGAAACACTCCTCCTTTTTAATGTTCACCCTCGCCCTCTTTTCCCTTCAGTGTACTGGTTCGAACCCTGGGGAGCAGCAGGCGGACAAAGGCGCCCAACCGGAGATCACCGTAGCCGTGGCCGCCAATGTGCAATTTGCTGTGAAGGAACTGGAAGTGGCGTTTGAGCAGGAAACGGGCATCGATGTGAATGTGGTGATCAGTTCTTCGGGCAAACTGGCAACTCAGATCCTGCAGGGAGCGCCCTACTGCCTGCTGGTATCCGCCAATATGAAATACCCTGAGGCCCTGGTGCAGGGCGGAAAGGCTGCCGGGAGGCCTCAAATATACGCTTATGGAGTTCTCGTCCTGTGGACACTCAAGGAGGGGGCCCGGCTGTATGCGGAACCCGATTTTCTGCTAGCCGATTCCATTCGGAAGGTGGCCATTGCCAACCCCCGAAATGCTCCTTACGGGGAGCAGGCCGTCAATTATTTTAAATATTACGGCGTGTATGAAGCCATTCAACCCAAGCTGGCCTACGGTGAAAGTATTGCCCAAACCAACCAGTATGTCCTGGCCGGGGCGGTAGACGCCGGGATCACTGCCCGGTCAGTGGTACTTTCCCCGGAATTGCAGGGTAAAGGCCAATGGATCGAGCTGCCGGCGGAGGCCTATCAGCCGATCGAGCAGGGGGTTGTAGTCACTGCTTACGGGCAAGAAAAATACCCGGAGGAGAGTCGGCAGTTTTTTGATTTTTTGTTTTCCGAAAAAGCGAAACAGGTCTTTGAGAAGTATGGGTATAACCTTCCGATTTGAGACAGCCTCCGCCTCTTCTCTCGATTCGCCGGGCATTGCCGGCGGCTATCCCGGCCCTGAGGCGTTGGGGGAACCGCATCCATGAGTACCTGTTTCGCAATGCGGTTTCCCCAACAAAAAAATTATCCTTTGGGGCGTTCGTACTGGCAACAGCCATGCAGGCTGCTGTACACCTCATCCGGCGCCCGGTGGGTATCTGAATCATAACCTACCGCCGCGATCTTTGCTTTGATGTCATCCGTATTGATGGCGCCGGGCTCGTATTTTACGGTCATGGCTTTGGATTCCGCGTCCCAGTTGGCGTAGTGGATGCCTTTTACATCCGACAGGGCGCCTTCAATCTTGCGCTTGCACATGCCGCAGTTGCCATACACCTTAAAAGTTTCGGTAGTCAGGTTGGCTACAGCTTCAGCGCTGCCGGCATCTGCTGAAGCCGTGCCCATTTTGGCGCAGCCGGTTGCATCGGCTTTGGCGCAACAGGCCGCCTTGGCGGCGCCTTCTTTTGTGCAGGCCGTTTTGTCTTTACCGGCACAGCAGGCCTTGGCGGTTTGCGCATGGCCTATTGCCATACCGGCAACAGAAAGGAAAAACATTAGAACGAGCTTTTTCATGTTTTTTGATTTATTGAATGAGAAAACGATTGATTTTAAGGGTTGATATTCAAGGTTATATCAACATCAAAGAACTTGTATACTCACCGGCAGGCCACGGGGGGTGAAGGGAAGGATGTAATTGAGGTAATGAAAGGATAGCCAGGGTAGTATGCCAGATCTTAGCTTGCTAAATTGTCAATAATAAAATGAATGCTTAACTTCAACAAATATAAGGATTGGTTTAAATAGCAGGTTATTCAGAGCCGATATGTTTTCGCTTTTAACGGAAGCTTAACAAGGAAGAGATCATAATTTGCTTACCGGATTGTAAAAAAAATAGAAATCTTCACGCCTCGTTTTCAATAAAACCATATATTCATTGATTGATTTTTAAACTAAACAACTATTCTATGTCCAAACTTTTACATGCCATTCTTGCCGTTGTTCTGATCTTTGCCGTTCAGGACAGTCTACTTGCCCAGCCGGCTAATGACGAATGTGAAAACGCCATTGCTGTTGGGTTTGGATCTCACGATTTTAGCTCCATCGATGCTACTTCCGGAGGGCCAGCTTTCCCTCAAAACTGCCCATCGGACGACAGCTCCTCAGATTCATTGTACAATGACATCTGGTATCTTTATACGGCTGATTTCACGGGGTTAGTGCAGTTCAGCACCTGTAGTATGGCTGATTTCGACACGAATCTGGGCGTTTACGGCCCCAACGCTCCCTGCCCGCCGACTGATGATGATTTGATAGATTGCAGCGAAGATGCAGCCGGTTGCACTGGTTTCAGCTCTTCTGTTTCTTTTGCCGTAGTATCTGGTGAAACCTATCTGCTGCGGATCGGCGGATGGGGAGGTAGCAGTCCGGGTGAAGAGGGTACCGGTACCTTTACCCTTTCCGAGTTCGTCCCTCCCCTGGGCCCACCCAATGATGATTGCGATACGGCCATTGACCTGGTGCTCGACGCGAATGATTCTACTTACGTGGAATTTGAATCACTGTATGCGTCGGACGGCCCGCCAGAACATCTTGAGCCGCTGTTATGCTTCGAAGCGGATGAATCAAATGTTTACAACGATGTCTGGTACCGGTGGACCGCCACTTTTACCGGCGGGCTGGAATGGTCGAACTGTGGGACGACCAACTTCGACTCCCGTATGGCCGTTTACGATTCGAATGTATGTCCTCCTGACGCCAATAGCCTGGTAGGCTGCAGCGATGATGGGGTGGATGAGAATGCCATTAACTGCCCGGGCTACACCTCCCGCGCCCTATTTAACGTTGAGGAGGGCAAAACCTATCTCTTTCGCCTGGGTGGATTCAATAACGGCGATGCCGGTGACGGGTCTTTTTACGTCCGGCGAATCCCATTGATCGTTCCTCCTGCTAATGACCCATGTGCATCGCCAGAAGAGGCTTATATTATCACCGAGCAAGAAGCCGATGACTTCGAGGTATTCTTCGAAGGCAACACCTCTTTCGCTTCCGGCCAACCGGAATACCCCAATCCAGTATGTCGCAATGATGGAGAATTTTGGGACGTGTGGTATCGTTTCAATTCGGGCGTAAATACCGAAATCTCATTACGGTTCAATAAAGTAACACTGAATGCGGAGTTTATTGTCGATATTTTTGAAACCTGTGGCGTTCGGGCCGACTCCAGCTGGTGTATCCGATCCGATGAGCAGAATAACACTTTCTTCGATCAGGCCTTTACCGGCTTCCCCGGTACGCCCACTGAATATTTACTAAGAGTGTCCACTCAGGTGACCAATGATGCGCCCGGTAATTTCTGGTTCCAGTTGGTCGGCATTCCGGTCAGCGGACTGGGTGAACTGCAGGTAGAAAACTTCCGCTTCTACCCCAACCCGGTCAACGAACAGGCCAATATGAGCTTCCGCATGAAAGAAGCCCTGGAGAGCCAGGTGGAAATTGTGAATACACTGGGCCAGGTGGTGCAACGCATCGACTACGGCCGCCTCCCCGCCGGTGAGCAGAATTTGTCCTTTTCTACCGCCAATTTGGGTAAAGGCGTTTACTTCCTCCGCCTGCTGGCCGAAGGCCGGCAGAAAACAGTGCGGTTTGTGAAGCAGTAGTTTTTTATTAGTTGAATAGAAAACCCCGGGGCCCTAATGAGGAACTCCCGGGGTTTTCTATTTCAATCCGCCCGGCAATCAGGCCATTCTGGCGCTTTGGGGCTACCCGTCTAAAGTTGGACAGAATGGGCTGGGGTAATGTACGATGTACGGACACAGTGGGAACTCTGGTGTGTACGCCTGCCCATGAGGTCACGGCCGAACTGCGAACTGCGAATTCCGAATTCGTCCAGCCCTCAGAAGACACAGAAAATTGAACTATCCCTTCTATTCATCTTTTCCCCCTTCCGCCCCCGACCTCGCTATACTCGGTACGGGGCCTCACTGCGTTCGGCTTCCGCCTTCCGCTTTCCGCCTTCCGCTTTCCCTATACCACCAACTCCCAGATAGCCCAGAAGTGGCTCAGGCTGCCGCCGATGACAAACAGGTGCCAGATGGCGTGATGGTAGGGTAGCTTATGCCAGGCGTAGAAAATAACGCCTATGGTATATAAAATTCCGCCCAGGATGATCCCGTAAAGCGTGGCCTCCGGCATAGCATCCATAGCCTGCGGGATGGTAACCATACCCAACCAGCCCATCACCAGGTAAAAAGTGACGGACAGCCATTCCCAACGGCCAAAGAAAAGCAGCTTGTAGGCCAGGCCCGCCACCACCAGGCCCCAGATCAGGTAGAGGTAAAACCGGCCGGAAGCTTCCGGAAAGCAATAGACCAGAAAGGGGGTGTGCGTACCCGCAATGAGGAAATAAATGCTAATGTGGTCGGCTATGCGGCAGACGTATTTCCATCGTGGTTCCTGAACGCTGTGGTAAAGCGTAGAGGTAAAATATACGAGCAGCATGGAAAAACCGAAGAGCGCGAGGCTCCACCAGCGGTAGGTGCCACTGTTGGCGGAGCTGTAGTACAATAATAGCGGCACTCCTAAGAGGCCCAGCGCCAGCCCCAATCCGTGGGTCCATGCATTGACGCGTTCCTGATGCCGTTGGGCGGCAGTTTGCAGATAGTCCATGGGAGGTTATTGATCAATTAAAAAGATACTGTTCTAAAAACAAACGAATGGAAAAGTTGATTGGCTGCCGGGCAACTTTCTTCCCCTCCTTTTATCTTTGTAATACTACATTTGGTAAAAAGAGATTCCTATGCCTTGGCCCAAACCGTTGATCCTGTTCCTGTTCTGTTCCACTCTATTCTGGGAGCAGCTTCCTGCCCAACCTACATTCCCCGAGCGCCTCCTCACCAACCACCCGGGTAACGACCGCTATGCCAGCTACTCACCGGATGGACGGTGGATTGTCTTTGAATCGGACCGGAATGGTAAGTGGGACATTTTTCTCATAGATGAAAATGGTGGACAACTTTCTCAGCTGACCGGCCATACTGCCGATAGCCGGCGCCCCAGCTGGCATCCACATGGGCAAAAAGTCCTCTTTGAATCTACCCGAGATGGCGCCACCAGGCTTTTCGAGATCCATGCCGATGGAAGCGGCCTGAAAGAATTGATGTGCCTGAATAAGGAAACGGACGGAGGCCTTTTCGCCCGTTATTCTCCGGACGGAAGCCAAATCGCTTATACTTTAAAGGAGAGCGAGACAAATTTTGATCTGTACCTCTATACTATAAAAGATAGTCGTTCTACTGTTCTTTTCAGCGATGAATACCGCAACGTTTACCCCCAATGGCATCCTTCGGGCCGAAAGATCCTCTTTTTCTCCCGCCATGAGACCAACAACGAGGACGACGAGCTCTACCGTATGAATCTAAAAAACGGCAAATTAAAACGGCTGGCTCCCAGTCCCCTGCATAATTTCTGCCCCGCCTGGAGCGCCGATGGCCGCCGCATCGCCTACGTTACCTCCATGGAGGAAACCCGCCCGGAGATTTATATTATGAAAAAGAACGGGAAAGGACAGCAGCGTATCACCTTCAATGAGGACGGGGATACGCTTCCACACTGGCATCCGGATGGTAATAGGCTACTGATCACCGCCTACCGGGGTGACAATTTCGAGATCTGTGAGATTCGTTTGTTCCGCTGAGGCTTTTCAAATCCTGTCTATAGGCAGTCCTAACAGGATTTGAAAAGCACGTAAGCGTTAACGGCTGTGCGAAAGAGGCCTACTCCACGGCTAACTTGCGAACAGCGGTTCCCTCATCGGTATGAATATGAACAAAGTACAAACCAGTGGGTAGGCTAGCCAATTGAATCTGCCCACTGTCGGAGGATAATACGCTCCTCCCCGTGGCGTCGTAGATGACAACTCTTCGGATGGCGGCCTCTGTCTTTACAAAAGCGGCGCCCCTCGCCGGATTGGGGACGATGTCCAGTTTGATCTCTTTGTTGATCGGACTTATATCCGTCATTAGCGGAGTACAGGGAGGCAGTTCAGGAATATCTGAATTGACCTGCAGGCAGTTGTCAAAATAGGCCTGCAGTACATCCAGTTGGTCGCGCAGGCCCTCGGCCTGTCCCAGGTTATCTTCACCGTCCCGGTATACAGTATAGCCGGCAATGAACTCATTGACGGCGCCGGGAAATAACTCAAAGGCATCAAAGTTCATCAGCACCCTGCGGTCGCCCTGGCCATTGCCGGCTTCCCATTCTGTCCACCCGTTTTCTTGCTCGGGCAGGCCGGGGAAGGCAAAGCTGGCCGGCTCCGTACCGTTGTACCCAATGCCGCCTACCGTCAGGGGACTGCCGTCGCGCCATTTTCCCTGCAGATAATTGTAGTATTGCTCAGGTGTGTTAGGGTCAGTAACCCCGGGGGGGAAGCTGCCGAAATTGGGATTGAAAAAAGTGATGCTGCTTGATACGGACAAGTTTTGCGCCATATTGTCAAGTGGGCCTCGGTAGATGTCTATTCCCATAGCCGGAGGGGAGGCGCCGAAGCCCTGGACGATAATGCAGTCTTCATCTTCATTATCCGCGTTGTAGAAATAAGCGGCGGAGCGCTCCGGGAAAGTCCCTACATAATCATCGATCGGGCAGCCCAAATCCCCATCCGTGAAGAGCCCCCATCGTGCTTCCGGCAAAGGGGCGGCAAAATCCGCCCGGTCGGTGATTTTGTAATAGGTGAAGATGGATTCCTGGAGCGGGTTCATTTCTTCACAATCAAAATAGAATACATTGAGCGATATTTCCAGGGGATGGCTCGCCGCTTCCTGGACGGTGAAAATTGTCCAGTTCATCTGTGTGGGGATGATCGGAAGGTTACAGCCACGGATCGCCAACACCGGATAATCTCCATCTTCCGGATTATAGGTGCCATCTCCGTTTTCATCCCAGTAAGGCGCCAGTCCAACCGTGAAATCTTGTGGCAATTCAAAGCCATTGTAATCAAAAAAATGAGGGTTGCCGATTCCTGGCCAGGCAAATACCTTGGGAATGGGGTTGTCGATCACCCCATTATCCTCAAAGTCCTGCCGATGGGAGGCTATTTCTGCTGCGTCTACCTGCCATGCCTTATCAAAGCCGGGCGTAGTATTGAGGGGCCCGGGGCGCCCGCCCTGTTGGGTTTGGGCCAACGATAAATTTCCGTTTACATCCCTGGCGCCCAACCAAAGGCCGGTAAAATGAATGAGAGGTATGAATTCCCCATCCTGTTCATAATCGAACCCATGAATGCCGCTGTCGGGGAGTAACGCCCCGTTACTTTGCAGAAACACCCGAAGGTTGTTGTTCCTGATTTCTAGGGTATTCTGGCTATTTCCGACAGTTACCAGGGTCAGGAGGCAAATGACAAATGTGTAAATACGATTCATACAGATTGAATTTGGAGCAGTGAAGAAAGCAATAGTTTGGAACTGTTTAGGTATTGTGGTTTACCTGCCTGCTCACCGCAGGTAGGCAGGTCGGTATTGCGGCCAGGTACTGCCAGAGGCCATATCTGGCTCTCAATGGTGGGCCTACATCAGGTAACCGCAATACCGTAACACCGAAATACCATCATACCTAGATTAGGTACAATTGTTATCACCACTCAAACTACAGGAACAACAGATACCCGGCAAGAGTAAAATAGAGATAAGTCAGGTTCCTGTTTTCAATCGGTCAATTGAATAAACTTTCCCCGGTTCACCCGATACCGGTAATTGCCCACCTTCACCACTTCCCCATCCGCCAGGTGTGACAATTCGTAGATGTCGTCCTCCAGGGTATGGATCGACCCGCCGGTGCTGTAGGCGATCTCCAGGTAGTCCTCGTTCACTCCATAGTCGGCGCCAGCCAGTACGATGCGCACCGGCGCCCGGAGTTGGGTGAGCAGCGCAATATCCCGCACATCGCTGTAGTTGTCGGCGATGAGGATCAGCTCATCGATCTCACCCATCAGGCGGACGCCTTCGAGCAGGGCTTCCAGGTCGTTCTCCGGGGAATCCGCTCCGCTGCCGCCTTCCATGGCCTGGTGCATGGTTTCCAGCAGGCGGTCC
>JAGQXQ010000204.1:8563-8713 GCA_020436535.1 Phaeodactylibacter sp.
GGTCCATATAAGGATACATACTGCCAGTGATGTCGGTGACGATCACCTTGTTGGACCATTCGGCCCGCTTGCGGTACAGGGCCGCTTCGATCTCCTGGCCCGCCTTTTCGAAATAGCGTTCATCCGCTTCGATCAGCACCCGCTCTTTGG
>JAGQXQ010000205.1 GCA_020436535.1 Phaeodactylibacter sp.
TTACTTAATTTACAGAGTACTAAGTCAGCAATTTATTGGTTACCACTACCCTTTGGGCCAAAACGCGGGCCAGGTTTCGCCAGATGATAGAACGGTCGGCTTCTGCTTCCAGGGTATTGATAGCGGATTCGCTGAATAAGACGACTTCAGTATCGGGGCTGGCCGCTACGACCTGGGCGGTGCGTTTGGTGTGCAAAATGAAGGCGATTTCGCCAAAGATGTCTCCTTCCCCAAGCAGGACTACCGTTTTATTGCCGATCACGACTTTGAGCATTCCTTTGCGAACGAAACCGAAAGCTTTACCGCCATCGTTCTCCGTGATCAGTACCTCGCCCTCCCGGCAGTGGATCACGATAGCATTTTTCAGAAAAGCTTCAAGTCCTTTTTCACTCAGTCCTTCAGTGATGGTATGGTGGCTTTCGAAATCTTCTTTATTCGCATAATAGGCGGAGCCAACCTGCAAGGAGCTGTTTTCCCGCACCAATTGATAATACCATTGGCAAAGCGGCTGGTAAACCTCGAAATCAACCCCCCTCATCAAAGGGAGGACGGGAGAGTGGATAATAGACAGATAGTCCTGGTCAGGAAGGAAGATCATGGGAATTCTGAACAGCCCTTCTGTAGTTTTGCTCAGGGGGCCGATCGGGCGCATGCCCAACCGCTTGAAGATAGAGTAATGCCCGGGGTCACATGACATGAGCACTGCCTGGCCACCAGCTTTCAGCACTTCAATAAAGCAATGGCTGAGCAGGACTATTGTTGCCTGGGATTTCTGATGGGCCGGGTGGATTGCCAGCTGCGAAAAAATAGCCAGGCTACTTAGCCGCCCTTCATCGAAGAGGCCAAGATGGTACTGCTCTGCTTTTCCTTTTATGGCATTCACTTCTATTGCGTCGGCCAGCTGCAGGCTGGAAATGAGTTTTCCATTACTGGTATCCTGGCAGGCAGCTAGTTGAGACGTCAGCTTATCCGTGTTATAATCATCCCACAGCCCATCTATTGTTCCGGCTTCCTCAGCAAGCAGTCGGCAATCCCGGATATCCTCCTTACTCGTGGGGAAGAAAGCCCGGTACTGTCCGATCCAAAGATCCCATTGCACAGAAAGTGCGCCGATCAGGCTTGGCCTATCCAAAGTATTGATTTTTTATCTTCTTTGACAAATAAGTCTTCAAACCTGTAAAGTACAAAAAAGGAAGGAAAAGCCTGCTTTGCACCGGGTAGGATGATCATTATATCGGTGAGGAACAGGAGGCAGGTTTTTACTAAAAGTAGCGGAGGTTATGCTGCTTTTGCAGCGTTTTGAAATGACAAAACAAACCTTATAGTAGAATGATTAGGCAAAAAAAAAGGGTAGAAGTAACCTTCTACCCTAGTAAGTGAGATTGGACTGGTCCTTACCCCCCAGAAATGAACCAGCCCGCTCACTCCTCCGGAGCCCCGAAGGGCTCCTGATTCATTAACCTATTGCGCGAGCAACGCGCCGACTACCCCCCAGTGTCAGCGTCGTTGCTCACAACAATAGATCGTCAGGAGCAATATGCTCCATATCTTCGAAATACACTTTTGTTAGGTAGGCCGGCTTACTTCCCGAAAGGAACGTCGACTGAATGGGTACGCAATACATCCCTTAACGAAACACGAATGATCATCGTATTCCGAAAAAAGTATATACGTCATTTCAGGCTACCCAAAAGCGTATCAATCTCTGGTCAAGAGTTTGGTATGTAGATAGGAATCTAGAAAGATGTGTTCTTTACCTCTTTGAAAGCTCTATGAAGGTGGAACGGAACAATTAGTAGCTTGTTTCGTTTCTGAGTGCAAAATAAATATTTATTTAAAAATATTCAACACAGTATTGAAAAAACTAACATTTTCGCTGTTTGTTGGTGCCAATTTGGCAGGTTTTATTCAATGGCATACAGTTTGATACTCATTCCAATGCCATCATGACTAATCAAATCTTTAAGGCTATGCAAAAAGGTAACATATCAGTTCAAACGGAGAACATATTTCCAATCATTAAAAAATTCCTCTATTCTGATCACGAGATCTTCCTGCGGGAACTCATTTCCAATGCCGTTGACGCTACCACGAAATTAAGAGCGTTGGTAAGCCGGGGAGAAGTCAAGGGGGATATCGGAGACACCACTATAGAGGTCATTATCGAAGAAGATAATAAGAAACTCATCATCCGGGACAAGGGGATCGGTATGACGGAGGAGGAAGTGAAAAAATACCTCAATCAGGTCGCCTTTTCCAGTGCCCAGGAGTTTCTCGAGAAATACAAAGAGGAATCCGCCATTATTGGGAATTTCGGACTGGGGTTTTATTCTTCATTCATGGTCGCGGATAAAGTGGAGGTCGTTTCCCGATCCTATCAGGAAGGAGCGAAAGGGGTAACCTGGGTTTGCGAAGGAGATCCTGAATATACCCTTGCCGAAAACGATAAGGAAGAGCGTGGGACGGATGTGATCCTATATATAAATGAGGAGAATAAAGAGTTTTTGCAAAAGCACCGCATCGAGCAACTGCTGAGTAAATACTGTAAATTTCTCCCCGTATCCATTAAGTTTGGAACGAAAACAGAGCAGGTTACTGAAGGGGAAGGAGAAGAGGCAAAAGAGAAAGAAGTTGAGGTTGATAATATCATCAACAACACCAACCCCGCCTGGTGCAAACAGCCGACTGACCTTACGGATGAAGACTATCAGGCTTTCTATCAGGAACTCTATCCTTTTAGCGCACCACCTTTGTTCTGGATACACCTCAATATAGACTTTCCTTTCCACCTCGGAGGGATACTCTACTTCCCCAAACTGAACAACAACTTCGAGTTACAGAAAAACAAG
The DNA here is from genome assembly GCA_020436535.1 of Phaeodactylibacter sp. Taxonomy (GTDB): domain Bacteria; phylum Bacteroidota; class Bacteroidia; order Chitinophagales; family Saprospiraceae; genus JACJXW01. The sequence goes on from JAGQXQ010000205.1 coordinate 2,850, forward strand.
ATTCAGCTTTACAGCAACCAGGTTTATGTAACCGATGATGTTAAGGAAATCGTGCCGGAGTTTCTAACCCTTCTGCACGGGGTGATCGATTCGCCCGACATTCCGCTGAATGTTTCTCGCAGTTACCTGCAGGCCGACTCCAATGTTCGCAAGATCACCGGGTACATCACAAAAAAAGTGGCGGATAAACTCAGTGAACTGTATAAGAAGGATAAAGAAGGGTATGAGTCCAAGTGGAAAGATATTGGCGTTTTTGTTAAGTATGGGCTTATCTCAGACGAGAAGTTTTACGAGCGGGCGTTGCCCATTACACTCTTTAAAAATGTAGATGGGCAGCACTTCACCATTGAAGATTATAAAGAAAAAGTAAAGGGCAACCAGACGGATAAGCACGATAAGGTAGTGCTGCTGTATACAAATAGCCCGGATAGTCACGACAGCTTTATCCAATCGGCTAAAGCAGAGGGATATGACATTTTGCTGATGGACAATGTGATCGACAATCACTTCATGCAGCAACTGGAATACAAGATGCAGAACATCACCTTTGTCCGGGTGGATTCTGACACGGTGGATAACCTGGTCCAGAAAGATGAGAAAAAGGAATCGGTACTGAATGAAGAGCAGCAAAAGACGGTTAAGGAGGTATTTGAGAAAGCCGTTACGGATGAGGGGGGCAGTGTGATGCTGAAAGCTCTTTCTCCGGAAAGCCAGCCTGTGACGATAACCCGCCCGGAGTTTCTCCGGCGGATGAAAGAAATGCAGGCGATGCAGGGTAACCAGTTTGGAGGATTCCCGGACTCTTTTAATGTAGTGGTCAACAGCAACCATCCTTTGGTGGCTGGTAAGCTTTTAGAAGAGAAGGATGAAAGTGCCAGGGCAGAAATGGCCGAATACCTTTACAAGCTTGCCTTGCTCGACCAGGGTATGTTAAAAGGGAGCAACCTTACTGCGTTTATAAATAAGAGCCTGGCCTTTCTGAAGTAATTGAAAAGGTATTTTTTATAATAAGGGGTTGGAGGCACTCGCTTCAACCCCTTATTTATTTTATCTTTTCCAATATCTCTCCGGCCTTCTCCCGAAAGGGAGAGGAGGGTGTTGCCATCACATTCTCCAGATATTGGCGTGCTCGTGGTAATTGCTTCTGTTGGAGGTAGGCCAAAGCCAGATACCAGGGCACCTCGCTCTGAAGCGTTTCCCCCCGGGCTTCTATCCGGAGCAGGCACTGCACGGCTTGTTCTGCCTGCCCGGCCTGCAGATAGGCGTTGGCGGCCAGCAAAAGCGCTTGGGGGTCGTCGGGATGATCTGCAAGGTAATTTTTGAAATGCGGCAGGCTTAAGTCAAAGGCTTCGGTATTGTAGTATCCAAGCGCTTGTTTCAACTCTTCAGGTATTGGATTGGGATTGGAATCGGCGCTTCTGTAAGTAATATAGGTATTGGGGGCGGGCTCGAAATAGGCGGCAAAGAGCCGCGCCGGTTGCGAGGCGCTCCAGTAGAGGAAGACAGCATAGCTCACGACGAGGACCAGGGCGACGGCGGCAGCGCGGTTGATCCAGGCCAGGCGGCGGCGTGCCGGGCCTTTAACTGAAGCGTTTACTCTGGCCACAACCTCCTGGATGTCCTCTTCTGCTGTACGGAAGTTCTGACTTTGAGCGTAGCCTTCTACGGCAGCGGAGCACAACTCGCAGTCCAGCAGGTGGTTTTCCACATCATAACGTTGTTCATCGCTAAGTTCGTCGTTCAAGTATTGCATCACTTCCCGCTGAGTGAGGCAGCTACGTTTTTGAAAAATGGAATTCATACTCCTGATTATTGGCTCTTATGAAACTTCTGGCCAAGCATGACCCCCAGCCGTCGTTTCCCATTCTGAAGATAACTTTTCACCTGCTTAACACTATACCCGGTAGTGCTTGCAATATCCTTATAGCTCTTCTTCTCGAAAAAAAAGAGATGAATGCAAGTGCGCTGGCTTTCTTCCAGCTCGGAGATAGCTTCTTTCAGAATTTGGTTGGTGTCTGGTTCGTTCGTTCTCTTATGATATAGACGCAGAAAGCCCTCATTTTCCATAAATTTGGAGTCATTTTTTTCAAAATTCTCCCATTCTTCCTGGTGGCGGCTGTTCCGCTGTCCCTCCCTAATATTAGAAATACATTTATTTTTGGCTGTAGAATAGAGCCATTTATTAAAGTGCTGGATCTCTGTATTTCTGGCTTGGATAACGGTTTGTTCGAAGACAGCCATCACGGCATCACGGCAATCCTCCCGGTCTTTCAGGTATTGGCGGCAGACGCCATAAACCAAATGCACGTATCGGTTGAATAGCTCTGCGGCCAACTCCCGGTTGCCGGTTTGTCGGTAAGCCTGGAGAAGCTCTTCATCGGAGGCTTGCTTCCAGCGGTCTTCCTGAGTAGGCAGGCGCAGAAACTTTTTCATGTGAGCGCAACAGTTGCTTATTAGTCCAAAGTAAGCAAATATTATTTTTTTCCGGCTCTCAACACATTATTTGTCAGGGAGGAGGAAGCGTTTAAAACTTAATTGTTTTGATGATGTGCTCAATGTATTGCATTAAGTTTCTCTTATCCTCTCCCGGGGCGTGCAAAAAGCCATCCACAAAGAGCAATTCATTGGTGTTGGGGTTGAGAATGAGGTAGCTTATAAAGGCACCCCCCATATAGTCGTCGACAATTTCCCAGATACCTCTTGCTTCCAGTGTGTAATAGCCATTAATCTTTGTGACCTCGGTCAGTATCGGGAGGTCAATACCGTTGGTCTGCATATAGGTGCCTGGAAGGGTTGAGGAAATGTATTTTTTCCCGATAGAGTCCCGAATGGCGATAATATTTTCCTTGCTGAGCTGAGAGCGCTCGGTATAGGGGATCTTTTTCAGGATAATGTTGCTGCTGGTTTCGTCGGTTTCTCTACGCAACCAGATTATATCATCATCATTAATGGCGCGAAAATAATCACCGGGAAGGCGTATCGAAACATTCATGTCTTTCTTGATCTCTTCTTCCAGTCTTTTATTTTCTCCACTTTGGTAAACAAAAGCGTTTATTTTTTGGTCGTCGTGTTCATTGACACGTTTACGGACCGCCGGGAAATTTTCCTTCAGGATAGCTATCAGCTCGTCTTCAGAGTAACCGAATTCGTAGATCAGCAGTTGCCCCTTGGCCCATTTATCACGGCCAAGCGCGCTGTTGTAATCTTTATCTTCTTTCGCTTTCCGGGCATTTTCTTCACCGATATCGTGGATGATCATTTTACTAGCGGGAGAGTTGCCATCCTTGAGGTTGCCCACAATCATGTAGGTGCGGAGTTCTTTGCGTAAAGGGTCTTTGTTTAGTTCTTCCGGGGTGAAATGCCTCAAGTCGAAAATAGGTTCCGGCTGAGGCAGCAGCGGATAGGCGGAAGAGTAATAATAACGCAGCGTATCGCCAACGGCTCCATTCCACATATCCGCATCCATGATGACGACGATCTCGTTTAAATTGCCAAACGCGGTTGGAACAGGGCTGAGGCTCCGCCGAGCACTCTCCGTACAACTCTGCAACAAGAACGCCATAAGGGCCGTAGCAAAAAATATAGCTTGAACAGTTTTTTTCATTTCGAATATTGATTTTTGATCTAAGGAACGAAAAAGTACAAGGTATTCCTTTATCACTGCTAAAGTTAATGCTTTACTATGCAATCACCTGAAATAGCAGGGTTAAAGTGCAAAGCGCTTAGGAATGATGTATCAAAATTGCAGCTTTCAGAGAACCTTGTTATTAGGTGCGGGCTGTACTATTTTTCCTTAGAACAGATGCAGTTAAATAACGTTTTGGCGTGAAATGTAAAACTTTTGTTCGGGAGGCATTGGGCGGGAAGCCTTATACCGGCTCCACAAAAGTTGGGGAAATGTAAGAGCCTGTTCGGGCTCCACGTAGGGAGTCTGAACAGGCTCGTATATTTTTGGGTTGGAAAAATCTTATTCAGCGCGCGTTGGTACGGTCGAGTGCCTCTTTCAGCTCTTCAGGATGTTGAGTACCGATGAACAGCTGTTGTCCGTTCTTTAAGCTAAGGCTCAGCCCCGTCCTTCCTGATACGCTAAACATCCGTTCCCAGGTGCCCAGCCGGACCGCCCATCCGCTCAACTCTGCCGACACGGGCGTATCGATGAATTCGATGTGTTCCAGTTCTTCCCATTTTATTTTGTGCTTCCGGTAATGCAAGGGAAAAAACTGATATTGGATGCCCTCTTTATCTACCTTCAGGATCAACCGGATGGACCAAAGGTAAGCTAGTGTTCCGGTAAGAATTATGGCGATCAATGTGTACTGTAGCGTCAGCAGGAACGGATCATATCCACCGGACAAGTATAAGTCAATAAAGTGGTAGGAGGTGCCTATTATTAGTAGGACCAATAATGCAAAGACTTCCCATCTTCTGAAACGTTGCTCTTCTTTATGATATGTTTTTCTCATAGCAAGAAATTTACATTGAGTTAATATGGTTTACATTAAATTAACATGAAGTTAATAATGAATTAACAATATAGCAACTACTTTTGAAGAAATAAAGTTTCATGCCTCTCTGAAAAACCAGGCATTTGGGGCCTGGTTTATAAAAAAAGCGGTTGAGTAGCATCTTTGCCACTCAACCGCTTTTTTATGAAACGGGATGTTGCTTTAGAATAAGCTTTCGATGATGTGTTCTTCCGTTACGCCTTCTGCTTCGGCCTTATAATTGCGGACGATGCGGTGTCGGAGTACGTATTTGGCAATAGCCTGCACATCTGCAATGTCCGGAGAATATTTCCCGTGGATAGCGGCATGGCACTTGGCCCCCAATACCAAATACTGAGAGGCTCGCGGGCCGGCGCCCCAAGAGATGTAGTTATTCACTTTCTCGGTGGCCCGGTTAGTGTTGGGCCGGGTTTTGGTAGCCAGCGAAACGGCATACTCGAGGACATTATCGGCGATGGGTACTTTGCGGATCAATTGTTGGAAAGATTTGATCTCACTTCCTGTCAAAACATGTTTCAGTTCGTAGTTTTGAATGGATGTAGTGCCTTTTACCACTTCGATCTCTTCATCGTAGGAAGGGTAATCCAGTGGGATATTGAACATAAATCGGTCGAGCTGTGCCTCCGGAAGCGGATAGGTGCCTTCTTGTTCAATCGGGTTTTGGGTAGCCAATACGAAGAACGGGTAGGGCAGTGGGTGGCGGATACCGCCAACGGTGACAGAACGCTCTTGCATAGCTTCGAGCAAGGCAGCCTGCGTTTTAGGCGGCGTTCGGTTGATCTCATCTGCCAGGACGATGTTGGAAAACAAGGGGCCCCGGTTGAATTTGAATTGGCGATCTTCCCCCAGGATTTCAGAACCCGTAATATCTGAGGGCATCAGGTCCGGAGTAAACTGTATCCGCTTGAAATCCAGGTCCAGCACTTCGGCGATCGTACTGACCAGCAGGGTCTTAGCCAGGCCGGGAACACCGACCAGCAAGCTGTGTCCATTGCTGAAAAGAGAGATGAGTACAGCTCTGACCACCTCTTCCTGCCCGATGATAACCTTGCCAATTTCTTTTCGGAGTTCAT
>JAGQXQ010000681.1:0-2326 GCA_020436535.1 Phaeodactylibacter sp.
AAAGCCAAAGCGGGAATTGCTGAACCGCAAGACCGTAATACCGCAAAGCCATGGCGCCTAAGCAGTTACCTTTTTTAACGATCCAGAGGCTCAACTTCTATATTCACAACCGCTTCTCCAAGCCCTTCCGCCCGGGCCTCCAGCTTGATCCCTCCTGCTGAAAAACCGGACCGGACAATCACCATCGCTTTTCCGTAAAATAAGTGCACGTAATCGGCCTGAAACGGCTCGAAAGATTGCGGATTCCCATTGCCAACGCCGGCTATGCTTCCCGCCCCGCTGAGCGTTAAATCGATTTTATCCATGGCCAGTGGCGCCAGGTTGCCGGCGGCATCCAGGGCTTCCACCAGGACATAAGACAAGCCCTGGCCATCACTTTTAAGGGTGGAGTGGCCGGGCGTTAATCGCAACTGGGTGGCCTTTCCGGCCGTTTTAAGGGCCTTTTCCCCGAGTTTTTTTCCTGCCTTATAAACCACTACTTTCAGTTCGCCCGGCTCATAGATCACTTCGTTCCACATCAGCCGGAATCGCTCAACCGAGTTTTCCGATTTCGGGTTCTTACGGCGTTTGCCCTGAGATTTTCCATTGAGGAAAAGCTCCGCTTCCTCACCGTTGGTGTACACGAATACGGGAACATTTTCTCCGATCCTATCTTCCCAGTTCCAATGTGGCAGGATGTGGATCAGGCCTTCATCGGGCTTCCAGTAGCTTTTGTACAAGTAGTACCGGTCTTTGGGAATGCCCACCAGGTCGACAATTCCAAAATAGGAACTTCGGGAAGCTGCCTGATCTGAAAAGCCCATTCCCACAACGGCCCTGTTGTCGTAAGGGGTGGGTTCGCCCAGGTAGTCGAATCCCGTCCAGACAAATTCCCCGGCAATGTAGGCTTCCTCTTGTTGCCACATGAAATCATCATCCGCAATTTCCGCCCACTCGGGGGCGTTCAGGCCGTAGGAGCTCACCTGCAAGGTTTTCGTAAACTGGGTTTTTTCTTCCGGCAAAGGGAATTCATAAAAACCACGGGTGCTCACGGTAGAGGCGGACTCGCTGATGATCACGGATTTGTTGGGTTCCATCTGCCGGGCCAGGCGGTATCTTCTGCCGTAATTCCAGCTGTGGACATCGTAATAATCAAAATGTCGGCGGGCCGCATTTTTCATTTGGTCATTGACCAGGGTTACCGGGCGGGTAGGATCATATTTTCTGACGTAATTGACCATGGTATGCAATCGCTGAAAGCCGTTGTTTTCATTGTTTTGCACATCGGCAATTTCATTTCCGACACTCCACAAAAACACCGAGGGGTGATTTCTGTCCCTTACCACGAAGTTGTGGATGTTCCGGTGGGCAAAAGCTTCAAAATCGGTGTCTTCCAAAATCCCGGCTTTGGCATCATATTTATCAAATGCTTCGTTGAAAAACAGCAGGCCCATCCGGTCGCACATTTCCAGCAATTCGGGCGCTGCGATATTGTGGCTGTTGCGGATGGCATTCACGCCCATTGATTGCATGATCTCCAGCTGGCGCTCCATCGCTCTGGGATAGAAGGCGGCGCCCAGGGGCCCGTGGCCGTGGTGCAGGTTCACCCCTTTGAGCTGAACCCTCCTGTCATTCAAAAAGAAACCATGATCAGGGTCGAAGCGAATGGTACGGACTCCAAAATCGGTAGTGTAATGATCGACTTCCAGTTCACCTTGATAAACGGTTGTATTTATGGAATACAAGTAAGGGTTGTCGGTATCCCATCGGATGGGGTTGAGCAGGGTAAGCGTGGTTTCCAGCTCTTTTCGTTGCCCTTGATTTATCCATTTACCGAATGCACCTTCGGCTACTACCTGGCCTGATTGGTTAAGTATTCGATGAACGACACTGATGGTGTCTTTTTTTGAAGAAAAATTGTTGATGGCCGTACTGATCCGAACATCAGCATAGTGGGGTTTCACAATGGGTGTCGTCACATACGTCCCCCAAATATCTACGTGAACAGGATTAACCGCCAATAATTGGACCTTGCGGTAGATGCCCGCGCCGGGATACCACCGGCTGTCAAACTTCCGGGTATCGGCGTGGACCGCCAGCATATTTTTCCCGCCGGGTGTTACGAAATCAGTAATATCAACGTAGAAAGAATTATAACCATAGTCCCATTCGCCGGCCAGTTTTCCATTGACGTATATTTTAGGAAAAGCCATGACGCCATCAAAGATCAGGTAAAGCCGCTTCCCGGAATAGGAAGCAGGAATGTCCAGTGCTTTGCGATACCAGGCCTGCCCTTTCCAGGGCAATTTCCCCGTGCTTCCGTTCCCGTCAAGAATAAAAGGGCCTT
>JAGQXQ010000681.1:2429-4233 GCA_020436535.1 Phaeodactylibacter sp.
AAGGGTGGTGTTCCTATTTTGAGAAAAACCCAAAAGTGCACTTCCTGAAACAAGCAGCACCAGCAGGAGTGACTTGTTCAGGTTGACGGATGATGAAGGCATAATTCGCATCTGAATAATGGTTAGGTAACTTGGTGGAGCACCTGACCTTGGGTTAATAATGTATGAAAGGTAAGCAGGTGGACAAGTTAAATTGTCCAAATGCTTGATTGTTAGATTGTTGACTGTCCGCGCCATAAAGGAGCAATCGGCTAACCGTCTAATGACTTCGGCGTGAGACTTCGGCGTGAGCTCAGCGTTCGACTATGCTCACGCCAACGTTCGAACGCTCAGTCGAACGCTGGACAGCGATGGCCCGCCGCAGTTCGCGGTTCGCAGGTTCGCAGTTCGCGGCGCACTAGACAGATGCCAGAGCAATCTAAAACACTACTGGACAGTTCCTGAATTGTGTATCTGTGTAAATGTGTAAAATAAAATGGTAACCAGCTATTTATACTTATGCACTTTTACACATTTACACGAATATGCCCAAACTGTCCAGTAGGGTGGCAATCTAACCATTTCAACAATCAAACAATTATATCCGGCTACTTACAAGCTTGTTCAAATGCACAGAGGGCATTATTTACTCGCCACCAAAGTACCGAATGCCAATATTTGCCTGGTTATTATGGTCAAATAAGGCCGCGTTATCCCAGTGAGAACCCTGTCCCCATTGGGTACTACAGGAGGTAGAGACCCAGGCGGGCTCCCAGTAGATAAGCCCTTGCCCGCCTCCTTCAATAATCTTTTTTTCCAAAGCTTTTAAATAATCATACTGCCCTTGCTCACTTATGGGGTAACCGGCAACGGCGGCATCTTGTCCTAAAATATTATTGGCGCCGTCATTGTTATCGAGCGTGAACGGATAGGCCGTCTCTACGACCATTAATTTTTTGCCGTAGGCGCCGGTAAGTGTCCGGATAGCCGCCGGCAATCCTTCCAAAGATACATCAGACCACAAAGGGTAGTACGAGATGCCTATCCAGTCATAATCCGTCACCCCGTTTTGTTGAGCGGCCTCAAACCACCACAGGGCATTTTCCGGTTGGGCAATATGCAGCATGCTTTGAATGTCGGCATCAAATTCCGTGGCGGCATCGCGAACCGCTTTGAGCCCTTTATTCAGGAGCAGTGCATTCCGGCTCCAGTTAATATGATTATAAGTACCGTTCGGGCTTTGCAGAATTTCAGCATTGATTTCGTTGCCGGCCTGAACGTACTCGGGCAACAAGCCTGCATCGTTCAGTTTTTGCAATACCTCAAAAGTATAATTGTACAAAGAATCGCCTAAAATAGCGGTATTGTTCGCGACCGGCAACCAGGCGGCAGGCACTTTTTGCTTGCCCGGGTCAGCCCAATCATCTGAGTAGTGAAAATCAAGCAGTACCTGCATATCCAAAGCCCGGGCGCGGGAAATTGTTTTCTTGACATCTTCAAAGTCGGAGTAGTCCGTCCAGCCGGGATTGTGCCACAGCCGAACCCTTACCAGATCCGTACCGGCATTTTTGAAAATTTGATAAGGGTCTCGTTTGGCGCCTTCCTCATCGAAATATTCCGCCCCGCAATCCTCCATTTCATTCACATAGGAAAGGTCTGCTCCCCGGAAAAAATTCAGGGTGTCACCCGGTTCTTCCGTCCGCTCTTCCTGCGAAACAGGACTGTCGGCCGTCAATTGGCAGGAAGTAAAAAGGAAGGCAGCAAAAAGGAGAAAGCTGAAAATAAACCTCATTATTTGATTATTTAATCCAAAGTAATCGTTTTA
>JAGQXQ010000206.1:0-874 GCA_020436535.1 Phaeodactylibacter sp.
CTCAGTAACAACTGTTAAATTAACTTCTGATCCCCGACAAAAATTTGGCAAGGTAAGCGGGAAGGGTGAATATATGGCTTTTTAAAAGCGTTTTTTGGTGTCCCGTATAAATTTGTAGATTTGCCTTTTACTATAGTAAAAAAAAAATCATGAATATTCTCGATGGAAGGCAATTGGCCAAAGCTATTCGTGCGGAGCTGGCGGAAGAAGTTAAAGGGATCCGTGCCAAAGGGCAGCGCGCTCCCCATCTGGCTGCTGTTTTGGTAGGGGAGGACCCGGCCAGCCAGGTTTATGTGCGCAACAAAGTCCGCTCCTGTGAACAGGTGGGGTTTCGGTCAACGCTGGTGCGCAAATCTGCGGATATCAGTGAAGCAGAGTTGTTGGAGATAGTTGATCAACTTAACCGGGACGAGGAAGTGGACGGGTTTATCGTCCAATTGCCACTGCCTGCTCATATTAATGAGGAGAAAGTGACATTGGCTATCAATCCGGAAAAAGACGTCGATGGTTTTCATCCGGTCAATTTCGGGCGGATGGCCCAGGGGTTGCCCTGCTATCTTCCGGCGACACCCGCCGGTATCCTGGAAATGATACGCCGATATGAGATACAAACAGAAGGAAAGGAGGTGGTGGTCATCGGGCGCAGCAATATCGTCGGTACGCCCATCAGCATATTGCTTTCCCGAAAAGCCTACCCCGGTAACGCCACGGTCACAATCTGCCACAGCCGTACAAAAGGCCTGGAGGCACATTTGCGCCGCGCTGATATCGTTGTCGCTGCGATCGGCATTCCCGAGTTCGTAAAAGGAGATATGGTGAAGGACGGAGTCGTTATAATCGATGTGGGTATCAACCGGGTAGAAGCGCCGGAGGC
>JAGQXQ010000206.1:947-12619 GCA_020436535.1 Phaeodactylibacter sp.
GTACCGGGAGGTGTCGGTCAATTGACAGTTGTATCTCTTTTGATCAATACCCTCAAGGCCGCAAAGGGAGAAATTTACGTTTAGCCTATATAGTACTACCCCAACAACTAATTATTCTAATGGATTGTAAAGAAGGTACGGTAAATATTACCCGGCAGATCAATCAATTACTGAAGCTCGTTCATCCACATGCCTATTCGATGCCTTTAAAAATATTTGATGGCTCTACTCTGGGGCAGCACTTTCGTCATATCTTCGATTTCTATGATTGCCTGCTTCGGGGAACTTCGGAAGGCATGGTGGATTATGCTTCCCGGAAGCGGAACGAACAAATGGAAAAGGACCCTCGCTATGCTGAACAGGCTTTTCAACAGGTTGAACATGCCTGCCATAACCTCCGGGAGGGCCAGCCTCTGATGGTGCGCGCAGATTTTTCTTCCTTTCTCAAGGATGATCGCCCCCTGGTGGGCTCCACCGTTGGCCGCGAACTCATGTTTGCCTACGATCATGCTGTTCACCATCTGGCGCTCGTTAAAATAGGCCTGAAAGAAGCGCTGCCAGAGGCCCGGGCCGATGACCATTTGGGGGTTGCGCCTTCCACCCTCAAACACCGTAATGGGACGATACACAATACTCCCAAACCGAAGAATTGAACGAGTCGATAGGACAAATCAGAAAAGGAACCTTCGGAATTTTCCGGCTGATTTTTGTATGCACTTCTATAATGACATTCATAAAACCGGCTAATGGACTACTATTGCTATGATATCAGAGTGGCTGCCTCGCTCACCGAGATTGCCTTGGCCTTTCTCAGCGAATTGCCGTTCGAGAGCTTTGAAGAGTCCGATGAATGCCTTCGCGCTTATCTGCCCAAGGACGGCAATACGGAGAACGTGGAAAGCGAGCTGGCCAATATTGCTGCTCAGCTATCCTTTAGTTATAAGCGCCGGCTGATCCCCGATCAGAATTGGAATGAGCTTTGGGAAGCCAACTTTTCTCCCATTCGCGTCGGTGATCTTTGTGGGGTGCGGGCCCATTTTCATCCACCCATGGCCGGCGTGAAGTACGAGGTTGTCATTAACCCCCGTATGGCTTTCGGCACCGGCCATCATGCAACGACCTATATGATGATGGAAAGAATGGCACGGGAAAATTTTGAAGAGCTACAGGTGCTGGATTATGGATGTGGCACCGGCATCCTGGCCATCCTGGCTGAAAAAATGGGCGCTGGGCTTATTGACGCCGTCGATATCGAACAGGCGTCTTATGAAAACACTATTGACAATGCTCAGGCGAATAGTGTTACGCATATCCGGGCTTATCACGGCACCTTGGAATCTGTCGAGGCTACCGGCTATGGCTATATTCTTGCAAATATTAACAGAAACGTAATATTAAACTCGCTCAAGTCGTTATATGCAAAACTCGCTCCGGGAGGCGTGCTTCTGGTATCCGGTATACTGACTGCCGATGAAAGTCTGGTGCTGAACCGTGCTGCTGAGGTTAAGCTACAGTTTACCGATAAAGCCCAGCGGGGAGAGTGGAGCTGCATCCGTTTTGTTCGTTAGTATTAAAGAAAAGGATTGGCCAGGTTAATCTTTCGCTTCGGGGCTGACCGCCCGGCCTGCATCGCCAGTCGCCCTTAAATTATCAACCACATCATGAAAAAGGTTTACCTTTTATTGTTATTACCTGCCTTACTGTTTCTTTCCCCTTCTTTATCCGGCCAGCGGTTGGAACAATTTTCGGACGATCACGCCGAATTTATGCGGCAGTTGGAGGAGTATATGACTGCCAGTAAAAGGCAGGCGCTCGAAGATGCGTATAAGGAGTTCGCCCAGGTGTTCAGCAGTGGGATGTTCAACGAGGAAGAAACGAAACAGATTCTGAAAACAGGCAATGCCATGCTGGCTCAACGCATGCTTGCGAGCCCGTACTTTGAGCATTACCTGAATGCGCTGTCCATGATTAAAAAAACCAGTGATCCGGAACGGCACTTTAAGGAATGGCATCAGGTTCTCGACCAAATACTGGCTAATATTCAAAACCGCCACCTCAAACCTTTCGATGAATTTGTTGAGTTTTCCAAACTTTTCTTCGAACGACAGGCATTGCGTTACTCCGATTCGGGAGGAACCTCCTGGTACGCCCTGGCCGATAATTATGAGTTCCGGTATGAAGAGGAAGGAGGAGCGGTCTATTTTGAAAAGCTCGACCTCATGGCCAGCCGCCGTACCGACTCCATCTTTATCTATAACACTTCCGGGTATTTTGTGCCCGACCAGCGGATGTGGAAAGGAGAGGGCGGACGCGTAACCTGGGAACGGCATGGACTGGGCCCCGAAGTTTATGCGGAACTGGGTAGTTATGAATTTGAAGCGATCAAAAGTTTATATGAGGTCAAAGAAGCACAAATGCACTATCCGGTCTTTTTCGGTGAAGGCCGCCTGATCAAAGGCTCTTTCAGCGATAAACTGGTGGCGGGCAATGACGCAACAGAGGGCTCTTTTCCTCGATTCGAATCTGAAAACAGGGTACTGGAGATCAGCAATATCGGGGAAGGAATTAATTTCGTTGGCGGGTTCCGGCTCAACGGTAAAACGGTGTATGGTTTTGGATCCCGGGACCGGCCAGCCAATATCCTTATTGAGGATAAAAACACCAAGGTTTCTTTCTTCGGCGCCTCTGAATTGTTTACCATCCGGCGGGAAGACTTGATCGCCGGACAGGGAGTGGAAGGGGTGCTCCATTTTGGACAGGACTCGATCTACCATCCCTCGATTAATCTTCGGTATGATATTGCCACCCGGGAAATGGCCCTGTCCAGGGGGGACCGCGCCAGTGACCGCAATCCTTTTTTCAGCTCTTTACATAAGATCAACATCCACGCTGACAATATCATCGCTTATCTCGATCAGGATTCCATCGCCATCGGGCGGGAGAAGATCCCCATTCACCGTAAGCCGGTAGTGGAATTTGAATCCTTTAACTATTTCACGGACAAAGATTACCAGCAATTGCAAAATATTGCAACGGTCAATCCCATTGCCGTGCTGAAGGTAATGAAAGATAATGAAGGCAAGAATGACCTGCCTGCTGACGAGGTTGCAAAAAAGATCAACCCCCGGTTTTCCATAGAAAATATCAAAGGGTTACTATACGACATGGTGGCCAGAGGGTTCATTAACTACAACAGCGATAAGGAAATGGTGGAGGTGAAAGACAAAGTGACCCTCTACGCCGATGCCCATAGAAAGAAGACCGATTACGATGTGCTCAAGATCAAGTCGGAAACGGACAGCACCAACGCTATTATGAATCTTAGAGATAATAGCATCGACATTCGGGGAGTAGATTTTGTGGAGTTCAGTGAAAAACAACGGGTAGCTATCATTCCCTTCAACAAGCGAATCACTATGTTGCCCAAAAGGGATATTGATTTCGACGGTAAGGTCTTTGCCGGCTTTTCTACCCTGGAGGGTAAGTCTTTTCACTTTCAGTATGATGAATTCCAGTTCGGACTCGATTCCATCCGCTATTTTGACCTATTCATTCCCACCGGCAAGATCAATGACGGCCGGCCGGAAGCCTTGTCCATTGGCTCCCGTATTGAACACATGACAGGGGTCCTTCTGATTGATGCGCCGTCGAATAAATCCGGGCAGGACGACATTCCGCTGTTCCCATCCCTGCAAAGTAAGGATAACTCTTTTGTTTTTTACGACTATCAAAAAACCCAAGGGGGCGTATACACCCGAGACTCCTTCTACTTTCAGCTGAATCCTTTCAGTTTTAACCACCTCGATTACTTTACGAAAGAAGATGTATTGTTTGACGGCACGCTTTTTTCCGCCGATATTTTTCCGCCTTTTGACGAAACGGTAAGCCTGCAGGCAGACACTTCCCTTGGGTTTATTACTCAAACCCCGGCGGACGGCTATCCGGCTTACCAGGAAAAGGGGAATTACGATGGGGAGATCAGCCTGAGCAACACCGGGTTGCTGGCCAAGGGCAATGTGAAATACCTGGGCGCCTCTATTTATTCTGAAGATATTATTTTCATGCCCAAACAAATGCTGGCCAGTGCCGAGCGGTTTGACCTGGAAGAGAGTCGGGAAGAAGGCCTGGAAGTGCCGCGGGCTCAGGGTTTTGACGTAAAAATCGACTGGCGGCCTTATAAGGACAGCATGTACATTCGTTCTGAAGAAGCACCCTTTGCTCTGTTTCAGGAAGGGGTGCACACGCTGGAGGGCACCCTCATCCTTACCCCGGGGGGCCTCAAGGGAGATGGTACTTTTGACTGGGACAAGGCTACCATGAAATCTCACCTCTTTTCCTTTGGTGCTTTTTCTTCCACAGCTGATACCACCGATGTCAAGATCAAAACCCAGGACCTCAAAGATATTGCTCTGGAAACCCGCAACGTAAAAAGTGATGTGGATTTTGAAGAGCAACTGGCTACCTTCAAGGCCAATGATGAATTTCTGGAAACGACGCTGCCTGCTATTCAGTACAAGACTTCGATGAACGAATTTACCTGGGATATGGCCCAGGAGAACATCACTTTTAAATCGGACCCCACCAAGCCCGGGCGCTTCGTTTCTATCCATCCCGACCAGGATTCTTTGTTCTTTGAAGGCGGAGAAGCATTCTACGATCTGAAGACGGATGAGCTCAAGGTGAGTGGCGTGCCCTTCGTTATTGCTGCCGACGCTTTTATTTACCCCGATAGCAATTATCTGGAAATTGGCAGAGGGGGCGTTATGGCCACGCTGGAAAACGCAAAGATCATCGCTGATACCCTCAACCGTTACCACGTCATCAACCGGGCTACAGCAGATATTCTCGGCAAGCGCCTCTACCGCGCTACCGGTTTTTATGAATATAATATTGGAGACAGGGAACAGGAAATCGAGTTTGCCAACATCGTCGGCCAACCGGTAGGAAAGGGCGCTTACAGTGAGAAGCGGGTCGTAACCCGCGCCACCGGAGAGGTGACGCCTGAGGATAACTTCTACATTGATCAACGGACTGAATTCCGGGGTACGATCAGCCTGGAAGCTGAGTCCAAAGACCTTTCTTTTGAAGGCTTCGCCCGGCTGGATTCGGAAAAACTGCCTCACCGGTTCTGGTTTACAGTAAGCAGTAAAGCGGACAAGAATAACCTGGTCATCAACTATGATGAACCAAAAAATTACGATGGCGAGCCCCTGGCTACCGGTTTTTTCCTGGGCAAGGAATCCGCCGAAGTATACCCACGGGTGATGATGCCCTTGTTTTTCCGAAAAGACCGGCCAATCCTGCCGGTAAAAGGAGTCTTCAGGCTCGATAAGGAAAAGGACCAGTTTGTTTTTGGTGATTCATTGAAGGTCATCGGGGGGAGCCTGCGCGGCAACCAGGTGATTTTCCGCAACCGGGACGGCAAACTGGAAGGAGAAGGCGCCTTTAATATGGGCTCCGGGCTGAAATACGTGAAGGTGGACGCCGCCGGAACCATCCGCTCCGAGTTTGTGGAGGCCGCACCCCGGGAGGAGGAAAATATGATTATTTCTGATACGATGAACTTGTCGTCTCTGGCACCTCTGGCGCCTCCCGAACAAGTCTATGAGGTGGAAGCGAATGTGATGGCGGGCATTCAGTTGATCGTTCCGGACCGGCTGCTGAAAATCATGATCACCGATATTGAGTCCATGAGCTTTGACGCCAGCCCGGTGGTTTACCTTACCGACCTCGACTACTATCGCAGATCCCTGGCCAACCTCCTGCCTCCGGGTAAGGAAACCGACGCCGCCCTGGCCAGCCTGGGTACCGGGCTGATGGAGGTACCGGAAAAAGTGAATCCTTACACTTTCCTTTTCAGCCGGATTCCCATGAAGTGGAACGCAGAATACCAGTCCTTCATATCGATGGAGGATAAGAATGCCGTAGCCAGTATCAATGGAGAACGCATCAACCGGATGATGGAATCTTATATCGAGTTTAAGATGCCATCCAATGATGATGACCGGCTTTATGTTTACCTGAAATCGCCCAGTGAGCTATTCTACTTTTTCGGCTTTAAGCAGGGTATCCTCAGTGTCACTTCTAATAATCCTGCCTTTATGGAGGAACTGGCAGGAATGAAGAGTAAGGAAAAAGTCCTCAAGATGGAAGACGGGAATACCTATGAGATACAGGATGTGGACGTGGGCACCGCGCGGCTGTTCTTCAACCGGGTGAAAGCGGCCAGAAAGTAGGCTTTTGCCTGATAGAGAAGGAAAAGTGATATTGGCAATCCGTACGGTGAAATAATAGGCCGCTAAACTTAAAGAATTCTTTAGTGTTTCCAATACAGACTCAAGATCAACACAGGGTAGTTCCTATGGAGCTGCCCTGTTGCTTTTCCGCCTGGAGGCCCTATTCGTATAAATTTAACAAGCTTTTTCAGAAGCGATTCCGTAATCTTTAATATTTTGTGAACGATTCCAGCCTGCTGGCCTGTTTTCTGCCATTTTTCTCCATCGGTTATAGGGTGTATACATTTAGAATATTGTTTCCAAGTTCGATTTAAAGGCAGAAAAGCACCAATAAAGGTGGTCTATTTTTTTAATTATTTATTTGAAAATGAACTTCAAGGAAATTAAATTCAACCGCGCCCAACATAAAGATTTTATGTTGGTTCTTCGCAAAAGGGTAAATGAGTATTTTCAGGATAACAACATCAGCCGGTACGCTAATGCCAGGATGGTGGTCAAAACCATTGTGTTGATCTTGTCTTTCCTCATCCCTTACGGGCTTATGCTGAGTGGGCTGGTAGCCGGGCCCTTGGCCCTTTTGGCCTGCTGGATCGTGATGGCCTTTGCCACCGCCAGTATAGGCTTTTCCGTCATGCACGATGCCAACCACGGGGCTTATTCCCGCAACCAGTATGTCAATAAGGTGCTGGGCTTTGTTATGAATTTCATCGGTGGGAGTGCCGTCAACTGGCGCATACAACACAATGTACTTCACCACTCTTTTACCAATGTTCATGGTATGGACGAGGATATCGACGCCGGTAAGATCCTGCGATTCTCTCCCCATCAGGAGCGTTATTGGTTCCACCGCTTCCAGCACATCTATGCCTGGTTTTTTTACGGCCTGATGACTATGATGTGGATCACGACCAAGGACTTTCGCCAGCTTCTGCGTTACCGTAGAAACGGTATGCTGGAAGCTCAGGGCATAAAGTTTAGCGCCGCTTTATTCGAACTAGTCTCCACCAAGGCCATCTATTACATCTATTTGTTGTTCATCCCGATGTTTCTGGTGAGTATTCCCTGGTGGCTGACGGTAGTATTTTTCCTGCTCTTTCATTTCATTCTTGGATTTACCACGGCCTGTGTTTTTCAGACGGCTCATGTGATGGATGAGGCAGAGTACCCAATCCCTGACGAGGAAGGAAATATGGAGAATAGCTGGGCTATCCATCAACTATTGACTACGGCCAACTTCGCGCCCAAGAGCCGCATTATGTCCTGGTTTATTGGTGGCCTCAACTACCAGATCGAGCATCATCTTTTCCCCAACATTTGCCATATCCACTACCCCAAAATATCCAATATCGTAAGGGAAACAGCCCAGTCCTTTGGACTGCCTTATAAAATACAGCCAACTTTCCTGGATGCCCTTATCAATCACGGGCGCATGTTGAAGCAATTGGGAGTGGCGGGATAAATTTTTATATTCCGCTTGTTGATAAACCGGTTTTAAAAGTGGCGCATGGATTTCAGAGGGCTGCCTAAAATAGAACTCCATTTGCATCTGGACTGCTCGCTCAGTTATCAGGTGGCTTCCCGCATTGAACCTTCCCTCACTTTAGAGCAATACCGGCACAACTTTACTGCGCCGGTGAGGTGCCACAACCTGGCCGATTATCTTGCCAGAGCGGAACATGGGATCCGGTTGATGCAATCCCCACAGCAGTTGGAATGGGTAACGCTTGACTTGATGGAACAGCTGAAAGCAGAGCGGGTGTTGTATGCAGAAATTCGCTTTGCACCCTTGCTCCATACGCGAAAAGGCATGACGCCCGAAGCGGTTGTCTCAGTGGTAAATGATGCCTTGGAAAAGGGGATTAAGGCTACCGGGCTGGAAGCCAGACTCATCTTGTGCACGCTCCGCCATTTCTCCGAATCGGAAAGTCTTCAAACCATACGCCTGGTGGAACAGTTCAGAGGCACTCATGTAGTTGGTTTCGATATTGCTGGTGATGAGGCCGCCTTTCCGGTAGCAGCGCATGCTTCAGCTTTTCGTTATGCCCGGCAGCAAGGTATCCCTTGTACCTCACATGCGGGTGAAGCCCGGGGGGCAGACAGCGTTTGGGAAGTGCTGCAACATTTTACCCCTCAACGCATCGGCCATGGCGTGCGTTGCTCGGAAGACCCCAAGCTGGTTGAGCACCTTAAGGCAGGCAATATCCACCTGGAAGTTTGCCCGACAAGCAATCTACAGACCAATATGTATGAAGGCCTGGCTGGCCATCCGGTAGATTACCTCTACCGCCAGGGCCTCTCCCTTAGCATCAATACCGATGGGCGGACGATCTCAAATGTGACTCTGGAGGAAGAATACACCAAGCTGTGCGCCACGTTCCATTGGAAGAAAGAGCAACTCCTTCGGTGTAACCTCAATGCCCTGGAGGCAGCTTTCGTCGAAAATAAGGTAAAGGAGCCCATCAGAATGCAATTGCTGGCGGGCTATAAAGAAAGGTCTTGATGTAAGTTCGAACGGTAGTCTCCTGGATCGAAAGTGGTGGACTACCGTTCGAATGGTGTTTAAGAGTTTTCCGAATACCTCGACTTTTTATGGTTGGGTAATTCCGGCTGACGGCCTTTCCAGGAATCAGGTACGTGAGTAATATGGGGCTCCATTTTTTGGATGGCCAGGAGGACGTCTACCCGGCTGATCTGTCCGACCAATTCACCCTGGTCTGTAACCGGTAGGCGCTTAAAGCCTGAATGAACAAATTCATAGGCTGCGTCGAGGATGGTTTTTTCAGTACTGATCGTTTTAACGGAGGTAGACATATAATCTGCGACCGTGGTCATTTTTTCAGGCTCTTTATTATAAGGAGCCTCCAGGAGAATTCTCAGGCAGTCTACTTCAGATAGCATTCCAACCAGCTCCTTTTTTTCATTGAGTACCGGCGCCCCGGAAATTTTCTTCTTCAGAATGACATCGATGGCTTCTCTTATGTCCGTCTCAGGGGTAAAGGTGATCAGCTTAGTGGCCATGAATTTAGTAACGGATGGATACTGGTTCATACAGTCAATTTTTATAATAAAATAAGGGAAATGGTGGGCAAAAGGTTGTTTTACCTTGATTTCTTCCTTCAATTTAATACAAAAATTTCTTTCCTGAGTTTTTTGAGGAATAAAAATTAATTCTTCTTTGATAAATTTCGCGGCGAGCTGAAGTAAGTATTTCAAAACCAGGAGGGTTTCGGCCCGATCTGTGGGAATTGACTATCTTGCTTACACTTAAAATAGTACTTTTTAGATGCCTTTTTTCGACCCTTTTTGGTGGATGCCATTTGTATTAGCCTTTGCGGCGATCATTGCTGTTGTGCTTGGCCATTTAGATATTCGCGGGGCCGCTACCGGATATCTGGCCGCCCTTTTTATTTTCCTGGGAGGGGGGCTGTCAATCCTGATTTTGTTAGGTGTGTTTTTTGTTACAGGGTCCTTTGCCACAGCGCTGAATATCAGAAAAAAGGCCGTACTGGGAGTTGCCCAGGAAAATAAAGGGAGGCGGTCGGTGGCGAATGTATTGGCCAATGGGGGCGTAGCGGCTTTTATCGGGCTGGTAGCCTGGGGCTGGCCGGAGCAGTCCCAGCTCCTGCAATATATGATGGCCGCCAGCCTGGCTTCCGCCATGTCAGATACCTTGTCTTCCGAGTTGGGCAATGTATATGGCAGCCGTTATTGGTATATTTTGGGGTTTCAGCCGGGAGTAAGAGGAGAAGATGGAGTTATCAGCCCGGAAGGCACTGCCTTTGGCTTGTTGGGGAGTGCGCTCATAGCCATAGCCTTTGGCCTAATATCGGGCTGGGGAGCAATGGTGTTTGGGATTGGCGCCGCCGGCTTTATCGGCAACATGGTTGATTCCATACTGGGGGGCAGCCTTCAACGGAGAGGTTACCTGGATAATCATGGCGTCAACCTCCTCAGCACCCTGGCGGCAGCAGCTTTTATGGGGGGATATTGCCTGTTTTTTATGGCTGCTGAATAGGAAAATTAGTAGCCTTAAGCCTGTCTTTTTTCCTTAGAAATTACTAAATTGAACAAATTTACCTTGCCAATTGACAGCCCGAAGGGCGGCTATTCGCCTTCTTCAATTCTCTCTTTCCCGAAACAGGCTTCTCCTCACTGAAAAAATAGGATCCGATGAACGGGAAACTGGACAAGATATTTCGGCCCGGTACCATTGCCGTAATAGGCGCTTCAAATGAGCGGCATACAGTGGGCTATGCTCTTATCAACAATCTGGTTGGTAAGGGGTATAACGGAACCGTCTATCCGGTCAACTTAAATGAACACAGCATCCAGGGGGTCCGTTGTTATCAACGGGTCGGTGAAATTGAGGACAGGGTTGACCTGGCCCTGATCGCTACTCCTGCCGAAGCGGTAGGCCCGGTTGTCAAAGAATGTGGCCAGGCCGGAGTAGGCGGCGTCGTGATCATTTCTGCCGGCTTTTCCGAGATTGGAGCGGAAGGGCGG
The DNA here is from genome assembly GCA_020436535.1 of Phaeodactylibacter sp. Lineage (GTDB taxonomy): Bacteria > Bacteroidota > Bacteroidia > Chitinophagales > Saprospiraceae > JACJXW01. Next base: position 11,687 of record JAGQXQ010000206.1, read on the forward strand.
GTGCTGAGTGCACTGGTGATGAAGGCGGCCCGTAAATACAACATGCGGGTCATTGGCCCCAATTGCCTGGGCTTTATCAACCCTTCCTTGAACCTGAACGCCACTTTTGCCAACCGCACGGCCCTGCAGGGTAAAATCGCTTTTATCTCTCAAAGCGGTGCGTTGTGCACTGCTATTCTGGATTGGGCACGAAAGCAAAAAGTGGGCTTCAGCCATTTTGTTTCCATAGGTGATATGATCGATATCGGTTTTCATGACCTGATCGACTATTTTGGCCGTGACCCGCATACGCATAGTATTCTCATTTATATGGAATCGCTGAAGGATGCCCGCAAATTCATGAGTGCGGCGCGAGCTTTTGCCCGAACCAAGCCTATTTTGGTGTTGAAAGCGGGAAAGAGTAAAGAAGGGGCCAAAGCTACGTTTTCACATACAGGCTCGCTGGCTGGTAATGACGCGGTTTTTGAAGCAGCTCTCAAGAGGGCAGGTGTTATTCGGGTGGAGACCATCGCCCAGCTATTTAACTGTGCGCAGGGGCTGGCATTGCAACAACGCCCGCTCGGCAATCGCCTGGCCATCATTACCAATGCAGGCGGGCCGGGCGTACTGGCTACCGACCACCTCGTCGAAAATGGCGGAACGCTGGCCCGGCTGAGTGAGGAGACCATTGCCCGGCTCGACCAGGCATTGCCCTCGGGTTGGAGCCGTGGCAACCCCGTCGATATACATGGAGATGCTACTGTCCAGCGTTATCGCGAAGCCGTTGAAGCCTGTATTGAGGATAAAAATACCGATGGCATACTGGTCATTTTAACCCCTCAGGCGGTGACCCGGTCACGTGAAGTAGAACGCGAAATCACCAGCCTGGCCCGGCGCACCCGTAAAACGATCCTGGCTTCCTGGATGGAAGAAGAGGATTTTCCCAGGGAATTT
>JAGQXQ010000207.1:0-5497 GCA_020436535.1 Phaeodactylibacter sp.
GGTTGACCGCCGCCGTCAGGCAGGCCGTATCCCCTACGCACAGTTTCAATGGGTCCGGGGTGACGGAGACCGTCACGCTTTCCGTTACCAGGTTGATATAGGCTGTATCCGGGATTACGCAGTCTAAATTCAAGCTATCATTAATCTGAGCGATGTATAAATTCAATCCAGGCTGAGCCGGAGTTACACAGAGATCCCCTCCCGAACCGATCACTGTACCGCTGGCGTCGACCCACTCGATACAATCGCGGAGTGTCGCGTCGGTAACTGCAAAACACACCTCTTCAGGAGTACATAAGGTGACGGTATCCTCGGGAGTGATCTCAATTTTTGTCAAATCCGGGATCACGGTAACAACAGCAGTCGCCGTATCCGAAGAGCAGCCATTACTGGCGATAGCGAGATATTGTTGTATACCAGCGGCAGGCGTTACACATAATTCCGGAGCATTGCCCAGCGGAAGGCCATTAATATCCGTCCAGGTAATACTTACGGAGGAATCATCGGGAGTGAATGTAGCCAGTAGACATACCTGATCGCCTTCACACACTTTTGTTGCGCCGGCAGTAGTCACGTTGACCGTTTCAGTTCGATATTCTACCGTAACTGTATCGGGAGTAACACAATTTTCAGCTCCCGGCAGGGTGGCTACATACTGATTGATGCCAGGTTGCGGAACTACAGTAAGCTGCATTCCCGTATCTACCGGCGCCCCATTGCTGTTCAACCAGACAACACATTCGGTTAGCGGCCCGGAAACATCGATGGTAACCGGGTCATCGTTACAGACCAAAACATAATCGGGATCTGCAACCAAGGGTGCATTTTCTGCGACTTTCACACGAGCAGTAGCCGTATCGGAATCGGTGCTGCAACTGCTTTGCGCAACTACGGAATACTGGTGGACACCAGCATCTGGTGTAAGAGGAAGGCTGGCGCCAGTTCCTATCTGCACATCGTTCTCATCGAACCAGGTAATAGTACCCGGAGGGCCGGTAGAGGTTACAATCGCTTGCAGTGTTACCGGTTCGCCCTCACAAATGGTCGTATCGGCAGGGGTAACGGCCACCGCAATAGGCCCGCAGGGACATCCTTCGATCTCAACATTTTTAGTAAGCGGCAGGCAATTATTGGCGTCCGTGACCTTAACCTGATAGATACCAGGAAGCAGGTTGGACGGATCCGTTACCGGGCTATTTGAGCTATCTGTTATATTAATGGTGTAAGGAGCGGTACCGCCGGTGACCCCAACGACCTCGATAGAACCAAGGCTGGTTCCGCCGGGCGTACAATCATCCACGACCTTCACTTCCGCCGTCAATTCTTCAGGGGCCTCCACAACGAGTTTGAACTCACAAATACAATCATCCTGAGAGCTTATTCTTTTTACCCGATACTCTCCAGCCGGCACCTCGATGGTGGCTGTTCTGTTTCCAGCTACACTTTGGATAACAAAAGTGGAATTCTTTTGCCGCACTTCGAAGGTTTCGTGAGCCTCGCCGCAACCTTCAAAGACCAGATATCCTATGGCATCTGAACAATCCGCATCCATAGCCGTCCAGCAATCATTGCAGGAGGTTGTCCCATCGGTGACCTGAATATCCCATTCCTCTTCACATTGCAGGGCGCCTTTAACCTTCACGCGATATAAGCCAGCCGGCAAATTGGTGAAAGTGTAAGGATTGGTGTTGGTTGTTATGGTATTGAGGTTATTTAAGGTGATTTCATAAGGCGGGAAGTCCCCTTGAATATTCACCGTAACGGTTCCGTCTGATACACCACACGCGCTGGTAGGGGCCGCTGAGAGCAACACGTCAAACATGCCGCTGTTATCCCGCCCAACTTCCCCGATGATGGCTGTTTTACAACCGTTGGCATCGGTTACCACAAAGGTGTATGTTCCCGTTGCCAGGTTGGTGAACTGCACCGTACCCAGGCCGTCTGACGTCCGCGTACCGCCCGTCCAACTGATATTAAAAGGCGGTGTGCCGCTGGTGATATCGAGGATGACCCGGCCCGCTTCTGACATACAATTAGCGGGCACGGTGGCCACGTCCACCTCTGCGCCCCCAACATCGTTTACTGCAACGATGGTTTCGGTATCACAATTGCGGAAGGAGCCATTTCCCGACACCACCACTGAGATGGTAACAAAATAGATGCCAGCAGGCAGGCTGTCTGCTTCATTAGAATTGCTGACGTTTCCGGACCACGAGTAGCTGAAAGTGGTACCTGCCGGATATCCAACCGGTTCCACTTTGGCGCTGCCATCGCTCTGGCCGCAATTGGCGTCAACGACGATCCGGTTTACCGGAAAGTCAGGACAGATCAGGTCGCAGGCATGGGTGGCAAAAGGAGGCCGCAGTGTATCTCCGGCTAATAGCTCCCATTGCCAGCTTTCCAGGGCTTGCTGCTGTTCAGTTTGCTCTTGCCACTGGCAATGGCCCGGCTCATCCCAGTGATAGGCAGTGGTGCTCCACAGTAAGGCCGGCATATTCCAAAGAAGCACCAAGAATGTGGCCTTGATCAATGTTGGCATGATTTTTTTATTTATTACCATGGTTGTCCAGGATTTTTGTATTCGTTTGGGTGGATAGGGCATTATCACCCTTGCAACTCTTTATATTAATGGAAGTAATTTCAACCCGGCGGTCCAATGCAGCGGAAAGGAAATACTTCCCTCCTTCATCGGCATCCGTGTCAAGATTGGGGTCAGGGAAGTTCTCCGCCGCTCCCGAAGCTCCCAGAGGATCGGAATCGATTTTGAAAGCACCAAACTTTTGTCGTTCGGTTGTACTCAGCCCCTTCCACGATTCTTCCAGGGATTCTTTAATAGTCGCCTCAATGCAGTTAATTCGGCGCACAGCAAGCGAATCATTATAATTACTATAAATGCCACTGACGCGTTTGCTACAGTAGGCCTGCATCTTGATTGTTATATTATTGCCGGTCTCGAGATAATTCTTAATGTAGGCGATGAAATTATTGAACTTGTCGAGGTTTCCTTTCAGGTCACGATCAAAGAAACGGTCAATACGCCCTCCTACCGTAATGGGGTCCGGAAAAATTTTAACCGCTCCGGATTTATTCTTTCTCACAAAATAGCGGAGCGATTCGCTCTCTAGGCCTTTCTGCTCAGCAGGAGCCTTGAGATCCAGCAGCGTATCAATGCGCTCGACCTCATTATCAAAATTGAGGACGGTATCTAATCTGACCTGATTCATGACCTGGTTCCAGCTTATTGGGATGGAATCTAAATTAAAATTCTTGTATGCTTCCTTTTTACCGTAGTATGGATTGACCAAATCGGTATCGAAGCGCCCCTTAGTTGTCGTCCATTGGCTTCTTACAATTCTGCTGGGTTCATCATTGTCAAAATAGAAAATGATGCCTTCCAGGCGATCCGGGAAACAGGGAGCCATCTCTATTTTACGTTCATCCGTACAGTTTGACGTCAACTGTATTCGATCCAGGGGTATAGTCTTAGATGTGTAAATAGCGTTCTCAGCCTTAACCTCCAGCGTATAATTCAGCTTTGGATTCAGGCGATAGGTTTGGTTTCCATTATCCGAAACGGGCTTCCCCTCCTCAGAGGTGACAGCCAATGTGTAATCTTCCCGTTCCAGAGGCGTCTGGGCCATACTATCCACAACCGTAAAAGTAAGGTCGACAAAAGCAGGGGATAATTGAAAACCAGCCTGCTCGCTTTCCTTCCCATCGTATCGCCAATCCAGGCTTATGGTGATTGAATCCGTTACATACTTATCGTGTGAGGCTATGATCTTGTAGGTATGGTATCGTTTTACAGAGGCTAATCTCCTGGAAGCATTGCCTTCTCCCGATGACGTGCTTTCCACCAGGTTGCCCTTTCTACAATCGCAGTAGGTGATATCATATATTTTGACATCTGCATTGTAAGTGATGTTTTCCTCTTTACACCCATATACCTCCACCTCCAAATCCATATGGAGGTCGATCGGATAGGTATAAATATCCTGGCAGCAGGCATCCAGGGAATCGACAAAGCGGGTGGATTGAGGGCGGTCGGAAGAAAAGAAAGCCTGGCCGCCGTCCTCGGTTAAGAAGTAATACTGGTCGTTATATCCGCCGTTATAAGGAACCCCCATATTTTCGATGGCGTTGCCGTTGGGGGCGGGTTTCCAGACAAAGTTGTCGTACAGCCCGAAGGTGGATCCGCGGTCGGAACTAAAAAACAGCCGGCCGGATAAAGCGTGCATAAAAGGGGTTGCGTCATTCCACTCCGAGTTCACCTCAGTTTGAGGCTCTGGGTCAGAGAGGCTTCCATCTATTTCGTTAAGCCGACAGCGCCAGATATCCAGGTTGCCTTTGGCTCCAGGGGTATCGCGGTCGGAAGCAAAATACAACCACTGCGCTCCCGTCCGGGGATCGTAACTGACGCTGGGCTGGGTAGTTGTAAACCGGGTACTGTCTACATTAACTGACACATATTCCGGCTCGCCCCAGGCATCGCCTGTTTTTTTTCTCCGGTACAAGCTGCAAAAGACCCCATCCCGGCCCTGAGGGCAGTGAGAAAAGTACATCCATTCGCCATTATGGGTAATGGCGGTATGAATGGTATGGCTAAAATCATTTTCATCATTAAAAAAGCCTACCTGCGCCAGTGTATCAACCGCCAGGATTGCATCCAACTCTCCCCGGGCATTTCTCGAATAGGTTGCTTTTAACACCTGGGAGTAGATGCGGGACTGTCGCATGAGCCTTCCAGGCTTGGAAGGGAATTTCAGGGAAGAAAAGTAAAGGTCGTTGCCGCTCAGTACAGGTGCTATATCAGAATACTCCGAATTGACCACATCGGGCAGCCGCGAGATGGTATCTTTATTTAAAATGACGCCCTCAGGATGCCCAATAGCCACCCGAATGGCGGCCTGGCAATCTTCAATACCTTTAGCTGCTGCCGAATCAAAAGAGCGTTGATCATCCAGGCTAAGGGGGTCCGGGCCTTCTTTGCCCGAAGCTGGGAAAATTTTGAGGTGTTGGCGGAGGCTTTCATCCAGAAATCGCTGGTAGTATTTTTCGGCTTTCTTCAAGCTATCTGTATCCAGATGTATTACATTGAGGGCGATGGTATCTCCGGCAAGGCTTTGTTTCACCCGCGCCAGGTTGAAAACAGAACGAGCATATACATCCATGTTCTTTCCCAGGCTTTCCTTCAGAAGTGCGGTATAAACAGAATCGGCCTTTTCAAAATAGTTAAATCGCTGAGCCGATTCGGCATAGCGAAACTTTATATAAAGCGGATCCCAGTCCCCTTTATACTTATCCTTTGCTATAAAATCGATCACCTTTTCATAACAGCGAAAGGCGTTGTAGTAGTCCTTTGTATCAAAGGATTGATTTCCCACTTTTACTACTTCATCCAGAGATTGGCTGTTACCGGTAAACGAAAGAACCAGGCCGGCCAATACGGACAATATGACTACTCTCATATTAAGACTTTTGTCCAAGTGTTAAAAAA
>JAGQXQ010000207.1:5609-11273 GCA_020436535.1 Phaeodactylibacter sp.
AAAAGAGCGGACGCGCAAAACGTCAAATAATAGGGATAAGTAGCAGAGGCAGGGTAACTGCATAGCAGTTAAACTGCCGGTTTTAACGCTATAGCAGGGGGCAGAAATATTTATTGTTAAAACAGACTTTACTGATGATGTACCTGATCGTGAATTCAGGGCCTCCGCGGCGGAGGGTCGCCACTTTGAAGTCCGACACGTTAATGTCATAAGAAAAGCTGCCGTAGATCCGGTCCACCTGTACTTCCAGGGCAGGGAACACAGAGTCTCCAAAATCTTTATTGAAGCGATAACCACAACTCAGCGCTACGGACAGTTGATTACCCGGGGTACGGTCGAGGTAGGCCCTACCTCCCAGGGCAGCCAGCCATTCCCGATAGGGGCCCTGGAACTGGAAGTTTAAATTGCCGAAAACATCCACGATATCGTTGATCTGTTGGTTAGCCAACAGGTATGGGCTGTATCGGATAAAAAGCTTCGAATCGCCATTGTTTCCAAAGCTCTGATCCGGCTGGTTGAGATGGAACAAGCCGACCCCTACATCCAGGTAAGAACGTTTGCTAAGGTCATTGACAATCTCACAGCTGCTGTAATCCTGAAAACGAAGGTTGATGCCGGCGCTGAGATCAGCAAAACTATTGCTGAAAGTTTCAAACGCTTCCCCATTGCTTTTGGATGGATTCAACCCACTAATGGAAGGGTCGTACTGAGCATCAAAGGTGAGGTCATCGATCTTGAACCCCCGGCGGCTGAATCCGGCCTGGGCTCCAGCAGTCAGGAAGGCAAAACTGGTTATCTGGTGGGTATACGACCCACTGATATTGAGGTTGACCAGATTGAGGCGGGAGAGGCCCGCCTGGTCATAATTAAAAGCCATTCCGGCCGCAAAGAAACCGTTCTTGTCATACCTTTTAGGAATCTTTAAATCCCCCCCGGCAGAAAAGGTAAGGTAGTCGACCGGGACAGCGCGCCATTGGTTTCTCACATTGGCAACAAGACGGGTATTTCCTCTGAAAACCCCGGTCAGTGCGGGATTGAGGTTGGATGGGGAGTAGGCAAACTGAGAAAAGTGAATATCCTGAGCCTGCAGCCCGGATACTACCCAGAAAGCCAATAACCAAAGGTAAAGTATCCTTTTCAAGGTCAATTGGTTTTGGTTAAAGTTAAACTAATACGGCCCTTCCTTCATTTTGAGCATGGAAGGGATAGTTGCACTTCCGGGTTATTGCCCAAAATAGGAAAAACTATTTTTTCACCGCGGATTTTGGAATAATAAAATTTGTTCACCCAAAGAGTGATCGACAATTTTGTCCATAGGGGGAGTAAAGACGGGGGACTTTAATACAATCTTGTGTACGAGGGAAAGGGTAATTCGTTACATGAAAATTAAAAAAAATATCTCAGATAAAAAACTTTACTGCTCAGTAATTTATCTAAAAGCCCATAAGGCTGAGCTTTACGTTTCTTTGACACTTCAAAACTTCTTTGAAAAGCCAAAGCTGGAATTGCCGTAAACGGGCAGCATAAAAAAATAAAACGTTGAGCTTCATTAAATAAAGAATTTCCTTATTTTGCAATCGTTTATTTTCCCAGTTTCGTTAACCTCTTTATCCCAGGCTTTTCAAAACCCATGAAACAAATTCCAAGAGGTATCGTTATCGCATTATGTTTTTTCCCATGTATTAGTTATAGAGCGTTGATTTTCTTTGCTCCATCCTACATCTAATGATCTTCTTTTGACGCTTTTTACAAAAGGGCATCAACCGGTTTTATCCCAACCCGGTGCAACGCCCATTCGGGTTAGCCAACTTCAAAATCGTTAAGCGTGAAAAGGACACTATTACTTACCGTATTGATCCTGGCCTTAAGCCAGGTGGAAGCGAAGGTCATTTTTGTCACCCAAGGTGGGGCCGGAAATGGAGTCTCCTGGGCAACAGCTTTGGGAGACCTTCACCGGGCATTAGAAATGGCCCGGGCAGGTGACCAGATATGGGTTTCAAAAGGAACTTACCGGACTGCCGACAACAACGACCGGACCCGGGCTTTTGTCCTGAAGGCCGGTGTAGAACTATATGGTGGCTTCGCCGGGTTTGAAACCGCCCTTGATCAGAGGCGCCTTCTGGATAACATTACCTACCTAAGCGGTGAAATCGGAACCGCTTCTTTACAAGACAATGCCTTTACTGTGGTTTATTGTGCGAATATTGGCGACAAAGCCGTTGTTGATGGTTTCCATATCACCGGCGGGGCTGCCAACGGCTCGGATAAAACCCAACACCTGGAGTTCAGGGGGGCTGGCATTTTTAACCTGGCAACCGACGGCCAATTGAGTAGCCCTAGTATTCGGAACTGTACGATCACCAGAAATTACGCGCGTGAAGGCGCTGGTATTTTCAACCTGGCCATGAAAGAGGGGGCCTGTATGCCCGTCATTTTGCATTGTTCATTCATCAACAACAAGGCCGACCTGGATGGCGGTGCGATTATGAATATCAGTATTGACGGGAATTGTAGCCCGGAGATCACCGACTGCCTCTTCGAGGCTAATGTGGCCTCCTATGGAGCTGGAATATTCAATGAACCTAAGGGCGGCAGTGTAAAGCCGGTGATCCGGTCCAATATTTTCAGGAAAAATAAGGCTCTGGTGCGTAGCGGAAGTATCCATAATGAATACTCGAACAATGGTTCCTGCCAGCCTGTTATCGGAGGCAACTATTTTGAAGGAAATACCGCCTCGGTTGGACAGGAAAAAAATTCTCCTGCGACACAAAAAGCGAAGGATGGCAACCCTCCCGGATATAAGTAACGATGGAAATATTGATGATTCTGCTGCCTGCCGGCCACAAAATGCCGGCCTGCTTTACGATTAAGGTTCTTGCTCCTGGGTAACTATTTCTGTTTCTTCAGGAACGCCGGTAATCGCCTCGCCCTTCGACAGGTTCACTATCTCCACCCGGCGGTCGAGAGCTGGCCCGATACCCCATATCGAGTTGGGGTCATTATCCGGATAGCTACTACTGGCCTTAGATTCTCCAAGCGGCAATGCTTTGACGATATACTTAGTGCCGATATAGTCCTTCAGTACTTTGCCATCCTGAGAATACGATTCAAGGTAAGTACGAATACACTGAATCCGGCGCTTACTGAGCAGCCGGTTGTAAAGGCTATCACCCCGTGGGCTGCAATAGCCCTGGATTTCTATGGCCAGTTGCTGATCCTCGCCCATATAATCCACGAATTCCAGAAGAGACTTGGCCAGGTTATCCAGTGTGCTCAAGCCGCCGCTGACTTCCCGGTCAAAGAAGGCATTCACTTTGCGTGCCTCCGAAGGGTCATTATTTTTCAGAAAATCAGGCCTGTTCCCCAAATACCGGCTGATGGCATCATCAAAGCCCTGCCGGGTCTGGTCGGCCCGCCCATTGTACCTCAGAGGCATATCGTGGTCAAAATAGAGGACAATAGGGAGCGGCAATTCCGGAGTCTGGGCTTGCATCGGTATTTTTAACTCCACTTTTCCACAAAGCCGCAACAGGTTTTCCGTATCCGCTAGCGAGAAGCTGTAAGTGGTATCTACCGGGTCGTAATTTTGGGGCCTGGAAGGTGGCCGGGGAGTGTTCTGTTCCACTCCATAATCAGAGCCGGACTGGCTGGCGTCGGCAGTCACACTGATCAAGTAATTCACATTGGGTTCTATTCGGAAAACATGGTTGCCTTGCATTCCTTCAACCGTAGCGCCTGTTTCAGCATCCTTAACGACGACCGAAGCTCCTTTGAGCACCCTTTCATTGGATGCATCATAGGCAATCACTTTCATATTCAGCCAGGTTGGGTAAAAAGGTTCAGGCTTCCAAATAATCCTATCCTCACTACTCACGTACTGTTCTTCGGAAAGGTCAAATTGTTTGGTACGGGGTATTTCGGAGGCCACACTCCGGGCAACAACCTCATAACTATGATAAAGTTGCACTGTAAAGGAGACGGCCCCATTTCCTGTAATAGTCTGTGGCTCTCCCACCAGGCGCCGCTGCCCACAGGAAAGTTCGTAAAGCTCTATTGTCTTCTCCAATTGATATTGTTCATCACAATCCTCCAAACTTACCTCAAGGACCCGGTCCACCTTATTACCCATCGTGTAAATATCGGTGCAACAAAATTCCAGCTCTTCTACAAAACGAAAAGAGCGGGGCCGGTCGGAGGCAAAATATTCGTGCTTTCCATCCGCTGTAAGAAAGAAATACTCGTCATTATAGCCGCTATTATAAGGAATGCCCATATTTTCGGGCACCGACCAGGAACCGTCCTTATATTGACTGTAAAAAATATCGTACTCGCCAAAACTAGGTGGTGCGTCAGTACTGAAATAGAGCCGTTGGGAAGAGCTGTGAAAAAAAGGAGTGGCTTCATGCCATTTTGTATTGATGGCCGAGAGGTTCTCGGGATCCCCTAAGGTTCCATCCTCTCTGACCTCGGCCCGCCAAATGTCCAGCCCTCCCCGAGTACCCGGACGGTCGGAGGAGAAGTACAACCATTCCTTGTTAGCGGCACAGTCGAAACTAATACTGGGCTGAGTGGCCGTAAATTCATTATTGTCAGCACTGATCGCCAACTTTTGTGGCAGGCCCCAACTTCCGTTGCTAAGGCGCCGACGCATGTAGATCCAGCAGTTAAAATCTTCTTCTTCCTGAATACATTGAGTAAAGAACATCAGGCCGCCATCCTGGCTAAAGGCGGTATGCAAGGTATGCACTTTATCGGCATTGTAAATGCCTTGTTCCGGCAATTTGGTTACGACGGTGTCCGTAACTTCCACACCGGCCTCCGGATCAGTGCCCTTGACAAATTCCGCCATCAGGTTTTTGGAATAGAACTGCGGCTGGCTGGGGTTTTTGAGGCCCTTAGGCAAGTAACGAAGCGATGAAAAGTACAGAGTATCTCCTACTCGCACCGGCGCCAGATCTGAATATTCCGAATTGATGGCCCGGGTCAGGCGGTAAAGGCTATCGGTGCGGACAACGGGCGCATTACGCAAAGAATCACAGCTGAGTATACCCGACTCGGCCGCTTGTTTGAAACGCTCCTTCACCTTTTCTTCTCCTTCTATATCAAGGAAAAGCGCTTCACCAAGGAAAAGCTGATAGGTATCGAGGGCCTGGCCGTAATAGGCGGTGTTGTCCTGGGCCAGGTTCTGCAACATTTTAGCCTGGTTGAAAATGGCGCGCGCATAGAGGTCCTTATCCAACCCCTGCGCCTGGACGAGCTCGCCGTACAGGTCTCTGGCCTTGGAAAAATAGTTGAGCCGCTGTGCTGCCTGGGCATAGCTGAACTTCACCTTCAGGGTATCTTCCTTGTAGGCGCCCTTGGCTGCATAATTCAAGATGGTCTCATAACACCTGTAAGCATTGTAATAGTCCCGGTTCTGGAATGATTCATCACCAGCTTCCAGGACTTGCTTAAGGGATTGGCTATGGCCTGAAAAAGGTAAGGCCAGGAATGCCAAGACGGACAAGAAAAGGATTCTCATAATTAACGCTTTGTCCTAAAAAATTAAGCTTAGGCCGTCTTTCTTTCATTTTGAGCGATAGAAACGCTAGTTGCTAATTCCTGGTTCCGCCAAAATAACGAAAAACAATTGTTAAGTACCGGATTTCGGGAAAATTATTAGAT
>JAGQXQ010000682.1:0-1209 GCA_020436535.1 Phaeodactylibacter sp.
TCCTGAACCGCCGGAAGGCTTTTAGAAAACAACCTGGAAGGAAGGATATGGGTGTTTACATCCGGAAAAGCCACTAGTTGCTTGCTTGCGGGTAGGGTAGAGGTGTGTTCGAAAAATGTCTTTATCGCCTCAATGGAGATCACCTCGTCTTTTTCCTTTTCATTTTTGTAGTAGTAGCCAATGAAGAGCGGCTGGCGGATCTTTTCGAAGTATCGGGGTTGCATAGTGGCATCGAGTAGCGCCTGCAACGCTTGCAACCCTTCCGTCCGGTACTTTACCGTCCAGTATTTTTCGGCATCCCAGCCTATAAATCCTGGAATAGTGCGGTACGTTCCAACCATAGCCCTGGCTGTTTGCAGCCCCCAGGGATAAGTAAGCAGGATTGCCGCGGGATCTGCAATAGCGATGTTGGGAGAATACATAATGAGCCCGTCCACTGCCTCCGGGTTTTCCGCCGCCAGATAAATAGAAAGCGTGCTCCCGGTAGAGCAGGACATCAGGATCACCTTTTCGCCCAGCAAATGCCCGATGGCAAGGGCTTCTGCCGCTGCATCTATCCAGTCTTTGGGCGTCACGTCTTTGAACGATTCCGCGTCATCGATACCATGTTGTGGCAGGCGCGCCAGATACAGGTTGCAGCCATACCGGGAGGCAAACTCCCGGTGTACGGGGTCACCCTCCATCGGGCTGGCGGAAAAACCGTGCAGATACACCACGCTATAAGGCGTGCGGCGCACCGAATCCGCCCAGATGACGCGCGCCTGGTTGTCGGGTTTGAGGTTGGGGACAGCTGCTTCGCGGGTTTGGATGATAGAGTCCAAATCTGTTATCGCCCAATCAATTCCCGGCATTTTCCCGTCGAACGCTGGAAAATGAGCTCGGGGGCCCAGCAGGAAAGCAACAACAAGCAGAAGAAGGGCCCCAGCTGCAACTTTGAGTAGGGTTTTAATAATTTTCATAGGTGGAAGGTATTCAATAGACTTTATTTCACAAAGGTACGCCACAGAAGTTTTTTTAGAGGAACTTTCCTGACAGACAAGCCGTTGAGCCTCCTGTTCGGAAACACATAGTAAAAAGGCGATAAAAAATAAAGCTAACACCTTGCATAATCCCCCCTGGCTATTTACCTTTGCAATCGCTTCGGAAAAAGCTGGAAAGCCAGCCCGAAGTTTTTGATTCAGAATACACCCGGTGACGTGGGTGAGCGGC
>JAGQXQ010000682.1:1220-2788 GCA_020436535.1 Phaeodactylibacter sp.
TGAAACCACCAGTTTGCTAAACTGGCATACTCTTAACGGGGTATCGCGGGTTCGAATCCCGCCGTCACCGCTTCCGTCCGCTTGTATTTATTAGTAAAGGCGGACCATTCGGGGTATAGCGCAGTCCGGTCAGCGCGCCTGCTTTGGGAGCAGGAGGCCGCAGGTTCGAATCCTGCTACCCCGACTTGGTTATCAAAGGGTTATACATTAGGTTGTATAACCCTTTTCATTTTTTCAGGTGTAATTTCAGGTGAACTAGGGGTTTATTTGGGGTATTTTACCGGTTACACCTGAAATTTTGAGTTAACGTTGTGAGCCTTGAAATCCGCAAAGGCTTTTTCCAGGTCATACCGATCCTTTACCAACAAATCCAGGAACTCCACCGGGAAATAATTCATCTTATCCGGCCCCCTTACCGCTATGCCTTCCCGTCGGCACCTCGCGCCGATCTTCTCGAAGTACGAAGGTGGGCGGCCTGTATACTCAGCCGCTTCGTATTTATTCAATTTCCGGGCTTTGTTGGCCTCATGAGATTGCCTCCAGGATTCCAGGAAATCAGAGAGCTCATCACTTAGAACTTCCCTAACGGTTTTTGCTAAATAGTCTTCGAATGTCATAGCTTTATATTTTCCAGTTACCAAATAGTCTTCACTTCTCCTCAGGAAATTCATGGATTGGCAGTAAAGAGGCTTGCTCCGCCCTGGCTCAGTGGAGGCTCCGGCCCGAGGTAGCAAGGCACCCGGTAGTTGTCATTTATTTCTGGATACGTCTTCCAAATTTTTCAAAACCTCCTCTACCTGCCGCAACGCCTCCTGGCAGCCCGTTACTACTTCCAAACTCAGTTGCTGGTAGGACCGGGCGGGCTCCTCGCTGCTGCGGATGTTCTGGAGCAGGTTGTGGCGGATTTGCTCCAGCCCTTGTAGTTTTTGGTGTATTAGGCTTTCCATAAGGCTATTTGAATAGTTCTTGCTGTTGCCCGGCTAAGTTCTCAGGGTTACCTTCCAGTAGTTCCAGTGCGTATTTCATCCGGGTGAGTTGCCGTTCAGCGGCGGCTTTGTTGAGCTTGCCGGAGGCAATCCACTGGGGGTACAGGCGCTCTCTTAACTGTACCTCTCTCCGGATTTCTTTGATAGCGTCCTGCAGGGTGGCTTTTTTCATGACTTTTCTTTTTTCTGGTTTTGGCTATCTGATAGCAGCTTCCGAAATACAGACATCTTGCGGGCGATCTCCTTGGCGCGCGTTTCTATCCCCTTTTCGTCTGCCATGGCTTTTTCGAGCTCACGGAGCTGGAAGAAGTTTTTGCCGCCGTGGCGGCCCTGCTCGTAGGCGCCCTCCGCTTCTTTCCGGGTGTACTGCAGGGCTTCCTGGTAGATCCGCTGGGCTTCGCCGGGCTCAAACCGGATCAGCCCGCGGCGGAGGGCAGTGTGGTAGAGGTGGGCGCCGACATCCTGCCAGCTGTTGGCCTTGCTTTTCAGTTCTTCGATGATCTGCTCAAAGTTGTTTTCGTAGTACTCTTTCCAGGCTCGGGCATGGCCGGCTTTCTTTTGTTCCCATTCCTCGCGCTGCCG
>JAGQXQ010000208.1:0-808 GCA_020436535.1 Phaeodactylibacter sp.
AGATGAACTCGGTGGCAACGCTATTGCGCTTTTCTCCGGTCAATTCCTGCAACTCGCTTTGTATCAACCCCGTTCCTAAAATCCCCTGGAGAGAGGCTATGGTTTCCATTTCGACCACAGCCCCGTCGTCTGATTCAGGAGGATAGTTACCGTCTCTGGTGTAAAAAAATTTGCTGGCCCCTTCAATCGCAGCGAATTCAAACAGCTCTTCTTTCTCTATGTGCTCGCCTATAAAGGCAGAGAACAGGGATTCCCTGATCCGAGGATCGTATTTGTCCATGACCTGGTGAAAACAGAATGCTTTGATGTTGTAGGTCCGCTGCCCGTCATTTACCGCCAGTAAATACTTGATTGTTTTTTTCCTTTTGTCATGCACCACTCCAAAAATGGCGTTGTCGTTTCCTCCGAAGTCGACCGTGCTCAATTCCAGCAACTCCATGCTTCTTTTTTTCAGGGTCTTGGGATCAAAGCTTTTCTTCAGCTTCTTTATTGACAAATGAGTTGTTTGTACGGAGATGGAAGAATACAGGTTTGAGGTTTGAAACCCCTCATAGGAATCGGCCCTTTTGTATCCGCTGGGGATTTTCATCCACACGCCCTGCCCAACGTGTACGCTCGAGTCCTGTTTTTGGGGTTTAAGAACGATATGATCTTCTTTGTAGGAATTGCAGGACCCTATGACCAGGGAAAGCAATAGCGAAAGAATGGTTGCGCGTTTCATTTCTTATTCTTTGAATGTTGGTTAAAAGACTAATCACACTCAAAATCCTCCGGCCCCAACACCTATTCAAACGTATATTCCTGGATG
>JAGQXQ010000208.1:856-6609 GCA_020436535.1 Phaeodactylibacter sp.
TCCAGGAATGCATAGACGATCGTATCTCCAATCTCATAGGTAATCAGCCCCGGATCATTTTGCCCCCCATTCCGACTTCCGATTTCGCACTTCCGAATTAAAACTGGGCCTGTCCAAAGCCCTTACTTCTTCGGCTCCTTGATCACATACCGCAACAGCAAACTGAACGCCATACTGATCTCCGGCAAATTGTAGTCTCTTTCTCCGGCTTGTTGCGAGAGCGGCAACAATGGGTTTTGTTCCTCGATACTGCCGAAATCGCCCAGCAACATATTGGGGATGACTTTAAAATCCATCGCTAACCTTTTGGATAATTTGGCGGAGAGCATGGGGACGACCGATACTTCAACCGTAAATATCCGGGCGCGCAGGGGAAATTCGTTGCTGCTAAACGGAGTTCTTTTGTAAAAATAGAAGGACGGTTCAATTCCTCCGCTGATGCCAAACCTCAGATTGGCCCTTTTCGGATCGCCGAAATATTTGCCTACTTCGTAGCGAAAGCCGAAGGCAGATGCTTTCTGTTCATATCCCAGCTGAAATATGCTCTTGGCGCCAACCGAATCGGTAGTGGTAAAATTCACCGTGTAAGACGACTTGCTGGAGGACAATTTGGTGAGCGACACCTCATGAAACAGAGAATTGCTTTTCAGAACCTGCACACTGGCGCCTACCCCCAGCAACTGGGACGGAAATGCGCTCCTGTTTTCCCTCATGACCAGCAAGGCTTGGCCTTCTTCGATTACAAATTTACCGGAATTCGCCGTCAGGAAGGTCAGGATCAGATCGTCATCCTCATCCGTGAAGGAACTGAAAAAGGAGTAGGGCTCAATAGCCGGGTAATAATTGATAGCGGTGGAAACAAAGACCGTGCTGCCTTTCCGCTTTTTACTTCTTTGTGAAAAACACAGTAGAGGAAGTAGCGTGCACAGGATAAAAACTATGGCCATTTTTTTCAAATCGAATCTCGTGCAGCCGGTAGCAGGGTGTTTTTCTTTCGGGCAGAACGATAATAATGCTACCGGAGAGCAGTTTTGAAGGTAAAAGAGAGGCCTTACGTTCATCGGTATCCGCATTTGTGATTTTTCAGAGAAGGATCTGAGCGCTTCCCAAAGCTAACAATGTGATCCAAAGGTTACAACTAAAGTCTTCCTTTTTTTCTTAGCGTTTGTGCTTTATACCATCGCTTCCTGCCAGGAGGCCTTCCAAAAATTCATACTTCTCCTGAAAGACGTCCTGGTGTCTCCTTCTCCTCCTTACGCCCAATGGTAGTCCATACCCTTGAAGTGCGGGCCGCTCAGCACCGCTACTTCCTGGAACTGAAGGGGCAGCCACTTCGGGTTTGCACATAGTAACACCTCAGTAATCATGCGTATCATATACCAACGTTAAGGAAGAGACTAAAAATGCACCATTTTTAAAATCGTGCCTGAACCGCTGCCAGGCTGCTTCAAAAAATGGCTTTGCATATCCGTCATTTTCAAAGGGTGATAGCCCAGGTTTAAAAATCTATCCCCGCGAGACGAGGAAAGGTTCTCAAACCGGGGCTCCTGTCAATCTTATATGTCCTGTCCTGTTTTTATCGGCGCCGAAGAAAAGTCCTCCCATGCAAGGGGATGATCGTTCATTCTCGACAACATAGATATACTACTGGACATTTGTGATACACTGCTCTCCGATACACAATAGCATCAAAATGTCCAGTAGTTGTAGCAGTATAAGGCAACTCACTTAGGCCACAATAGCCGCCGCCTTCTTGATCTACCACGGAGTATCTAATCCACCACTACAAAGCAGCGCGCCTCCGGCTTGCGTTCCCCGACCTGCACATTGGCGATGTAAGTACCCGCCGGGTAGTGCGCCACGTTGAACTCGATGGGCCCGTCGACCGCTTTAACCTCCCGCCGGGCCATGAGCTGCCCGGTTTTGGAGTGAATGCTGATGAGGGCCGGCTGGCCCAGGCTGCCCTCCTCCATATCCAGTTTGAGGATTTCTGCGGTAGGATTGGGGTAGATAGCGAAGCAGTCGGGGCTTATTTCCGCCTCCGGCTCCGCTCTTTGAATATCCGGGCTGGTTTCATCCCTTGGGATGACCTCCCCTGTAAGATAGATAAAGGTTTGGGGCGGATTGGTATTGGCCGTGAGGGTCACCTTTTGATTGCGTTTGCCCTGCTTGTTTTTGGAGTTGAACTCGACGGTGAGGGAGGCTGTTTCCCCGGGCATGATAGGTTCGCGCGGCCACTGTGGTACAGTGCAGCCACAGCTCCCCCTGGCGTTCATCAGGATCAGCGGCTCCTCGCTGGTATTGGTGAAGGTGAAGACCTGCGAAACGACCGTTCCTTCCTCAATGGCGCCAAAATCGTATTCTGTTTCCTCAAATTCAAGGGTGGCAATGGGGCCGGCATCGGCCGGCGAATCGGGTTGGCCTTGTGCTGTTAAGCTAAACGCGGATAAGAATAATACAGCGGCGATCAGCCAGGCGGTGGGTGTTGCTTTTGTTTGCATGATGTTGTTTTGGTTGGTGAAGGGGCCATAGCTATTCAGGGACTCGCCGTCCGGTATTCGGAATTCGGAATTCGCAACTCGGCAAGAGCATCGCGAACAGCTGAAAGCGAAATGCCGAATAGTCACAGAGCCTCAAATATTCATATAGATGCAGCGCTAACCATTATTGGTGTAATGCTGGATCTGTATAAGTAAGTAATCAAGCATATTTATTTTATAACTCGCGCGCCAATAGGACACGAGCGTAGCGACTGATGGAATGAAATGGAATAAATTGGCGCCCGAGACAGCGTTGTCGGGGTGCAATTTTCCATTGCGCTCCGACTTGAGCTCCGGTTTACCATAATTTAAATATGCTTGTTACTTGGACAAAAACAATNNAGCCATCTGACAATGGATCCAGAACCCCAGGAAAAATGCCCTCAGCGTCTCGAATTCGAAGCAGCATAGGTATAACTAAAATTGTCCAGGCACCTATTATATTTCCCGCAAGGTTGGTTTTAACGTTTTGTTCTCCCCCAGGCCACCCGGCGCTTTTGCCCCAATGCACGGAAAGGCCCTATCAAAGATGTATTCGGCAAGGGCAAACTCTTTCCCGAAAAAAGCAATACCTGCAGGCACAGGATAGCCCCTCAATTCACCTGGAGCGGAGGGCCCACAATTTTCATATCGTGGCCCTCGAAAACCTTCGCAACCTCTTCTTTTGACGGCGGAGAATCCCAAAGGCTGGTAGTTTTGAAAAAGTCCTCCATTTTCCCGGCAGGCAGGTAAGAGACGATCATCCTGCCCGTTTCGGTGAGCTGAATAAAAGCGTGTGGCACATTTCGGGGTAGAAAGATGGTGTCACCCTCCGTGATCCGGTATTTTTCTTCCCCTACCTGGAACAGATACTTCCCTTCCATTACGAAAAACCATTCGTCCTGGTAGGGATGAATGTGAAGAGGAGGCCCACCGTTGGGCGTGAGCCCGGTTTGTTCAAATACCGCCAGGCTGCCGCTGGTGTCAGCGCCCGATATTTTGATGTCCAGCGTATTGGAAGTAACGCCTTTCATATTGTAATGGACCCCGAAGCGGGCTTCTCCCGCTTTAACGACAAAGCCTTCGGTTGGCGGCATATTAATTTTCCATTTGACGGTTTTCGAAAAAAGAGCGAAGGGCAGAGAGGACAGAAGGGCAGAGATCCATTTTCGCCGGTTCATGTAGAGGTTCTTTAGGCCCCGAAGCCACGCTCCGAATGCGCCCAATAAATCTACCACCATATTTTCCAACCCCAAAGCTTTTCTTCCGAAATAGTTTAAGGGGCGGTAACGCCTTCTCAGTTGGTCAAAGACTCTTTCCCATCATCGCCTTAGCCAGTTCCTTAACCTGCTGCCGCAGCTCGCCGAGCCGGCTGTAGATGGCATTGCTGATGACGTAATCCTTCATCGGCAGCACGGGAGAACCGGCGTACATACCAGGCTGGGTAATGTCTTTCGGCACACCGGCCCGGTGCATCAGGTACACATCATCACAGATGCGAACGTGATCTTTGATCATCGCCGAGCCGCTGGCCACCACCCGGTTGCCCAGCGTGGAGGAACCTCCGCCCAGGAAACCGGAGATGATGATACAGTTCTCGCCCATAGTCACATTGTGAGCGACGTGGCACATATTATCAAAAATACAGCCGTTGCCGATGGTGGTCGGGCCGTAAGTGCCACGGTCGATGGTATTGTTGGCGCCGATGGTCACCTTATTGCCGATCACCACATTTCCGGTCTGCGGAATCCGGTGGTGGTTAAAGTACTGATCCTGGGCATAGCCAAACCCCTCACTGCCAATGACGGTATTGGACAGGATCAGGCAGTCGTCCCCGATCACACATTCCCACCCGATAGTGGTGTTGGGATGGATACGCACCCGGTTGCCAATAACGGCGTCGTGTTCGATCACCACGCCGGCCATAATGGAGCACTCCTCCCCTATCGTGGCCCCCTGCTCGATGACCACGTTGGGGCCCAGCGTAGTGCTCTCCGGAATAGTGACGCTATCATGGACAATGGCGGAAGGATGGATGCGCCCCCAACCCGACCGGGAATAATCGTGGTCTCCGTACCGCTGCTTGATCCGTGCATGGGAGTAGCCCACATTGGCGCTCACCAGGATGGCCACACTGGCGGGAGCGGCCTTTTCCGCCGCATCGGCCAGCTGTTTGGGGATCACAACCACCGAAACGCCTTGTTCCAAAACCTGCTGCAAGGCCTGACTGTCAGGCACAAACGCCAGGCTCCCTTCCCGGCTTTTCTCATAAGGGGAGATCACTTCCACCCCGGCTGTTGCATTGCCTTTAAGTGCAATGAGGCCGGCTTGCTGCCCGTATTCGTCAAAGATCTGTTGTGCTGTCAAATTCATTTTTTTGTACTAAAAGTTTGTTCGGGTTGGGCTTTCGCCGGGCCCCGAAAAAAAGCCTGTAAAGTTAACAATTTTCTGGCTACCGCCCTGGGGTTTGGCCTGTGGCGGCACGCGCTGCTGATGAGCCTTTTTAAACCATTTTTTCCTCCCCTCCACTTGTCGAATGAAATTATGGCTCCACAAGCTGTTGAATCGTCAGGAGAACACCCGCCCAAAATTCGTCAGATCGTTTCTGTTGTTTTTCGGTGGGAATATTGTCTTCAGAAACTGATAGCTGAGTGTGTGCCTTTTTTTCCCGCAGATCAAACGTCCAGATTCGATAATTTTCGGGAACATCAGGGAGTCCGTCAAAATTACTCCAATGCGTGTATTGAAGTTGAATACCCGGTTTTACGGCCAGGAGTACCCCCTTTTCCTCATATTTATTACCGTTAAATTCTCCTTTAAGAGTGATAGGGCTTCCTTCCTGCCAATCGGAGATGATTTCTGCCCCGAAAAAGTATTCCTTCGCTATTGCGGGATTGATTAAGGCATCCCAAACTTTTGCCACTGGAGCCTGAATGTCGATTGTCGATTTTGAAATATATTTCCTGTCCATTTTTCTTAGAAGCTGCTTGAATTTAGTTTTTAGAATTTATTACCGAAATAGGTGTCGACAAAATTCAACCCGATGGCCGTCTGCCGGATGAGTACCTCACCCGGGCCCGGCAGTTCGATGGGTTCGTATTTCATGACTTCCAGGCCGCCGGGTTCGTGAATGCAAATGGCATAGGGCATGGCTGGTTGTTTTTGGTTAAGATACAAAAATTGATAAACAGCAATTTACCATTATATTTATCGTGTGTATCCCAAATTGCACAA
>JAGQXQ010000209.1:0-1311 GCA_020436535.1 Phaeodactylibacter sp.
GCTGACATCGGCGCCGGGCCTGGGGGGAGAGGGGCCACGGCAAGGCGTAGCATCGCTGAGTGAGTTGGTTAACAATTATCAATCTCCGGTTTACCATCGGCTGGATGTCAGCTTTGATTTTATTAAACGTCGGCGCACCTATTTTCGCAAATGGTCCCTTGGTTTTTTCAACGCCTATAATCGCCGGAATCCTGTATTTTATTACGATCAGTTTGACGGAGTGGAGCGGAAACTTATCGGGATATCCTTGTTTCCGCTGATCCCTTCGGTCAGTTACCAGATGAAATTTTAAGTTATGCAAATAGAACGTTTCAAAACCGGCTGGAAATCTTTTCCGCTTGCACGAACCGGCATGGGAGCACTGTTGCTGGCCCTTACCTTTCCTTGTTGCACCGTAGGCCTGGAGGTAACTCTGGAGCCGGAAGAGCAGGTGCTGGCGGCCTACGTCCTGATCAATTGTGGAGACACTACTTCTACTGCCGTGGCCGAACCGAGCGTTACTTTTAATGAAACTTTCAACCTGAACAATTCTAAATTGAATGGCCCTGCCCGGCTGCAGTTGTTTCGGGAAGGAGCGTTGTGGGCGGAATTTGGCCAGGAAGGGCCAAGCGTTTATTATTCCGCCAGCCATTTGCCGTTGGGCATAGAACAGGTAGAGTGGGAGATGGTGGTGTCTCATCCGGATTTTGGAGAAGGGAGGGCAACGGGCCGCCCCCCGGTGCCGGGAAGCCTGCTATCCGCCAGATTGCAGTCAGAGTATCCGCTTCCGGATGGCGGGCTTGCCGGGGAGGTGCTGGAACTTAGAATCCAGGACCCACCCGGAGTGCGCAATTACTATGAGATCGCCTTGCTCAACGGCCCTGCGGACTCTTCCGAAGTGATCTACCTCAATTCCCACCTTCTGTTTGCAACCAGCGACACAACTTTCACACCTGCGAATTCCTTTACCCTGATCGACCGTTGGCTTTTCAGTGATGAAGTGGGCGATGGAGATATTATTACAGTGGCTTTCAGTCCGATTATACCCCGGGGAGAATTGCAGGAACCCTGGTTGAGTATCCGCTATGTTTCGGAGCCCTATTACAATTACCTCCAAACCTTGTCCAATTCCGGAGAGCAAATCCTGGAGCCTCTGCAGGGAGTGAAAGGGCGCTTTTCCAACTTCGATAATCTCTTTGGCGTGTTCGCCCTCTACCTGGAAGAGTTGGCGCCGGTCGAGAACTGAGGGGGGCTATGCGGCTGAGCAGAAGGAAAAGTTACCAACCCTTTATGTTAAAAAAAATTAAAAACCCGCTTGCCTTGGGGGGGTAA
>JAGQXQ010000209.1:1371-12666 GCA_020436535.1 Phaeodactylibacter sp.
CCGACATGAAAAGCAATCTGATCATAGGATTATTGTTAATGCTGGGATCCGGCCTCGTTTACGGCCTGGGCATCAGCGGCGTAGATATCACATTACAGATCGAGGCCAAAAGCCAGGAAAAAAAGCAGATGTCCACCGCTTTGTGTTATAGTGGTTGGGAATGGCCCGCCTCCGAATCCCATAATCTGGCCGGGACCCTGAAGCTTAACCTTTCGGCGGATTCTACCGCTATCGGTTTTTCCTTCCAGGGTTTGAAGCAGTGGGTGGAGGTAAAGCTGGATGGCAAGGGGGATAGTAGCGTGGATTTTGGGGCCGGCTGGAAACGAAGAAGCCTGTAGCTATACCACCTTATGTTAAAGAACGGTTCCAATAATTTCTTTAGAGCGGAAAGTACAACTAACAAACGTTTGTTTTTATATTATTAAATCCGTGTCTCTTTTTTTGCCATTCTTTATAGGAATTGTTTCTTTTACGCGTAAATTTTAAATCATTTAACGACAAATAATGAAAAATTAATCGATCAGGCTTGCAACGTAAGAAATAAATCTTTACGTTTGTAACCATCAAATAAGAACGAAATGACAATTCAGTCGGACAATCGTTATTTTTACTTTTTCAGCTTTTTCTTTTATGGCCACCCATAAGGAGCTGATGAGTTTTGTCCGAATAATTGGAAGATAAAATTTAAAGGCTCCGCAAGCGGGGCTTTTTTTTTGCCGTTATTTAAAATCTATTTTGAATATGAGATCCCCTAACCAGGATAACCAAAAAAAATACTTTTCCTTTTTTTCCTTTTTTTATGGTTCACCATAAGGGGTTTTTTTCTGTTCAATCAACAAGAACAAAAGATAAAAAGCCCCGTCAAAGCGGGGCTTTTGTAATTTTTAATACCAACAAATTATGATCACTACAGCAACAGACAGCAGTACCAGTCCTTCCCAACCCGCTTCTCCGGTACGAGTAAGCATTCAGGGGTATGCCGGGGCTTTTCACGAAATTGCCGCCCGCCTTTGTTTCAGGGAAGCTCCCTTGGAGATCGTGCCGGCTCATACCTTTGAAGATCTGATCGAAATGGTAGAAAGCAGAGAGAAGGCAGATGTAGGGTTGATGGCCATCGAGAATACCCTGGCCGGCAGCCTGATGCACAATTATAACCTGCTGAATGAATCCAAACTTTCCATCACTGGTGAAGTGTATCTGCGCATCAAGCAAAACCTGATGGCCCTGCCGGGGCAACGCATTGAAGGCCTTCACGAAGTACACTCTCATCCCATTGCTATCGCCCAGTGCCTGAAATTTTTTGAACGGTATCCCCACATTCACCTGGTGGAAACGGTGGATACCGCCTGGAGCGCCCGCAATATCCGTGAAAAGGGGCTGGAAGGCATTGGCGCCATCGCCAGCACTCTGGCGGCGGAGCTATACCAGATGGAAGTCCTGGCGGAAAGTATAGAAACCAATAAGAAAAACCACACTCGTTTCCTTGTCCTTCACAACGACCGGCCGCAGCCGGAGCAGGAGTTGGAACTGGACAAAGTGTCTCTTTCTTTTGCCGTAGACCACACCGTGGGCAGCCTTTATAAAGTACTGGCGGTGCTGGCGGCTTACAACGTCAACCTCACAAAAATACAATCGGCCCCTATCATTGGCCATCCCTGGGAATATCTCTTCTTCCTGGATTTCGTGACCGAAGGCAAAGTGGGGCACCAACAGGCTATTGAGGCCATTTCGCCTTTGACGCATAACCTGAAGGTGTTGGGAGTGTACCGGAAAGGGGAGCACTATGATCAGTAGTACTTCGGGAACACCGTTTCTGAGCAGGTATTGGTTATTGGCCATTGAATGTCCATCCACAACAACCAATAAATGAATAACCAATAATCTAATAAAATCATGACCAAGCCAGCCAAAACCAAGAACGATATGATCATCACACCGGCCAGCCGACTGGGGGAAGTAAAGGAATATTATTTCTCCATGAAACTGAGGGAGATCGCCAGGATGCGGGCCGAAGGCAAACTGGTGCTCAATCTGGGCATTGGCAGCCCCGACCTGCCGCCGGCTCAGGAGGTGGTGGATGAACTGTCGGGATGGTTGGGCAATAGTGATGT
The DNA here is from genome assembly GCA_020436535.1 of Phaeodactylibacter sp. GTDB lineage: Bacteria > Bacteroidota > Bacteroidia > Chitinophagales > Saprospiraceae > JACJXW01. The sequence continues at coordinate 3,483 of JAGQXQ010000209.1, forward strand.
ACACGGCTACCAGAGTTATACCGGTATCCCGGAGTTGCGCCAGGCTTTTGCCGATTGGTATGCCCAATGGTTTGGAACTACCCTCGATCCGGAGGGAGAGGTGTTGCCGTTGATGGGCTCCAAAGAAGGGCTGATGCACCTCGCCATGTCTTTTCTTGAAGCCGGCGATGAAGTGCTGGTGCCCAACCCCGGCTATCCGGCTTATCGTGCAGTTTCCAACCTGGCCGGCGCTACCATCCGGGAGTACCGGCTGGAAGAAGGGCTGGGCTGGATGCCCGACCTGGAAGCGCTGGGCAAACAGGACCTCAGCCGGGTGAAGGTCATGTGGGCCAACTATCCCAATATGCCTACGGGTACGCCTGCTTCGCAGTCGTTCCTGGAAGAATTGGTGGCTTTTGCTCATCGCCATCGCATCCTGGTGGTCAATGACAATCCTTATGCATTCATCCTGAACCGGGAGCAACGTAGTATCCTCAGCGTTCCGGGCGCCTGGGAGGTGGCCCTGGAGCTGAACTCCCTGAGCAAAGCCCACAACATGGCCGGCTGGCGCATCGGCATGCTCGCCGGCAGAGAGGATTACCTCAAAGTGGTCCTGCGGTTCAAAAGCAATATGGACTCTGGTATGTTCAAACCGGTGCAACTCGCGGCCGTAAAGGCCCTGCAAAGCCCCCCGGCCTGGTATGAGGCGCTTAATGCCGTATATAACGAACGCCGAGAATCTGTATTTCAACTGCTGGATTTGTTGGATTGCGTTTATGACAAAAAGCAGGTGGGCATGTTCGTCTGGGCCAAGATACCGGAGCGGTACGCCAGTGGCTATGAACTTTCGGATCAGGTGCTCTACAATAACCATGTGTTCCTCACGCCGGGCAGCATCTTTGGCTCGCAGGGGGAACGATACATCCGCATTTCATTGTGCAGTGACGGGGCTTTGTATGAAGAGGCGATCAGAAGGATAGGATAGCCGTCTAGGGCTGGACAAAGTCGGAAGTCGGAACGCGGAAGTCGGAATGGCTTAGGTCAATCCGCAACTCTTTGGCTATCAATAGTGTCCAACCTTAGACTGGTAGCCGAAGGATACAAACCGCAAAATAAAATCAGCGTTATACATTTTAAATTAAACATGAATATATCGATCATCGGCATCGGCCTTATCGGCGGGTCTCTCGCCATCACCCTGAAGGAGAACGGTTTCGCACAGCGCATCATCGGGGTGGACATCAGTCAGGATAACCTGGACAAGGCGATCCGCCGCCGGCTGATCGACGAAGACATGGGGCTGGAAGAAGGCATCGCGGCTGCGGATATCATAGTGCTGGCTACCCCTGTGGATATTATGGTGAAACTTTTACCTGGGATATTAGACAAAGTGAGCCGGCAGCAGGTCGTTATCGATGTCGGCTCTACCAAGGAGCGATTGTTGGAAGGTGTGAAAGAGCACCCTTATCGGGGCCGCTACGTAGCCACGCACCCTATGGCAGGAACGGAGCATTCCGGCCCGGAAGCAGCCATACCCAACCTGTTTGATCGAAAATGCACCGTGCTTGTCGATGTAGAGGATAGCGATGCTGATGCAGTGGCGTTGGTAGAACGCCTCTATCGGTCTATTCCTATGAATATCGTACAGTTGGACTGCCGCTCGCACGACGTGCATACTGCCTATGTGTCCCATATTTCACATATCAGTTCTTTTGCCCTGGCTCTGACGGTGTTGGCCAAGGAAAACGATGAAAGCCATATTTTTGAACTGGCCAGCGGTGGTTTCGACTCCACCGTCCGCCTGGCTAAAAGTTCTCCGGATATGTGGGTGCCCATATTCCGGCAAAACCGGGATAATGTCCTCGATGTGCTCGATGAACATATCAATCAGCTGGCCCAGTTTCGGAGCCTGCTCATCAAGAAGGATTTTGAAGCTTTTTACAGGCTAATACAAGACGCCAACGAGATTAGAAGAATTTTGAAAAAATAAACTTAATCACCATGGAAATGACTTTTCGTTCAATTATTGAAGGCAAGCCTGCCCAGGAGCCCATTATCATCGCCGGGCCCTGTAGCGCAGAAACAGAAGAACAGGTCCTGGACGCTGCCCGGCAATTGGCCCAGCAAAAAGTGGACCTCTTTCGCGCTGGTATCTGGAAGCCCCGAACCCGCCCCAATGCTTTTGAGGGCGTAGGAACAGAAGGCCTGGGCTGGCTGAGGCGCGTCAAGGACGAAACCGGTATGAAAGTGACGACCGAAGTGGCCAATACACAGCATGTATTCGAGGCGCTGAAATATGGAATCGACGTAGTATGGCTGGGCGCCCGGACAACGGTCAACCCCTTTTCCGTACAGGAGGTGGCCGATGCCCTGAAGGGCGTAGACATTCCCGTTTTGATCAAAAACCCGATCAACCCGGACCTGAAGCTTTGGATCGGCGCCATTGAGCGTATCTACAAGGCCGGCATTACCCGCATCGGAGTGATCCACCGGGGCTTTTCTTACCATGGTGACACCAAATACCGCAATGTTCCCCGCTGGCAGATCCCTATCGAGTTGAAGCGCCAGTTTCCGGACCTGCCCATTATTTGTGACAATAGCCATATCTGTGGCCGCCGGGATATCCTGCAAGCCGTCGCTCAAAAAGCAATGGACCTCAATTTTAACGGGCTGATGACCGAGGTGCACCCCACTCCGGACGAAGCCTGGAGCGATGCCGAGCAACAGGTCACCCCAACCCGGTACCAGGAACTGATGCAGCATATCGTCTTCCGGCAGCCGACTACGGACAATATGGAATTTCTGGAAAACCTGGAACATTTGCGCCACGAGATCGACGAGATCGACGAGGAACTGCTCAACCTGTTGAGTAACCGTATGAAACTGGCCGAACGCATCGGGGAGTACAAGAAGCGCAACAATATTGCCATCCTTCAAACAACTCGCTGGAACGAGATCCTTGAACGGGGAGTGGCCAAGGGGCAACTCAAGGGGCTGAGCGAAGAATTCATCACCGTATTTCTCAAGGCCATCCATCAGGAGTCCATCAATCACCAGGAGAAAGTGATGAACCGGGAGGATGTGATTGGTTGAAATGAGTAGATTGGTTGATTGAGTTGATTCATTCAACTCAATTAATCCATTTACTCAATCAACAAAATTTGTATTTTCGCACTCCTGATTCAATAAAACCGAAAATATGAATTATGAAAACCTACTGGTCCAGGATAGCGATGGCATTCTAACGGTAACCATTAACCGGGAGAAAGCGCTCAATGCATTGAACAGCCAGACCATGCTGGAACTGCAGCGGTTCTTCAGTGAGGATGCACCCGGGCGTTCTGGCCTGAAGGGCATCATTCTAACCGGGGCGGGCGACAAAGCATTCGTCGCCGGGGCGGATATCAAAGAGTTTCTGGCGCTCGATGCTGGCCAGGGCCAGGTTATGGCTCAACGTGGCCACGATATATTCTTCCTGATCGAGCGTTTTCCCAAGCCGGTCATTGCCGCCGTTAACGGCTTTGCGCTGGGGGGAGGTTGCGAACTGGCGATGGCCTGCCATTTGCGTATCGCTACGGAAAATGCCCGTTTCGGCCAACCGGAAGTTAATCTGGGCCTTATTCCCGGCTACGGAGGCACCCAGCGGCTGATCCAGTACCTCGGCAAGACAAAGGCAATAGAGCTGCTTATGACCGCTGATATGATCGGCGCCGAAGAGGCTTACCGCCTCGGGTTGGTCAATTACGTTGTGCCGCCTGGCCAGGAGACGGCCAAGGCTACCGAGTTGATCAGAAAGATCTCATCCAAAGGGCCGGTGGCGATCGCTAAGGTCATCGAAAGCGTTAATGCCTACTTCCAATACGATGAAGATGGCTTTGCCCGAGAGGTCAAAGCATTTGGTGACACCACCGGCACGGAAGATTTCCGCGAAGGGGCTGCTGCCTTTATTGAAAAGCGCAAGCCGGATTTTAAGGGCCGGTAGGGGCGAAGCAGGGCGCGACACCTTCAAACAACTGTGCCCCACCGGTGGCAGGGCACAATCGGGTTGGTTGATCATTTTGTTTGTTAGAGTTTGGAAAACAATTGAACCTCTTGCTTGTCAGCTTAGCACAAGGATCAATGATTATTGCCGGGAAGCTGTTTTTTGAATTTGATCAGTTGCTTTCTGGCCTTTTCCGATGCTCCGGCAACTGCCTTTTCTACTGAATCGCTTCTATCCGCAGCAAAGAGGGTTGTTCCTGGAACATTTAGGCGGATCTCGGCGATCTGTTCACGGTGGCGGTGCCTTTTTTCTCCAATTTTCAAATAAATTTCGGCTTCTGCGATTCGGTCAAAATAGGTTTCTAATTTTCCAACTTTGTCATCGATCATTTCTTGCATTTGATCAGTGACCTGGAAGGGTGCATTCACAAGTATCTTCATAGTTTCTTATTTTCTAGTGCTCCGGCCAGCTTGCCGCCGGCGAACTAGTGCGGTTAGTTATTGGCTTTTTGCTCATTTTTTCTTTTTACAAAATAGCTGAGAATAGCACTGAGCGGGATGATTTTTATCAGCAAGGAGAATGATCCTTATCAGTTTAGTGTTTTGTCCCCCGGATTCCTTAAATTTGAGGAATACCGACAGCGTATTATGAGAACCATTTTTACCTTTTCATTTTTTTTGATTTCCATTTCCCTCTTTAGCCAGGATCTCTCCGGCCATTGGGAAGGTTACATTACCCAGGATGGGAAAACGGATACTTTTCTGTATCAGGTAGATTTTCAGGCTGGGACTAAATCGTACCCCGGCACTTCTTTTTCTCAGACTAAAGACGGCGCCAACTCCGCCAGTTTTCAACTCACCGCCTATCTGGATGGCCAGCAACTGATCCTTCAGGAACTGAATCAGATCCAACCGCCCAAGCCGAAATGGTGCCTGAAATACGCTACCCTTACGCTCGAGCAATTTCCCTTTCACGACCGCCTCCGGGGGCGCTGGAAAGCCGATGGCTGTACGCCTGGCGATATGATGCTGGAGCGGCGAAAAATACCCCTGGATGAGGAAAAAGAAGAAGTCATCCCACCTACCATTAATGGCAAATGGACGGGGACACTCTCTCAATCCGACCGGGATTATGGCTTCTACTTTGAAGCAGACCTGCACGAAGGCCGGCGCGGGCAATCGTACATTGTTTCTGAAGATAACGGTGGCAGCGCTTTTCACAAATTGGAATGGCGGTACGATTCTATTTTCCAACTCCTGTCTTTCAAAGAACTGGAAGTGGCCAGTAAAACCGACCCGCGCTGGCAATGGTGCATCAAGTCCGGAACCTTGAGTTTCCGGCGCGAAGCCAGCCGCCTGGTCCTGGAAGGAGACTGGAACGGTTTTATCGAAGGGTATGACCTGGATACAGGGCCCTGCGCAAACGGTAGTGTCTACCTCGAAAAACCTATTTTGACCCGGAGGATGGTGCAAAAACAGTCTATGTTGCAACAACCTTATGAAGCAGAAAGCAAGCGAACGATCAAAGTAGAACGGGTCCTGGAAGTACAGAGTTCCAGCATCAAAATCAAAGTGTGGGACAACGGCACCGTCGATGGCGATGTGGCTACTCTTTTTCTAAACGGAGAACGTATCCTTCATGAATTCAGGGTAGATAAGCGCAAATTCGGCATCCCCGTCAAGTTGAACCAGAACGATAATTTCCTCGTCTTGCACGCAGAGAGCCTGGGAGATATCTCTCCCAATACGGTAGCCATTTCTGTGGACGATGGCGTCAAAGAGCAGATTATCATCCTGAGCTCTAATCTCAATGAAAGTGGAGCGGTGATGATCCGGAAGTTCCAGGTGAGTAACTGAGAGATGGGGGGCATTCGGTATTCGGGAACGCTGGCCTGTCTTCCCGTCCGAACTTACAGGATTTTCAGATTAATGATAAACGCACCGGCCTCTTCCGCCCACAGTTTGTAGGTAAGCTCTGATGGATGCAACCCATCGCTGAAAAAAGCATTCATGTCTGCACCGGGCGGCGCCTTTTCCTCCCAATCTTTTAAAGAAATGGGGCGGCTCATGTAATATACTTTTTTGAATAAAGTGGGAATATCCCGGATGACTTTACCATGTAACCGGGCCAGGCTGCCCAACATAAACTGAAGGCTGGCAGGAAAGGCCGGAAATTGGCCTACCGGCGGCAGATTGATAATAAGGATAGGGGCATCCGGCTGTCTTTGCCGGATCGCATCGATGAGATGGATCATATCCGACCGCCATCTCAAGGGGCTATTGAGCTGAAAGGTGTCATTGCCACCCAGGCCAATGATGATCAGGTTCAGGGGTGCTGAGGGCAGGAGGGGGGCTAAATGTACAGTTGCCGCCCGGGCGGTATACCCGCTTTTCGCTATCACTTGCCATTCCACCGGCCGGCCTATAGCCTTATTCAGACATTTGACGAGGTGTCCGGAGAAGCCTTCCTCGTGACTTTTCACCCCCACGCCGGCTATGGTGGACTCCCCCAGCGTAAGCAAATGGATGGGGCGGCCGGTATTTCCAACTACTCCCTGGTTAGGCCCGGCAGCTTCCGGCAGCTTCGGAATACGGGCCCGCACTCTTTTACCCTGAAAGATCAGCAATGGGCTGAAGGGCAGCGCTAGCAGGCCGCCGAGATAATATAGGAATTGGTAGATCATTTCTTTACTGTCTTTCAGCGTTCGTATTTTTCACTGCTCACTGCTCACTGCTCACTGCTCACTGCTCATTATTCCATCTTCTGCAACGTACGTGCCGGCATCCACCGCCCGGTCAATCTCGACACCACAATTATGGAAATCAATCCACTTGCCATGGCCAGGGTCCGGAACGGAAAAAGCACCATGCCATCTTCAATCATCGGATAAGGAAGTACAATGGGTAACCCCAGCGTAGCGTCTCCACCGCCAAAGCGGAGTATAAAGGCCACCAAAAATCCCGCCAATGCCCCATAGGTGTTTGCCTTCGGGTCAAATAGGGCACAGACCAGTGGGGGGAATAAAAGGCAATAGACAAAATCGCTGCACAGGAACCACAACTCATAAACACTTTTGATCTTCAACGCCAGTATGGTGGCCGCGATGCCTACGATCCAGATGATGCGTTTGATCAGCTGCGCCAGCTTTGCCGGTTTAACATTGGGTTTAAACAGTGGGCGGTAGACATTCCAGCCCGCCATGGACGAGGCGGACAGGATGGAAGAGTCGGCCGATGACATCACTGCCGCCGCAATGGCGCCCAGCCCCAGAATGGCCACCCAGTTTGGCGTCATATATCGGACTACCCAGGGTAGGGTAGAGGCGGCATTGGGGGGCGCGGTGGCCTGTAGTATCCCCCAGTCGGCAACTGCTCCGGCGATGCCGATCAGGGCCGCCGGTACGGCGGCGATCAGGCAAACTACTCCAGCCAATATAGACAGGCGCACCGCCGTTTTTTCATCGCGGGAGGCCAACACCCGCTGGAAATATACCTGCCAGGCAATACCGCCAAAGGTGAGCAGCAGAGCGTAGTCCCACCAGTTCCAGTAATAGGAGCCCAGTGCTTGCCGGCTGGGCAGCAGGCTGGCGGCCGGGCCATACAACTCCCGGTAGGCCTGCCAGGCCGCATCCCACCCACCCACATGGCTGAGGGCAAAAGGAACGACCAGAAAGAGGCCGCCCAGCAATAAGATCAGTTGTACAAAGTCGGTCAGCGCCACCGACCACAGCCCGCCCAGGGCCGTATAGGCAATGGTGATCGCCGCCGACAGGACAATGGAAGTAGTCGTATCCAGTCCTACGATCGTACCGAAGGTGGTGCCCAGGGCAGTCAGAATGGCGGCCGTCCAGAAAATCTCTCCGGTGAGGGCGGGCAGAAAGAGCAGGGCCGCCATGCGTTTGCCGAAGCGCTGTTCCAGTGGGTCGAGCATGGTCTGAAACTGGTAGCGCCGCATGCGCCGTGCAAAGAAAAGCCCCCCGATGATGAGGCTGAGGGCATACCCCCAGGGCGCCTGCACCCACACCAGGCCGGAGCTGGCGGCGTACTCCGCCGTGCCATTGATGTAGCCTCCTCCTATCCAGGTGGCGCTCATCGTGAATACGGCAATCCATAGGGGAAGCTGGCGCCCCGCCAGTAGGAAGCCCTGCGTATCCTCGCTTTCCCGAAGGGTGGCGGCATAGGCGCCCGTAAGGAAAATGAGAATGTAAAAAGCCATCATCGAAAAAAATGAGGGCCAGGCTACCGGCTCTTTCGTGAAGAAGTAGAGGTACAGGCCCACCAGGGTAAGCATGGCCATCAGGCCAAGGGTGGGCAGGACAATCCGCCAAATATTGTTGTTGGAGGTGGATGGTTTCATCGTTGGCGGGAAAATAGGCAAAACTGTTCTATTTTTGTTGTTCAAAACATCAGGAAATGCCAACTACCTTCAGTACTCAGGAAAAAGCCCTCGCCTGGAGCGTTCATATTTTCACCGCCACCGGAATACTCGCTGTCTTCATGGCCCTGTTGGCCGTCGGCGACCACGACTTCCGCGCCGCCATGTTCTGGCTGTTGGCCGCCCTGCTGATCGATGGCGTCGACGGTACCCTGGCGCGCCGTTTCCGGGTTACAGAAGTGCTGCCCAATGTCAGCGGCAAGAATATAGACTTCGTTATCGATTTTGCTTCCTACGCCATCGTACCGGCTTATATGATCTATGAGTCCGGCCTGATGGAAGGCCCCTGGAACCTGGCGGCTACCTTCCTCATCCTTTTGGTGTCGGCGGTGTACTATGGAAAAGAGGGGATGGTTTCGAATGACTATTACTTCGTCGGTTTTCCCGTCTTGTGGAACCTGGCTGCCTTTTACATGATCTTCGTTTTTCAATGGGGGCATTGGGGCAATGTGTTGCTGGTGGTTGCTCTTTCTATCCTGCACTTCGTACCTATCAAGGTGGCCTACCCCAGCCGGGCCACCCGCTGGCGGTGGCCAACACTGCTGGTGTCGGCGTTGTGTATACTCACGCTGGTCAGCATAACTTATTTATATCCCGAAAGGCAGCTTGTGCTGACGGTAGTGGCCTGGGTATGCCTGGCCTACTTTGCGTTTTTTGCGGTGTGGGCTACCTGGGGGCGGCCGGCGGGGAGGTAAGGCATATGAGGATGGTAAGTCATGCAATTTTACCTGGAGTTTTTACTCACCTCCGCTTTTTTGTTACGCACTCTTTTCCTTGCACGGGGAGCAT
>JAGQXQ010000683.1 GCA_020436535.1 Phaeodactylibacter sp.
AGGAGCGGTACGCTTGATGGAATGCCACCAGTTCGCTATGCCGGATCAAACCTTGATTAAGAAGGTGACGGATGAACAAATAGGTGCAATTCCCTTTGATGACCGTCCCATCAACATCGAATACAGCTGCTTCGATCATCATAGGTAAGCATTTAGGGGAGTATCCATGCTTAATGCTTTCGCCCGAGTCAAAAATGCCTTCACTTTATCCACAGCAATCCCCGCTTTCCGGTCATTCCTGCTGCACACCGCTCCTCTTATGCCGATGACATCCGGGTTCATAGCAGAAAGCGCCTCCAGGTGCTCCTCCTTGATAGAGCCAGCTAACGCTACCTGCATCCCTGCCTCATGGCCAAGGGCAATGAATCTTAATATTTCACTACGGTCCATCACATCCAACAGGGCTTTTCCGTCCTTTATTGCTGTGTCTAACATAACAACATCGGCTCCCGCATCGGCAGCAGCACTCACCAGTAGAGAATAGGGAATGCCGCCAAAGCGATTGTAGTCGGCGTATCCTGCCGCCACTACGAGGGCAAGAGGGTTCGCCAATCTGGTTGCCTTGGCTACACCATTCATCATCTCAAAGGCCTCCTGGTAATTCTTAGCGCCCAGCAAGCCGGCTTTGATGTACTCTGCTCCGCAACTGGCAGCGCCAAAGGCGGCCAAAGCAGCAGTTCCTGGCTTGAAGGGCAAGTCACCCAGGGCTGCACTGCACAGAATGCCGGAGCCTTTGACTTCCTGAGCTATTTCCTTTAATACCCAGGGGAACTGGGCTCCAAGCGATCCCTCTAATGGGTTCTTAATATCGAGGATATCGGCTCCCCCCTTAATGGCAATCCTTGCTTCTGCTAATGAAACGACGCTGATGAGTACTTTCATGACGCATGTTTTTTAAAGTTTAGCCAACTCAAAAGAATGACAGCCGCTCCCTTCCATGGCCTTTACGGTATCGTCAATAGAACCGTTAAGCACATTACCGAACTTGTGCCTGCAGAACGGGCAAAAATGCATATCTCCATCGGTGTCGACATAGATGTACCGGCTTCCACCGCCAAAACAACCTACTCTTCTCTGGTGATAGCCGTGATAAGACACTGCCGGCATATCTTTATATTGAGGGCTATAGTTCATCTTCAGGAAGAAATTCTCGAGAACCTGCTTTTGCCCTTGGCTTAATGTTACGTATTTCCCGGCGTAGCGCCCCACGGCTCGTGGTTCGATGATAAGAACGAAGGCCGCACCAAGCTTTTGAGCCAGTCGAGCGTAATTCAACAGATTCTCTTCACTGACAAATTCTTTAGTGGCACAGAGAGACAGGATAACTGCCAGTTTGGCCTCATGGGCATAGCCCACGGCTTTGACAACCCATTCAAAAGAATGCTTGAAGCCTCGGAAAGCATTGTGCTTTGCAGGGATGAAATGATCCAGGCTGATGCACACACCAACCAGCCCTGCTTCCTTAAGGCGGAGGGCCTTGTCCAGGCTCAGCGGGTAACCGGAGGTAACGATCCAGAAGTCGGTCCCTGGTGTGGCGGACTTTAGTATTTCGATGATGTCCTTGTACCTCATCAGGGGCTCCCCTCCGCTGAGTTGAATCTGGGCAACCCCCCTTCCTCTTTCCTGGAATTTTCGGACAATCATTTTCAAGTTGTTCAATGATAGTTTTTCCTTTTCATTGATTGCTTCCCATTCGTAACAATGCTCACATCGAAGCGGACATTTTTTAGTGATGGCAAAGATCATGGAATTCAGATAGTCTGTTTTCTTCCGGAAAGGCGAAACCCGGTTGATCTCTCCTTCATTGTATTTCACAAATGCCGCAGAAGGCCATCCGGGGGCGTGCATGTCCCAGTAATAACGCCGGTCAATTTTAAACAACTTTTTAACCTGGTGGCCGCCAAAATACTGTCGGCGAAGGTGAGCCAGGGCGTCCAAAACCCTTAAGGTTTTAAAGGGATTAAGGAGCAACCTGAAGGCGATGAACACCACATGCAACCGGATCAGTGTGCCGATGATGTATTTTTCGGGCCCTTTGACCAGAGGCGGGCATCTTTCCGGGCTTCGGGAATTAAGCCATTCAGGAAAGCCGGCGGAGACGGTGCCCGGCCGTAGCGGCTTATTAGGTGCTGAGTCCCTGACACCGAATTTGGGCTGTGGTGCCATCAGTTAATCTTTTGAGGTGGTTCGAAAGGACTTAGCACTTCTTCTTCCGATAAAGCTTTCATCTTTAAGAATTCCAGCCGGGAGAATTCTGTATTGTATCCTGGTTCCTGGAACTTCTTGAGTTCTTCCCATTCCGGGCGGCCATCAAAATTTCGGATGATCTCGTAATAGCCTTTAGTATGGAGGAAAACAGATTGAGCCTGCCCTTCCGGACAAGGGGTTGTTTTGAAATGAAGCTCAGCCAGTTCGCCGATCTGTTTTTGCACTAGGTATTGTTTGTCATCGGCTGTCAGTAAAGCTTTGCAGTCCCGGCCATCACTGGCGTAGGCCTCTTCCGGCAATTGCCGGAAAAGGGCCAGGCCGGTGTCTGGAGTAAAGTCCATCGCAACATAATCCAGTTCCCAAAACAGGAAACCTGTTTCCAGTTTCACTTCGATGGTATCAGTATCAATACCCTCAAGGTTAATTGGGACGACAAGGTCGCGGCTATGCATGAGGCCTACCGGCCAGAGGTGGTCGATGGCCTGCCACTCTTCATTCCTCTTCACATAGACGGTGAGTGGAAAAAAGTTGTCGATCACAGCTTGTCGGCGCTCTTCAGGAGAAGCCGCTTTGACCTGCTCGATCCAGGTATCGTAGTAACTGCCGAACATTTTCAGGAATTTGCCGAGCACATAATTGCCCCATAATGTATTTTTGGCGCGAAGAACCAGTTTGCCGGTTTTAGCTTCAGCCGGTTTCGGGAAGGCCAGCACTGCGGCATTTTTGTTTAAGCTTTCATCATTGAAGAGGAAAGAACTACCGTCTTTTTCGGCGATTTGAACAGACAGGTTTTTGCCTTCCATCGAAAAGGCCTCCGCCGGAAGAGTTGGAGTTGAGAGTAGGCGAGGCACTCCGTTCCTATCCAGTAAAACCTCCTGCCCTTTTGGGTGATTGACGATGATCAGGTTGGCGAAGTTGGTATATTGGTGTTCCTTCAGTTCATTACTGATCCTAAGCTTAAATTTCCCGTCATCGGGAAGGATAGAGGCCAAGGGTAAGTAGTCTTCCCTTTCCAGGTTATGCAGGACGGCTCCACCGTAAATCTCTCCTTCGAATACGAATGCTTCGCTATTGCTGGCATATACATACGGACAGGTCCCAACAGCGGCAATTATGGCCACCGGGATTCCAATAATGGTGACTAGCGGAATACCTACATAAGTAGCTACGGTGAGGCCTGTGTTTTTGTCGATAACTTCGATTCTTTTTAAGTGCTCAGACGGAATACGGGCCGACCCCAGTGCTACCGGGCCTGCCTCCTCACTCAAATAGATATGCACTTCATGTAAAACATCCCGTTCCTTTTTGCCCTTGTAAATTCTGTTCTTCGGCTTACCTGGATTCTCCCCAGGCTCATAGTGAATCGTACGATCCACTTCAACTATTTTTCCGGTAAGGTGGCCCGGTTCTACACTGATGCCCTGAATAGCGTACTGGGAATCCCCTGCGTGCAAAACAAAATACTTATGTAGTTTTCCTAATTCCACAATGGTTTCCAGGTTGTCGTAGTTGACCTGCGACACCCTGTAAAAATTACAGCCCAACAGCGAGGCCATCGTCAGGCCAACCAGGAAAAATGGCAATATTTGTTTTCTTTTTTTTGGGAATATTAGTTTCATGTCTTTGGTTTTTTGAATTGATCAGTATCATAAAAGGCCTTATCCCTTCACCCTGAATTTTCGGGAGTAGTTGAATCCGAGGAAGAAGTGGCTGAAGTTTACATTCTGCTTGGGGAAAAAAACGTCGTTATATTCATCCAGGAACGGGCCTATACTGACCGGAGAGCTGAATCGGTATTGCAATGATAAGCGAAAGCCCGAGCGCCGTAGTTCTTTCAGAGAAACTTCAGCCCCTGCCAATAATCCAGGTTTTAAAACATTCGTCCTCTTAAGGTCTGGAAAATAATAATAGGAAGAAGGGGCGTACTTACAATCCTGTATGCCGAGCCCGCCAAAAAAATTAATTCGATGAGCGGGGAGGTACCATTTATAATATATGAATAAGGAATAGCTTTTATAATTCATTTCCCATCCTCTCGAATAAGGATAATTCGGGCTTTCATAAAATCCCAAATCTTTTCCTTTATTGGTTCTTCCTCCCAGAATGCCTATCCCGTGTTGAGGCTGGAGCAGATATTCAACGCTTAACGTCAGGGGAAATAGAATCTTGGAAACTATGCTATTATTACTGTAGCTGAAAGAAGGATCACCTATTATGGTATTTCCCCCAAAAAAACCTACTGATATTGGATTGGCGGTTATCCATCCTTCCCGCAAATGAATGGAGCCGATGTTGTCGGACGGTAGCGTTGTTTTTCCCGTCTCGGTCTTGACAACTACCTTTTGGTGAGAATGGAATAAAATATCGACATCAAGTTCCTTGCCGCTCCGTAAAATGACCTGATCCTGGGCGGAGAGCATTATCATTGCCGAAATGGTTAGCAAAAGCAGTAGCACTCGCTTCATGGCTTTTGGGAATATTAAGTCAAAATCCAAGCAAAAAGCAATGACAAATCACATTGGTAGAAGTGATTTTCATCAGGCTCAATGGATCATCGTTGATGTCGGTTATCGGCATACCTGGTGGTAAAGGACATAGGCAAAATACAAACCGAGCATCAAGGGCAGGAGCCCTTAAGCAAAAACCGCATACGAGCTACTGCTCGAAGCGAGCGCAGATCAGACAAGTTTCTGATTTCCAGATGCCGCACCGGGTACAGGAAAACGTTGTGGTTCGGTTTTTTGGGCTTGTGAGCGGAGTTTAAAAAAAGGAACGTTTCTCTGCACTACTTCAATCACCAGCTGCTCTAACCATACTATATGGACAAGGTATCGAACGCCCCTTGGGGATTTTTGAGACCGCCAAGTTGTAATTTCCAATCCAAAACATTAGCTTTCGATCGCTAAAAAAGTCGCCCATATCGATGGTTGAAACTATTCACATTGACGGCCTTCAAGATGCCTGCCAGCTTTCCCCGGTGAGGTGCGCTGATTTTGCAGAAGCGGCGTAAGCCTACCACCAAGGGCAT
>JAGQXQ010000684.1:0-4638 GCA_020436535.1 Phaeodactylibacter sp.
ATGAAGATCATGGGATACGCTACAAAAATGGCCACTCTTTCGGCATGAATCAAAAACATTTTTTTTAATTTATCGCAGATTTTATGAGAAAAAATAAACATAATTAGCTGATTATTAATTTTATATGATTTTTTTAATCGAAAAAAATACAAAAATATTCATCCATGCAGGACAGTAAATTGTGGCAATTGATCACGAAATTGGACGGTATCGCCCTACGGGAAGCGGAGCGTTGGGTATATTCTCCTTTTTACAACCGCAAGGAACAGCTCCGGGGCCTTTGGGATTACCTGCGGAAAACGATGGAAACCAGCGCTACCCCTCCAACACCAGAAAAGGCTTTCCGGGTTGCATTTCCCCGGCAGGTGTTTAGGGAGCAAAAGCTGCGTATTGCGATGAGTGAGCTGTATCAACTGCTCCTCCAGTACCTGGGCCAAAAGGAAATTGTGAAGGAGCCGGAATTCGGCCTGCTATACCAGGCGCGGGCGCTGCGCCGGCTGGGGCTGGACCATCAAGCCCGCTTCGAGTTGCAACGTGCCCGACGAGCTAATGAGCACAGCCCCTACCGCCATGCCGAGCATTATCTGTTGGCCCATGAGATCGAAAAGGAGGAATATCGGTTTTCCGCCCGGGCGGAACCAACGGAGGATGCCACGCTGCAATCTCTTTCCGACACACTCGACCTTGCTTACATGGGGGCCAAGCTTCGACAGGCTTGCCTGATGATTGCTCACCGGTCTGTGTATCCATCCTCCTCCGAGGTTGGCTTTATGGAAGCAGCGATCCGCTATATCGAGCAGGCAGGGCTGAAAGAGGAGCCTTCGGTTGCGCTCTACTACCATTGTTACTTGGCGCTGAAGCCCGGTGGCGGGGAACCCCATTTTGTATCGTTTAAGCAACTGCTTATCCAACAGGGCGGCGCCTTCCCTCCGGCCGAAGTCCGCGATCTTTACTTACTAGCGATCAATTATTGTATTCGAAAGGTGAATGACGGAGAAGAAAGCTATTTCGGTGAGATCATGGAGCTGTACAAAGAAGGATTGAAGGCCAGCCACCTGCTGGATAGTGGGCGGCTTTCCCGTTTTACCTACCACAATATCGTGGCTACGGCCCTGCGTACCCGCGATTATGACTGGGCCGAACGGTTTATCTACGATTACCGCAGCGCCCTCAGCCGGGAATACCGGGAAAGTTCCTTCAGCTTTTGCCTAGCCCGCCTCGAATATACCCGAAAGCGCTTCGATGAAGCACTGCCTCTGTTGCAGAAGGCCAACTACCGGGACCCTCTGCTCAATCTGGCCGCCAAAACCCTGCTGATGAAGATCTATTACGAGATGCAGGAACTCGGCCTGCTCGACGCCCACCTGGAGGCCATGCGCAACTATATCCGGCGCAAGCGCGTCATTGGTTATCACCGAGATAACTACCTTAATATTACGCGGTATGCGAAAAAACTCTCCACCCTTAACCCATATGCCCAAAAAGAAATAGCTCTTTTGATCCAGGCTATTCAGCAAGAAGAAGTGCTTACGGAGAAACGCTGGTTTGAAGAGCAATTAGCGCTATTCCAGAGATAACTCCGTTTGGTAGTCGAGCGGAGGTACGGAAATCTTGCCCTTTGCGGTGAATTTCATATACCGGCCCTCTTCTTTGGCGTACCCAATACCCGCCATCCAGCCGTAGGCATTTTCAAATGGCCCCGAGCCATAAAAGAATTCATACATGGATTCCCTCCTGCCATCGGGATAGTAGGTGCATTTGCCAACATAACGCAGGGATTCCAGTCCGGCGCTACCTATAAATTGACCCTGAACCCATACTTTCACGATATCCTCTTCCGGATCTTCATCCGGTGGCAGATAATGAACTTCATAGCTCATGCCAGCGCTAAGGCCTCCCAGGAAGGTAGCCTCGCCCTTCATGGCGTACATCCTGATCACCGCGCCTTTGGGGGGCTTAAAGCCATTCAGGACGACCTCCTCCGGCAGGGCATCTACTTCAAAAAGCTCGTAATCAGCTTCCATCTTTTTCATCTCGGGAACGATCAATCCATCCGTTTCTCCTCCTGACCGAAGGCTTATTTCATCATTGCTAAAGCCCGTCAGGCTATCCTGCTCACAACTAAAGGCAAGCCCGATCAATACAGTGGTGAAAAAAAATACCCATCGTTTCATAAGCTTCATTTTTGGGGTGATTAACCCAATTTTGTCTTATCAGATGAAAGAGAGGGGTTCACAAGAGCAATTCCCACTCTATTTCTGTGAGATGGCCAGATATTCTGGCGCATGGGGTCAAATACCACCTCTACAGGCAAAGGTGCAATGACAAAAATCAACCGGCAGCCTGACCTTTGTTTGTCCGCCCCAACCGGGCGCCAGAGTATCTTGATGCGGACTATATTTTTCAGGCCCGCAACATAACTAAACAATGCAAGGCAGGAACTTTGAGATCAGTATCGTCAGTACAGTAAAAACGACTAAGCACCTGAATGGGGAATATTTCGAAGAATGGCTGAATCAGAATTTCCGCCTCTTCAAATACGGCGATGACCTCGACGAAATATTTATTCTTTTCAGCGTAGACAGCACTGAGGCCAGCAGCCGCTACCAGTTTCACCCGGAGGACCGCTTCCTGGAACTGACCGTTCTGCTTCCGGAAAAAGAGCTGCACAATGCCGGAGAAAAGGAAACCTTACTGTTGATGGCATCCGCCCTGCTATCAACGCTTCAGTCGGTCTCCAAACAAACCTTCTACTCGTTTGACATCACTTCCTTCCGGGCTGACCTGGCGGAGTTGCTGGCGTGAGGGGAGGGAGCTATATTGTTGGAGGGTTATATTGTTGGGGCTGCTCCGGAAGGCCTTTTGGCATGAAGCTTGGGAACAATGCATAGCAGCAATAAAACAACTGAACCCCTTCACTTTTCACTCTTTCACATCTTTCCAGCATACAACCTGGCGTACCGGGCAATATACTTGCCGATGATATCGAACTCCAGGTTCACGGTATGGCCGGGCCGGATGTCCCTGAAATTGGTGTGTTCGTAGGTATAAGGAATGATGGCAACCGAGAAGACGTCCTCAACCGGCTCTACAACTGTAAGGCTCACCCCATTAACCGTCACCGAGCCTTTGTCCACCAGCAGGTGCTCTTCGGCCGGTAGATAACGAAAGCGGTAGTACCAGCTACCCTCCCGTTCATCGACAGCGATGCAGGTAGCGGTAGCGTCGACATGGCCCTGCACCATGTGGCCATCGAGACGGCTGTCGGCTTTCATGGCACGTTCCAGGTTGATCAGGCCGCCTTCCTTCAGAGCTCCCAGGTTGGAGCGGTTCAGCGTTTCTTCGATGGCGGTGACCGTATGCGTGCCGGGGCCCAGGGCGACCACTGTCAGGCAGACTCCATTGTGGGCGACACTCTGGTCAATTTTGAGTTCTGATGAGACAGGGCTTTCGACGGTAAAATGCACATTACTCCCCTCTTTTCGAATGGTTTTTATGGCGCCAAGGGCCTCAATAATTCCAGTGAACATAGTTGTACGCGTTGGTTTTCGAAATAAAAACAGCTGATGCCGGGCTAAGTTCTGGGGGCTACCCTTATTTCCCTATGCGACTTCTAGTTTGATCTGTTCGGGTGTATCACCTGCCCAAAATGGAGGACTCCGCCGTCTAATCCTCCAGCCAGGTAAGCCCGATTTCCCTTGTTCCCATAAATCTCTTACATTTGTATCTTTGTCAGATGTAACTTTTAACAATTATTGCGTTAAATAGGAAAACTCTGCTTTAGCTTATTTGGAGCAAGAGACAGTAACATGGAACAAATCAACCCGGAGAATCTACTCTCTACCCTCAACGAATACACCCAATCCATGGGCGTTCTGGAATGGAGCATCATCGGTGGTGGCATCGTGCTGATCCTTCTTCTGGCCGCCAGCCTTTCTTCTGCCAAACGCCGCAGGAAACGCAAAGCCCAAAAGGCCGCACCGGCATTGAGCCTGGATGCTTTTCAGGTCTCCCCATTGGGACGCGATGCCTACTTTAAGGTCCTGAATAATGGGCAACCCGCCCGGCTCAGCAATATGGCCATCAAGGGCAGGAAAGATGTAGCGGTGAAAAATGCCGTTGCCGGCCATGAACTGCAGACCGGTGAATCTTACCGCATTCTGCTGGAAGCTACCGGCACTCAAAAGCTGAACAGCGATTTCACTATTGAGCTGTCTTACGTCGACCTCGTCGGTAACGTCTACCAGCAGGCATTTGCGCTCAATCAACAGGTCGCCAAACAACCAAAACTAGTCAGATTAGCTTAGTGTAGCGTTTGTTCAAAACTCAATCAATGGGCCTACCCCTACGGGACCTGGCTGGAATAAAATTTTCTCACTCTCGGCTTATCATCGTAATTTATTCAAACTTAACCCTGGCCCTAACAACTAGCACCATGAAAGTAGATATTCTCGCCATCGGCGTCCATCCCGATGATATTGAGCTGAGCTGCAGCGGCACCCTCCTTCGCCATATTGACCAGGGTAAAGCCGTGGGCTTGCTCGACCTGACACAGGGAGAATTGGGCACCCGGGGCTCCGCCAGTTTAAGGCTGGAAGAAGCCGCTGTCGCCGCCGGCCTGATGGGGGCCGCCTTCCG
>JAGQXQ010000684.1:4698-5021 GCA_020436535.1 Phaeodactylibacter sp.
ATCCGGGAGCATCAACCCGAGATCGTGCTGGCCAACGCCTTATCGGACCGCCACCCCGACCACGGACGCGCCGCCAAACTCATTGCCGATGCCTGTTTCTATTCGGGCCTGGTGAAAATTCCAACCACCGGCAATGATGGCGCCCCCCACGGCCGCTGGCGTCCACGCGCTCTTTACCATTACATCCAGGATCACAACCTCAAGCCGGACTTCGTGGTAGACATTACTCCTTTTATCGATAAGAAGATCGAACTGGCGCAGGCCTTTCGCTCTCAGGTGTTCGTCCCCGGAGCTGAAGAATATGAAGAGGAATTGAAATCGCC
>JAGQXQ010000003.1:0-4112 GCA_020436535.1 Phaeodactylibacter sp.
CCATAGCGATAAGCCTTCTGAGGATCGGCCAGGAAGCTGGAATGATCCTGGAAGCTTGCTTCAGCCGTATCGTAAGCCCGAAAACAGGAATAGGTTAAAATGCCATCCGGCCCGTAATCGTCATCTTTTTTTTGGAAGGTAGGCCCGGCCCAATTGTTGCCGCATTTTATGCCAAAATGGTTGTTGGCCATCCGGGCCAGGTCGCTTTGCCCGGCGTTGGATTCCAGAATCCCCTGGGCCAGGGTAATGCTGGCGGGAATGTTCATGCGCACCATTTCCCGGATGGCTATGTCCTTATAACTTTGGATATAGGACAACTGGCCGGGGTCCTGTTGTGCGGGAAGCACCATTGCCTGGAAGAGGAAACAGAGGCTGAAGAGTATTGCTTTTGGATTCATGGCTGTACGTTTTCAACCAGGGGCTTCGGTTTTCCTTAAATATATGGCTATTTGCGGAATCATGAAAAATTTTTGGCGAGCCAAGCGGACGTCTACTGCTCTGATCTCAGCATGCTGAATATTGAAAAAAGGTTGCACACCACCGGGGCATGCAACCGGAAAAAACCTAGTTAATTATGCTAACGGGGAATCAGTTCTTACTTGTTCCAGCGTAAAGAACGGCAAGTCGGCGCAGGTCACACTTTTTCGATAAAAAAGTGACTTTTGAAAAGAGGGCGGTCTTTCCAGTAAAACAAACCAATAAGCCATGCTTAAGATCATGAAACACATGCCCGACAACGTTCTGGGCATTTCCGCTGAAGGGAAAATTACCGGAAGCGATTATGAAACGGTATTAATTCCTGCGGTAGAGCAGAAACTGAAAACACACAAAAAAATCCGGATGCTCTATCATCTCGGGAGCGAATTCACGGGCTTTGATATGGCCGCCATGCTGGACGATACGAAGATCGGCATGAAGTATTTTTCCGCCTGGGACCGGGTTGCCCTGGTCTCTGGCCATGAATGGATCAATACTTTTGCCCGTTTCTTCGGCCATATGTTCCCCTGTGAGTTCCAAACCTTTAAAAATGAGGAGTTGGACGAGGCAAAAAAATGGATTGCTGAGAAATAAGGATTTATGAAACCAATTACCAAACAGGCTCCCCCATCTTTATCCAAAGATGGCCTGAAGGCACTGCCCCTGCCTGAATTAGAAAAGCAACTGGAGACTTCATCCGAGGGCCTCAGCCAGGCGGAGGCCGAAAAACGGCTCGCCCAATACGGGCCTAACGAGCTGGAAGAAAAGAAAACCAATCTGTTCCTGAAATTCCTCTCCTACTTTTGGGGGCCGATACCCTGGATGATCGAAGCGGCGGTGATCCTTTCTGCCATCGACCGGCACTGGCCGGACTTTGGCATCATCCTGGTCTTATTGCTGGCCAATGCCATGGTTGGATTCTGGGAAGAACGCCAGGCGGGCAACGCGATCGCCGCCCTGAAGGCGAAGCTGGCCGTTAAGGCGCGGGTAAAACGGGATGGGAAATGGGCCACCCCGGCAGCGCGTGAGCTGGTGCCTGGCGATATTATCCGCCTGCGGCTGGGCGACATTGTGCCGGCGGATGCGCGCCTGTTGGAAGGCGGCCCGGTGGAGGTAGACCAATCCGCCCTGACGGGAGAGTCCTTACCTGCAGAGCGCAAGTCCGGCGAGGCTGTGTTTTCCGGGTCGATCCTTCGCCGGGGGGAAATAGAGGCGCTGGTCTATGCTACCGGTGCGAACACCTATTTCGGCAAGACGGCCCAACTGGTGCAGGAGGCGCAAACCGCCAGTCATTTTCAAAAAGCGGTTCTGAAGATCGGCAATTACCTGATCGTTTTGGCAATTGTCCTGGTGGCCGTCATTATTACTGTGGCTCTCCTTCGTGGCGACCCCATCCTCACCACTTTGCAGTTTGCGCTGGTGCTGACAGTGGCCGCCATACCCGTGGCGATGCCGACCGTGTTGTCGGTGACCATGGCCGTCGGGGCCCGCCTGCTGGCTCAGAAAAAGGCGATTGTGAGCCGCCTGGTGGCCATCGAAGAATTGGCGGGGGTGGGTATGCTGTGCGCGGACAAAACCGGCACTCTGACCCAGAACAAGCTGACCTTAGGCGATCCTTTCACCGTGGATGGCAGATCCGCCGATCAGGTGATCCTCGACGGCGCCCTGGCCTCGCGAGCGGAAAATAACGATACCATTGACCTGGCTGTCCTGGGTGGGTTAAAAGACAGTAGCATCTTAAAGGATTACCAGGTCATTGATTTTAAGCCATTTGACCCGGTACATAAGCGTACCGAGGCCACCGTTAAAACCAAAGACGGAAAGGCTTTCAAGGTTTCCAAGGGCGCGTCGCAGGTAATCCTGGCATTGTCGGCCAATGCCGGACAGGTGAAATCTGCTGTTGATAAAGCAGTGGACGAATTCGCCGCGCGCGGCTTCCGTTCTTTGGGTGTAGCCCGGGCAGAAGGTGATGGGGCCTGGCAGTTCGTTGGGGTATTACCCTTGTTCGACCCTCCCCGGGAGGATGCGGAAGAAACCATCAAGACGGCGAAAGCAATTGGCGTAAAAATCAAAATGGTGACAGGCGATGCTTTGGCCATTGCCAAAGAAACCGCCAAAAAGTTGGGCCTGGGCACCAATATCCTCGACGCTTCAAGCCTGGGCGACTCCAGGAAAAAAGAATCCCCCGCTATGGGCGAATCTATTGAGCAAGCCGACGGTTTTGCCCAGGTGTTTCCCGAACACAAGTTTCACATTGTCGATGTGCTTCAAAAACGCGGCCACATCGTCGGCATGACGGGAGATGGGGTGAATGACGCCCCGGCCCTGAAGAAGGCCGATTGCGGCATCGCCGTTTCGGAGGCAACCAACGCGGCCCGCGCGGCGGCCTCTATCGTGCTGACAACCTCGGGGCTGTCGGTAATCATTGACGCCATCAAGGAGAGCCGCCGGATCTTCCAGCGGATGAATAGCTATGCGATCTACCGCATCGCCGAAACCCTGCGGGTTTTACTATTCATGACCTTGTCGATCCTGGTCTTTAATTTCTACCCCCTGACGGCTGTAATGATCGTCATCCTGGCTTTGCTCAATGATGGCGCGATCTTGTCCATTGCCTATGACAACGTCAAATACAAGGACCAGCCCGAGGCATGGAATATGCGCAGGGTGCTGGGCATCGCCACCGTGTTGGGCGTCATCGGTGTGGTTTCCGCTTTTGGCTTGTTTTACCTCGGAGAGCGGGTTTTCCACCTGGACCGGGAGCACATCCAGACGCTGATGTACCTTAAGTTGTCGGTCGCCGGCCACCTGACCATCTTCCTGACGCGTACCCGCGGCCCTTTCTGGTCGATACGCCCGGCGAAGATCTTATGGGGAGCTGTACTCGGCACCCAGATCGTGGCTACTCTGTTTGCAGTATATGGCGTATTTATGACGCCGCTCGGCTGGGGCTGGGCAGGGTTTGTGTGGGCTTATGCCGTAGCCTGGTTCCTGTTTAATGACCGTGTGAAACTGTTGGCGTATCGGGTTTTAGGCTCCGAAAAGCCATAGTAAAGTTTTGAGAATATATGCCTCGCCTATGTAAGTCAAATCAGGAAGGTATACAGCTGTTTTTGCTATTAAACACTTTCCAAATGGAGGGCGGTATCCTGTTTTCCGGGCCTCAGTGCTTGTTTTGAAGTAGTCCCCGAAATGAATTCGGGGCAGGCTATTTGGGCTGCAAATGGCAGCTTTGGGAACCTCACTTCGCCATTATTTACTCCCCGGCCCTTCGGGTACGGGGCCGCTATGAGGCTTAAAAATGCCTTTGTGAGAACCTGAAATCGGCCATTTTCGCTTTCAAAGCACCACTTCCAAACAAGCACTCAGGCATAAGTCCCGTTCCATACCTTCCTCCCCGTTAGCCATCTCACCAGATACATGAAACCCACAAAGATGAAAAAGAAGGGCCCGAGGAAACCGAGCAAAGCGATGAACTTCGTCCCGTAAAATTTGGCCATAGGGCGCTTGAGCCGCTCGGCAATGATGTACATGCTCGGTATCATCAGCAGGGTGAGGAAGAAGGAGAAAACCAGCCCGAAGATGATGGTCCACGCCAGCGGGCCCCAGAAAACGACGCTGTCTCCGCCGATCCA
>JAGQXQ010000003.1:4123-6107 GCA_020436535.1 Phaeodactylibacter sp.
ATCTGCGGGTCGAAGTCGGAAAGCAGGGTTTCAAAATTGATGTTGAAGCCGATGGCCAATGGAATTAAACCCAACACGGTGGACACGGCGGTGAGCAGCACGGGAATGATCCGCACCTTGCCGGCTTCGATGGCCGCTTCCCTTATTTTATATCCCCGCTTCCTGAGTTCATCGGTAAATTCGATCAGCAGGATGCCGTTTTTGATGACGATGCCCGCCAGTCCAATAATGCCGACGAGGACCATGATGGTCGGCATCGTCATGCCGGTGATGGCGTAGCCGAAGAAGACGCCAATTACTGAAAATAATATTTCAGACAATATGATGAAAGGCTTACTCAGGGAGTTGAACTGAAGGACCAGGATCAGGAAGATAAGCCCCATTGCGATCAACAAGGCTTTGCCCAGGAAAGCATTGGTTTCCTGTTGCTGTTCACTTTCTCCGGTTTGAATGATCGAGACACCTTCCGGCATCGGATAGGAGGCCTTGAACTGCTCTATTTTTCGCGCCAGTTCCTGGTTGATGGTGGGTACTGCGGTAAGGTCGGTGACAGCGGACTGCAGCTGTATCGTCCTCTTCATGTTTTTCCTTTTGACCATACCGGCAGTACTGGTGAAGTCAAAGTTTGTCACCGAACTGATGGGCACCTGCCGAATCCTGCCCGTGTTGAAGTCGCGGAAGGTGATCCGCATGTTCAACAAGCTCTGCAGGTTGTTCCTTTGTTCGGCATTGTACCTGACCATGATGTCGTACTCATCTTCGCCGTCCTTCAGTTTACTGGCTTCCCTGCCGAACAGGGCCGTGCGAATGGCGTTCCCGACCTGGGCCGTACTGATACCTTCGATTGCCGCTCTCTCTTTATCTACGGTAATAGCTACTTCCGGGTTGTTGAGGTCGACATCTATGGCTAGGTTTTCGATGCCATCGACCCGGCTGGTGTCCAGGAAGTTGTAAAGGTCTTTTGTCACTTTTGCAATCGCGTCAAAGTCATCGCCGGCGACTTCGATATTGACCGGCGGGTCGGTCGGCGGCCCGGCGGCTTCCTGTTCTACGGTGACCTGGGCGCCGGGAATGCCCTTTACCAGCGCCCGCACGCTGTCGAGATAGGGAAGGGTGGGCTGGTCCGGGCGCTGGGCAAATTCAACAAAAGAAACCTGTATCCTTCCCAAATTGGACTGCACGCTTCGGTTGTTGTCCATGGGGTTATTGGCATTGACCGCCACATTGGAAATGATGCTTTCCACGATGGAACCGGGCTGGCCGGGTTTCAGGCTGGCCAGGGCCTGATTGGTTTTGGCTTCCAATTGTTTCAAAACCCGGTCGGTCTCTTCGGCTTTCGTGCCGATCGGCATTTTCAGGTACACATAAATGAAGTTGGGCTGGCCGCTCGGGAAAAATGGGAAATCGGGTTTTCTTATGATCAATGCGAGCAGGGAGATGAAGAAAAGGATAAACACGGAAAAAAATGCCCACGCCGGCCGGCTTCCTTTCAGCAACCATTTCAACAGCCGCTCATACCCGTTCATCAACCTGGGCAAGACCCAACTCTGAAATGCGAAAATCAGGTCCTGGATCACCAGGCGGTTGAGGAGGATGAGGATGGCCAAAACAATCAGGAAGCTGCCAAAGGCTTTGATCCCGGCCATCCGTGCTAAAAAGCCGACAATAAACAAAGCCCAAAGCCACCATTTTTTAAAAATATTCAATTTGCCCGGAGGCGCTTTTTCATCCGGCTTCATAAAACTCGCTGCGAATACCGGGTTGATGATGAAGGCCACGATGAGCGACGCCAGCAAGGTAAATATGAGTATGGTCGGAAGGTAGATCATAAACTTGCCGATGATGCCCTTCCAGAACAGCAAGGGAACAAACGGGGCGACCACCGTGGCGGTGCCCGCCAATACCGGAAGAAATACCTCGCCGGCCGCCATTTTAGCGGCTTTTAAAATGGGTACTTTGCCATTGTCGAAAATGCGGTGGGTGT
>JAGQXQ010000210.1:0-2568 GCA_020436535.1 Phaeodactylibacter sp.
TGGAGTTTCCGGAGTGCCCTCATGACTGCATTCGCGTATCCAAACCGCATACCCGAAATACCTCTCTTTCCTCCTTCTACCAGCCCAGTTGCTTCTTAATATCCTTCGGTACAGCATCCTTATGTGTCATGAATGACAGCGTTTTGTAGCGCACGTAGTTCTTGCTCATGTACAGATAGCCCTCGTGGTCATTGTTGGTGCCCCAGGAGTTTTTTACCAGATACCATTCTTTGCCGGACTGATCTTTGGCAATGCCAACAAGCTGCATTCCGTGGTCATCGGTAGTGGAGTAGTTGTCGTAGGCTTTCTGACGGGCTTCCACGGTGATCTCCATTTCCGGTTGAGGGCCATTGAACATATTGGCTCTTTCTTCCGTGGTCATATCCGTAAAGTCTTTCTGTGGAACGTAGGCAATGCCATTTTTCCAGGAGAAATACTTTTCACTCACATCACCGGCCCAGGCGACAGAAAATCCTTTGCGCAGGGCATGGTCGATGATGTTGATCATATCCTCCATCTGCACGTTGTAGGACGTACCGTAGGCCCAGTTGTCCGGAACCATAATGATGCAAGGCTTATACAGTTCGTTATGGGTCCAGGAAGTGAATTGGACATACTCCTCGCTTTGGATGCCTACTATCTCTTTGGCAAACGATTTGGGCGTATAGGCCTTTCCCATGTATTCAAATTCCCGGGGGTATTCACCGAGGTACACATCGAGCACCTTGTTGTAAGCTTCCTTCCATACCGGAGTGAGCGTTTTATTGTTGTTGGCCACCACTGCATCGAGCATACCCTTGAGGACGGCCTCCATTTCAGCGTGGCGGTTGTAGTCCAGCCCGTAGTTGAGGCCTGCGTATACAGCTTCGGGCACAATGCCGTACTTTTTGTACATATCGAATACATCGGGCAGTGCGCCGCCCTGGCCAAAGTTGAGGTTACCGTGCATACGCACGTAGCGGTCGGCCTTGTCTTCATAAGTAGTGCGGACGATAAACATCTCGGAGAGGTCTACCGGTTCCTTACCCATACGGGCCATTTCTGACTCCAGGAAGGAATTGGTGCTGTAACTCCAGCAGGTGCCGGAAGCGCCCTGGTTTTCCACTGCCAGGCGTTCCACATCCACCACAGGCGTCCACTGGAATCCTTCCATGGCATTTTCACTCTGGTTGTCTTTGACCTTTTCGATAAGGTCTACCTGGGTAAAAGAAGGCCCGGCTAACAGCAGCGCCAGCCCCAAAAGCATATTTTTTAGTCGCATAGTCATTAGTTTTGATTTAAGCGCTGCAAAATTACAAAAAAAAAATCCAGCATTCACGGGGGAATAATTGCGAAAAAAGGCAACCTAGGAGCCTGTCGGAGAAGCACTTGATGGACTACGAACGGCAAATATTGTTCTGCACTGCGTTGCTCGTCAGTCACGTAAGTCCACTATGTTCCTTCCTCGGCGCCTTGTTCAGAACAATATTTCCTCTTTCTCGGCTCACCAACACTTCTCCGACAGGCTCCTAGTCAACCACTTCCCCGGGCTGCCCCAATGCCTCCTTACCCAGAATGTGCAGGTTCGAAATCTCATACATGACCATTGTCACAGCAACTGAGGTCAGGATAGGCGCAGCAATAACACCGGCCACCGGAACCAGCATCATCAGGTAGGCAGCCAGGCCTGCCGCGGCGGCTACGCCGATATATTTCAAGGCATAGCGGCTGCTTTCCTTGATGGTCAGCTCAAACTGTTCGTTGTAGTTGTCGAGAATGGCGAAGCCCAGGAAATAGCATTGAATGGCAAAAACAAAGGCGGGTTGCAGAAAGTCAAGGAATCCAAAAATGCCGAAGAAGATCTTAAAGGCAATCGTAAAAAGCAATTCCATTACCCAGGCATAAATACCCACCTTGATCATGCGCACCTGAGCATTGACGAAGTCCTGGAAGGCTGCACTGGCTTCATTGCCGGTAAGAATATAGAGCGTACGGCGGCTGAAGTGAAAGACCAGCACCTCCAATAACACCAGCATTGCGTACTTCATGCCGCCGCTGAACAGGAAGCCGAACCCCTCGGTGAATAGCATCCCCATACTCTGAAAGGCCTGGCCCGGGTTGCCGATACTGAAGTTCTGGAACCAATTGATTGCCACCGAAAGAAACTTGAGCCCGATGACCAGGGCGGCTACAATGAGGAGGCGGGACACCCATCCGTATTTCCAAAACCCTTCCCACAGCCGGTGTTCCTGAATGAAGCGGCCAGCCTCCGGCATCTTGAAAAGGGTGTATCGAAATTGTTCGCTGTATTCCTTAAGGTCGAGTTTTTTCTTCATGGCAGGATGGCGATGTTTGTTTTGCCTGCCAAATTTAAGACATACCGGCTTGATGAATCACTTTTTTGGACAATGTGCCCAGCTTATTCGATAAGTGTGGAACGGATGGCCCCCAACCTTCTATTCATCCAGCCAACGTTTTGCCTTTGCCACCCGTCTTATTCCCAAGAACTCCTTTTTTCAAAACACTTTAACGCGAAACACCATGAAAAAACAATTGCTTTACACCCTGGCGCTGGCGTTGTTCGTAGCC
>JAGQXQ010000210.1:2663-4379 GCA_020436535.1 Phaeodactylibacter sp.
GCCGGCGAGAACTACAACGAGATCGTCGAGAACCCCTTTATTCTTACTACAGAGGAACCCACCTCAACTTTCTCTATCGATGCCGACGGGGCGTCTTTTAGCAACGCCCGCCGTTTCCTCAACAATAACGAATTGCCTCCGGTAGACGCCATCCGGACCGAAGAACTGGTCAATTATTTTAATTACGATTATGAAGCTCCTTCCGGCACGCATCCAATTGCGCTAAACGGGGAGGTGAGCAGCTGCCCCTGGGCGCCGACACACCGCCTGGTGCGCATCGGCATCAAAGGTAAAGAGATCCCGGAGGCAACCTTACCCCCCTCCAATATGGTGTTGCTGATCGATGTGTCCGGCTCCATGTCCAGTGAGGATAAACTGCCGTTGCTCAAGGAAAGCTTTAAGCTTTTTGTGGATGGGTTGTCGGGTGAAGACCGCCTGGCCATCGTTACCTACGCCGGGCAGGCAGGCCTTTTGCTGCCGTCAACCCCCGGCAGCGAGAAAGCGGCGATCAAGAGCGCCATAGACAAGCTGGGCGCAGGCGGTTCTACTGCCGGTGCGCAGGGCATCCTTACTGCCTATGAAATTGCCCAGGAATACTTTATCCAGGGTGGCAACAACCGGGTGATTGTGGGCACCGATGGTGACTTCAACGTCGGCCCGTCCAGCCAGGAGGAATTGGTGAGCCTCATTGAAGAGAAGCGGGACCTTGGCATTTTTCTAACCGTGCTGGGGGTTGGAACGGGTAACCTCAACGACGCCATGCTGGAGCAGATCGCCAACAATGGCAACGGCAACTATGAATACATCGACAACCTGGAGCAGGCCAAAAAGGTGTTTATCTATGAATTCGGCAAGTTCTATACGGTGGCCAAGGACGTGAAGGTGCAGGTGGATTTCAATCCCAGCGTTGTGCATTCCTATCGCCTGATCGGCTACGAAAACCGCCTGCTGGAGAATGAAGATTTCGAGAATGACCAGAAAGACGCCGGAGAGATCGGCGCCGGACAGAGTATCACCGCCCTGTATGAGATCGTCCCCGCCAATGGTGGCAGTATCCTGAATGTACCTACCTTTTCCATTGATTTCCGCTACAAGCATCCGGATGAGGAGGCCAGTGCCCTGCTCAATCTGGAGGTGCCGGACGATGGCTACACCTTCAGCCAGGCATCTGAAAATATGCGCTTCGCCGCCTCGGTGGCCAGCTTTGGCCTCTTGTTGCGCGACTCGGCGTATAAAGGAGAAACGTCTTACGAACAGATCCGGCAATGGGCTTCCGCCGCCGTCGGCTTCGACCCCTTTGGTTTCCGGCAGGAGTTCCTTCAGCTGGTAGATAAGGCTGCCAACCTATAAAAGGAGATCCTTACTTTTCGATAATCAGAGGCGTGGCTTAGTACCTAGGCTACGCCTTTGCTTTTTTGCCTCCCATCGGACATTGTGACGGGAATCACTGTTTTTTTCCCCTGAAGACATTAATTTTACGGCCGATATACCTTGATATGCCCGCATGAAAATCTTTCTTTCCGCCATCCTTATGTTCCTCTTTCTCGGCCATGTGTTGTACCTGCCGATGACTGTGCTTTGGCTGGAAAGCCAACGGGAGGTAATCTCCAGGGAACGCTGTATCAATCGCGATAAGCCGGAATTGATGTGCCAGGGTAGCTGCTACATCAATCAGGCCGTTGCCGATGCAGTGGAAAGAGGGGCTTCCGATGAAAT
>JAGQXQ010000210.1:4466-6006 GCA_020436535.1 Phaeodactylibacter sp.
TTCGATTTTTTTTCTCCTCAGCCCTGTTACCGGCCTTTGGCCCATCATTTTACGCTTGCCCGTAGTATTTTTCGCCCGCCCCGGCTTAGCCATTAGTTTTATGTTTCGCCTGGCTTGGCAATGTAACAGCGAAAGGCCGAACCTTCCCAAGGTAGGGTAGTATGGCTCTAAACATACTCTAAGCCTATAAGGCGATTTTCCTTATAGTATTAATGATAAGGCCCCTGGCGGCCCTTTCTTTAGTACGCAGTCCCTATTTATTAATTGAATTTTAAAAACCCGATAAAATGAGATCGAACAAATTTCTTTTCCTGGCAATTTTTAGCGTGATCGCTATGGCATTTTCGGCCTGCAAAAATGATGATGAGCAGCCAATACCTGAAGACAAGGTGATGGTAGGCTTTGAATTTGATTATGTTGTTGACGGCGAAGCTTACGATACCTCCAAAGTTTATACCATTAATGGCACTGCGGTAAAATTCAGTATTGCTAATTTTTATGTAGGCGGCATTACCTTTATGTCGGAAGAAGGGGTGCCAACGGAAGTCACTGATAAATACCTGCTGGTCACGCCCGAGGCCGGTATGCAAGAGGTGAGTGAATTGGAGAAAGGGCACTACCACATGGTTCGCTTTTTTATCGGGGTAGATCCGGCCACCAATAGCCAGTCGGAGACAGACTTCACAAGCCGGGATGCCGCCGACCCATTGGCCCTGCAGTTTCCTACCATGCACTGGAGTTGGAATACGGGCTATAAGTTTATCCGCCTGGACGGCAAGGTGGATACGGATGCCGACGGCATACCCGATGCGGTGATGAGCTTACACCTGGGCAACGACGATATGCTGAAAACACTGGAGTTTGTAACGCATAAAGACCTTGATCCGGGCGAAGGCGACATGCACTTTGAGTTCGATCTGGCCAAGGCCTTGGCTGGGATCGACCTGGCGCAGGATCACTTCACCCATGTAGATGACTTCCCGGAACTGGCCACCACATTCCGTGACAATCTGGCGACTGCCTTTACTTACGAGCATCCATAAAGTTTTTTCCTTGCAAGGCATCTTTGAAGGGAACCCGATGGAGATGCCTTGCAAGTTACCAACCCAGCTTATGCGATACGTCCTTTTATCCATTCTTTTCCTGCTACTTGCCCTGGCCTGCCAGCCGGAGGCCGTCAACCCTGTGGATGAATCGCCATACGGCCTGGACGTGCCAGCCGGCTTCCCCTATCCCGGCGTCCCCGAAGACAATGAGCTGACGGACGCCCGGGTGGCTCTGGGCAAGCGCCTGTTCTACGATCCCATCCTTTCCGAAGATTCGACCCTATCCTGCGCGAGCTGTCACAAACAAGCCCTGGCCTTTGCCGATGATGTGCCGGTCAGCCCCGGAGTGCAGGGGCGCCTGGGCTTTCGCAACGCTCCCACTCTGGCCAACGTGGCCTATCTGGAGCGCCTCAACAAAGATGGAGGGGTCGTAAAGCTGGATCTGCAACCTGTCGTTCCCATCGAAGACCACAATGAGATGAACCTGCTGCTGC
>JAGQXQ010000685.1 GCA_020436535.1 Phaeodactylibacter sp.
TTTATTTTTCATACTATTTTAGCCGGTTCCTTTTAAAATGGGGTTGATTCTGGTTTGTCCCCCTCCTTAGTTTAGGGTCCTATTGTGGCCTTGTTTGGGCTTTAGAAAGGTTTAGCCTGTTGGAGCCCATTGATTGAATTTTGAACAAACTCTAAACCTAGCTAATGGGTACAAATACGAATCACATCCTTTATTATGGCAAAAAATCACAACAGGCTAATTTTTCATTATTTAAAATAACATCTTTCATGAAACAGTTGAAAATCAGGC
Source organism: Phaeodactylibacter sp. (assembly GCA_020436535.1). Taxonomy (GTDB): domain Bacteria; phylum Bacteroidota; class Bacteroidia; order Chitinophagales; family Saprospiraceae; genus JACJXW01. The sequence goes on from JAGQXQ010000685.1 coordinate 271, forward strand.
ACTTGCTGGGGGTTGCCTTTACAATGGCCGGAGCCATATTTATCTTGCAAGGCTGTGTAAAGGAACATCTTCCGGACCCGGAAGTATACTTCCAGCAGGATGTACTTCCAATCGTCAGCTCCAATTGTACCCAAAGTGGTTGCCACGGAACGGTAGATAGGGAAGGGGGATATAAACTCACCGAGTACGCGGGTATTGTGGAGCTTGTAAAACCCGGAAATTATAAAGGGAGTAAGCTTTATCAGGTGCTCGTTCAGCCACTGGGATATATGCCTCAGGGCGCCAGCCGCCTTTCTGATGAAGACATTACCACCATTGCATTGTGGATAGAACAAGGGGCGGAAAATAACTCCGGTAGTTCCGGGTGTAACACGGATAATGTAACCTTCAACCAGACGGTGGCTCCTATCCTTCAGGCCTGGTGCTATTCCTGCCACAGTGGTAGTTCTCCCTCGGGCACTATCCGGCTCGATTCCTATTCAACGGTAAAACTGAAAGTGGACGATGGCAAGCTGCTCGGCTCCATCCGCCATGACAGCGGCTATCTGCCAATGCCCGACGGTGGCGGAAAATTGCCAAACTGTGAAATTTCACAGATCGAAAAATGGGTCGCCGATGGCGCACTCAATAATTAAGAAAAACGAAATTTCCTCATCCTGATGGCGCTCCATTCCAGCCATCCAATATTCAGGGACATGAAAAAGCACAGCTATATCTTTATCTTTTTATTGCTTCCTTTCATTAGTTTTTCACAAGAGGACCAGGATTTGCTCGACCTCCTTGGGCCAGAGGAAGAAACCACTAATTATGTCACTAATGCCTTCAAATCCCCCAGAGTGATCAACTCCCACAGCATGGAAATGCTTCGGGAAGGGGTGCTCGATTTCCGCATCCTGCACCGGTTTGGAGATATTTCCAACGGCGCCTACGAGCTATTCGGCCTGGACAACGCCAGCATGCGAATAGGTTTTGACTACGGCGTTACGGACAACCTGTCGGTGGGCATCGGCCGAAGCACCTATTTTAAAGAATTGGACGGATTTGTGAAGTATCGCTTCCTTCAGCAAAGTACCGGTAAGCGCACTAATCCTCTCTCGCTGATATGGGCCAGCGGCATCACCTACAATGGCCTGCGCGATCCCTATCCCGGCGAAAAGACCACTCCGGCCCGCCGCGTGGCCTACTATCACCAATTGATCGCCGGACGGAAGATCTCCGAAAAATTTTCCCTGCAGCTGGCGCCTTTCCTCCTCTACCGCAATTTTACTTCCGGAAGCCTTGACCCCAATATGTTATATGGGCTGGAGATCGGCGCCCGCTACAAGCTCTCCAACAGAATTGCAGTGGTGGCGGACTATACGTTAGCCCTTAACCGCTTTCCGGGCCTGCTTGCTCACAATCCTCTTTCTCTGGGCTTTGATATCGAAACAGGGGGCCACGTCTTCCAGCTTCATTTTACCAATGCCGTTGGCATGAATGAACGCTCTTACATCAGCGACGACAACTGGAACTGGCTCAAGGGAGAGGTGCGGTTTGGCTTCAATTTATCGAGATCCTTTCAGTTGAAGCGGGGCGGCTTGTAACCGGCAGGGCCTCCCGACAGTGTTTCCCTTCCAGAGAAAGGTGCTTTTCTGCCGGCTTTGGGTTTAGTATTAGTAAACAATTGGCGTCGATTTGCAAGATAGGTTAGCAGGTTTATCCAGTATTTACCTAATGTTATTTATTTATTAATTTTTCCTATTGATGCCTTTGTTTACAAATAGAAAACGATCAAAAATTTATATTTGACCTGCATTTATTTGGACATGAGGGAGAGAAGTGGGAGCCTTCTATGCTTGAATGTCCAAAGTATATTTATTCATTTCCATAACACAAAAACAAATGCAGGACTTCAAATTGGTGGTGTTTGACATGGCGGGCACAACCGTAAAGGATGAAAAGGAAGTAGAAAACTGTTTTTTCGAAGCCGCACAGAAAAGCGGCCTGGCTGCCAGCCGGAGCCGGATCAACGCCATGCAGGGGCTTCCCAAATTGATCGTAATAGAAACGCTTTGGGCAGAGGCCATCGGCAGAGGACATGAGGCTTATGCCGAAAAGGTGGCTGAAACCTATCGGCTCTTTCGAGAGATCCTGGAAAACCACTATCTGTCTCACCCGATACAGCCAACAGAAGGCGCTTTGGAGGTTTTTAACTGGCTGCGCCGGCAGGATATTAAAATAGCGCTGACCACTGGCTTTTACCGAAAGGTGTGCAATATCATCCTGCATCGGCTGGGCTGGGATGCAGGCCTGGATGAGCATTATCTCGGTGGTGCTGATTCTATCATACAGCTATCCCTTACTCCTGACGAAACAGACAAGGGCCGCCCCCATCCGGATATGATCTGGAAGGCAATGGAGATGCTGGACGTAGCGGACGCCGGACAGGTAATTAAAGTAGGAGACACGCCCTCTGATCTGCAAGCCGGGCGCGCCGCTGGTTGCGGACTGACGCTGGGGGTAACCAACGGCACCCATACGCATCAGGAACTGGCGGCTCATCCCAACGATGGCTTGTTGCCCTCCATGAAGGCCTTTGTCTCTTTTTTAGAAGAAAAGCAATATACAATTGCTAAGTACTCTGTAAAATAAATA
>JAGQXQ010000211.1:0-24589 GCA_020436535.1 Phaeodactylibacter sp.
GGCTTTGCCTTGCCAACTCTGGAAATTGCCGGATGGCGGCAAGATACGCACGGAGGGAGGTGTTCATGATTAGTGATATTTTCGCGAATATCCTCCCTTCCGTGCTGTTTGTCAACTGGCCTGATTCCTTAACTTAATGGGAATGAGCAAAGTGATGGGGATATGGCTAGTCCGGTCATCCTGCTTGAGCGTATCACAAACAAGGTAGAAAGTTTTCGTTGTATTTATTCCCATAAATGATCATCTTAGTTTATACAAAATTCAATAGCAGTAATATTCAGGACAGCCTGGGGCGGAGTGAGTACAGCTACTATTTTGTGCTGCATAAATTCCTGCCGGTTTTCAGCGAGATCGGCCAGGTGCAGATCATCGAAGATCCCTCGGCCGAAGTGGATGAATATTACGAGCGGGCGTTCACAGAGGGCCGCCAATGCGTATTTCTCTGTTTCACGGCGCCCCACAATGCATTTATCGGCTTAAAATGCCCGACGATACCGGTATTTGCCTGGGAGTATGATACGATACCGAATGAAAGCTGGGATGGCAAAGAAAACAACAATTGGGTGCAGGTGCTGAAAAAGCTGGGTGCAGCCATAACGCACTCTGCCCATAGTGTGGGGGTAGTCCGGGAGGCCTTAGGAAAAGAATTTCCGATCATATCCTGCCCTGCGCCTATTCAACCTGACCGCTTCGCTTCTTCCCGGCAAATTGCTGAAAAAAGCCCTGTTCAGCAATACGAAGTAGTACTGACTAAAGAGGTTATTGATTCCGCCAGCCTGGATTTTGAACAATTGAACAGTAAAAAGGGAATGGCTCAAAGAATTGAGATCATACATGCATTGCTTCAAAAATTGGGGCATGAGGTGCTTGAAGACCTACTGCCAAAAGCACTTTATACCTTTCTCAGGTCAGCCTACTTGTTTACAGGCACGCTCATTGCTCGTTCTTTGAGGCTTTTCAGGAATTTCAAGGATAACTCGTCAGCCACTCAGGAAACAAAGCAGCCTGCTATGTCCGATTCGACCATCTTATCGGGCATTATCTACACCTCCGTTCTCAATATTATGGACAGCAGAAAAAACTACCAGGATATGGTGGCTGCCTTTTGCCATGCCCTGAAGGACAAACCGGACGCGGCCTTAATCCTGAAGACACCGGTAAGAGACGACTTGTATTTTTTCAAAGAAAGCGTAATCAGCTTCCTCCATAAACTGCCGGATTTCCATTGCCGGGTTATGATTATTGGCTATTATATGGACAGCGATGCCTATTACAAATTAATGAAAGCTACAACATTTTATGTGAATACCTCCTATGGCGAAGGGCAGTGTTTGCCTTTAATGGAGTATATGGCGGCTGGGGTACCTGCTATTGCTCCCCGATCTACTGCCTTGCGCGATTATGTCAGTTCATCCAATGCATTTCTTTTAAAAACCAACGCTGTTCCAACCTTCTGGCAGCATGACGAACGGCGGGCGATACGAACCGTACACCACCGGCCGGATTGGTATTCGCTGGTAGAGGCATTTCAAGCCAGTTACCAAATGGCGAAAAACGAACCGGGTGCCTATCGAAAAATGAGTTTAAATGCGACTACCACCCTAAGGAAGCATGCTGACTTTCAACAGGCCAAAGAGGAACTTGAAAATTTTTTACTGGAGAGACTAAAGGATTAATAACTTTTACAGTGCCACCTGTATGGGAATAAAAGCAAACATATCCTCTTTATTAAGGAGCGTGCGAGACCGTATGAGCCTGGAATCATTGCAGAGTTCCTATCGGATTGCAAAAAACGGGCTCTCTTGGCATTCCGCCTTCCAAAAGAGCATTTCTGGTTTTAGGCCCCGAATCTCATGGCACGCATTTAGTTACAGATATCTTGGCTGAACGCCGGCTGTATAGGCCATGCAGGCAATCATGTACCCTGGCAACCTAAGAGCAAGGTGCTAAACCGGGGCAAAAAAAAACCATGGGAACATAAATTGCCTACAGACCGGCAACCCTGGGATAAAAAGCTGCCAACGAATGAAGATCCGATTGTGTGGAGAAGGAGCATTCCGCATGGCAAGGAATGGGTGAATCTTACAGAAATGATCAGGAGCTTAAAAGGAAGAGGATATTTGGTGAAGGTAGTTGTTGTCACCCGGGATGCCTATGCCGGGTTGCAATCGCAACTGAAGTGGCGGCATATCAAGGATATGGAGCAAGGTAAAGCAAATATTGCCCAAGCCTATTTTCATATTTTTCGACATCTATTGAGATCAGGCACCTTATTTACAGTAGTTAATTACGAAGCGCTGGTTCAATACCCCAAAGCTCAGGATTTTCTCCTCGAACAACTGGGGCTGGAACGGCCGCCAAGAAGGTGGCCCGTTTATGATGGCAACCAGAAGTGGTATGATTATAAGTTGAACGAAGGCCGTAGCAGATTTTCCGGAAGCCTGGTATCCATGTCGGGCAGGCGATCAACAATCTTATTTTGATCGAATTTGCGAAGGCTACCAAAAGATGAGCCGGCAAACCGTGGTATTTTGTAGCTTGGCTCGGGATGTAATCGATTCATTGCCCATCATGATGGCCAGAGTGGAAAGGCTAGGGAAAAAAATTCAAAGACTATAAAGTCGTAATTTATGAGAACGACTCTACGGACGGAACCCTGGAGATGCTGCTGTATTGGCAACGCATCAATCCCAGGGTTGAAATACTGTCAGAACAGTTGAATGCGCGCAAATGGGGCCCGGTGCAGGATGTAGAGCGAACCACTCAAATGGCGAATTATCGCAACCGATACCTACAACATATAAGAAAGAACCATTATGATTTCGACTTTATAATGGTGTTGGACCTGGATATTCCCCTGGGTTTTAGCTATGATGGCATTGCCCACACCTTCAGTTTTGAGGAGTGGGATGTAGTCGGTTCTAATGGCATTTTAGTGCCTCCTTATGGCGACCCCCTTCCGAATCCCCAATTTTTTGATGCCTTTGCTTTTCGGAGGAAAGGGGAGAAAAGCCCGATGGATTTTGAGGCAGTCAATGCCCTGCAATTTCACCGCGGTGAAGGCCTCGTCCCGGTCCAATCTTCCTTTGGCGGATTGGCTATCTATCATAAAAGTGGTATTCTTGCGGGGGCCAGGTATGGAGGGCACGACTGCGAGCATGTGGTGCTCCATCAATGGCTCCATGAGCATGGTTTTGACAAACAGTTTCTCAATCCCAATCAAATTGTTCTATACAGTGGTGACTCATGATCGCTCAAGATAAGCCATATCGCAAATTTATTATCCTAAGCTCTCCCCGGTCGGGGACGCATATGATCCGGACGGCGCTAAGGAATCATCCTGATATCGTTGCGCATTCCGAACTGTTTAACCCGGATTTTCTAAAAAACGAGCCTTTTGGCCCCCAAACCCCTGAGGATGTCATCCTGGGCCAATATATCTTTCGTGACTATCCCCCTAATGTTGAACAGGTTGGATTTATTATTCATCGAAGTGGCGCACCCTTTGGCCATTGGCCGGACTTATGGAGCTTGCTTCAGGCCGATAAGGGTTTATTCGTCATCAGCCTGCGCCGTCGAAACCTCTTGAGGAGATATCTCTCCTATCAGGTAATGAGGACATTCAGAGGCGCTCCTCCAACGCCTTTAACCTTTGATCCGGAGGTATTGAAAAGAGATTTCATCTATCAACAACGAGAAATTGATGCCTTTGACCAGCGCTTTGCCGGCCATCCGCTGTTAAAAGTTTATTATGAGAATCTTTGCTCAAATTATCATCAAACCGTGAAATCGATCCTGAAGTTTCTGGAGGTGAAGCCTCAAAAACTATGGCCCGAAGTAGAGGGCAAACCCAAGCGAAAATTAAGCGAGGCCATTGCCAATTATGCGCAATTAAGAGATTATTTTGCTGAAACGGAGTGGGCTCTTTTCTTCAATAAAGAGGAGGAAGTGAGGCATATTTCAAAACCAGCCTATCAAATTTGGATAGAGGAATCTAAATGGATCAATAAACTATGGAATGCCTTCAAAAAAGGAATTTAAAACTTAAAAAAAATCCTTCTCTGCAATTTCAGCCGGCCTTTAATTGGCAAAATTGTCAGCGAACCAAAATAATGATTTATACGTGTCAACGATTAAACGATCTAATTATATAGATGACATTGAAATCCTAAGAGCTTTTGCTATTTTATTGGTGCTTTTCCATCATTTAAAAGGCATGCTTTTATTCTTACATATACCTTATACGGGCGAGATATACACCTATGTAGCAGGGAGTAGAGGAGTAGATTTATTCTTTGTGATTTCAGGCTTTGTGATCGCAAGAGGTTTATTGCCCAGGTTACAGGAGACAACGGCCTCACAAGCTTTTTTTCAGCAAAGTATCACCTTTTGGATCCGGCGCTTCTGGAGATTGGCCCATTCCGCCTGGCTTTGGTTAATCATACCGACAATACTAGCCATCGCCTTCAACCAATCAGGTGCCTTTGGCACGCTCAAGGGCAATATAGCTGGCCTTGCAGCAGGATTTTTGAATATTTACAATCTTTATTTTGCCAATGTATTTAAGGATGTGGAATACGCCAACTCAACTTTCGTGCATTGGACACTTTCTTTAGAAGTCCAATTTTATTTTGTTTTGCCATTTATCATTTTCCTGGCACGTAAAAGGCTTCCATTGGTTCTTTTTATATTAGTAATTCTTCAATTGATCATTTTTAGTAAACAGTGGATGATAGTATTGAGGACAGATGGGTTTTTTATAGGAGTACTGATTGCTATCTGGCAACAACAACATGCCAGTTATCATGATTTCAAACCTGCTTTTTTGCTTCATACAGGGGCTCGTTTCCTATTTATTTCCTGGCTTTTGGGTGGGTTGATGGTGATGAGTGCAAAACCTTATCTTTGCCCCGGGCCATACCGATTAAGCATTGCTGCCGTCATCAGTGGCATAGGGGTATTGGCGGCATCTTACGATCAAAATTGCTTTGTCAGAACCAAGTGGTTGAAAACGGTACTATTGTGGGTAGGATCCCGATCTTATGCCATTTATCTGATACATATCCCTGTTTTCTACTTCATGGAGGAGGTGTATCATCGTTATTTTCCGGATGTTCGCCAGCATGGCCAATGGCTGCTTTTATCAATTATTTGTTGCATTTCATGCATTATTTTAACCTGCATTATTTCAGAATTGAATTTTCGGTTCATTGAGGAGCCATTCCGAAAAAAGGGCCGGATGGTCGCCAGAAACTATTTTGATAGTAGAAATCAATAACCTTCTTTTGACCAATCCTGTGGATAGTGTGTCATGTGGAAACCATGCGAGCAGAGAGAGCAGGGGTTTCACATGACACACTATCTAAAGATCACAGGATTGGTCAAAGAATCACAAAAAAATATATGAAATTACATTTTGTCGTGGCGGGTTTCAGCAAATGTGGGACGACTACCCTTTGCACCATGCTTATGGCGCATCCACATCTTTTTATTCCCCCCAGGGCAAAAGAGCCCCGGTTTTTCAGCCGGGAAGATTATCCTTTGTATTGGAATTGGTATCGAAATTTTTTTTATGCTGCTCCTGCCGATGCGCTATTAGGAGAAGGCAGTGTTTCTTATACGGAGTATGAATTTGCCCTTGCCAGTGTTAAAAGATTATCCAGGCATTTCCCTGAAATCAAGATCATTTTGATTGCCCGGGACCCTGTAGATCGCATCGAATCTTCTTATCGGGAGATGCACCATAGCGGAACGGATTGGGGGATACATTGCCCATTCAATATTTGGGATGCTTTGGCCAAAATGCCCAATATGCTCAACGACACCAAGTATGGGGAAATCCTGCATCTTTATCAGCAGCATTTGCCTAAAGAGCAGATATTGATCCTTTTTCAGGAGGATCTGAAAGCGCGCCCCAAAGAGGTATTGTCGCAATGTTTTAACTTTCTGGGCGTAGCGCCTATGCCTGCAGGCCATTTGGAAAACAAGGCTTTAAATCGAGGCGCCGATAAATATTACGACACCATAACGTTTCGGGAACTTTGGAAAACAAAGCTGCACGCTAAGGCTACCGATGCCATCTATCGAATTCCTGTATCCGTTCAAAATCAATTTTTGCCCCAGCTCCATTTACGCAAACCCTTTGGTAAAGAGAAACTGGAATGGTCAAAGGGTGCCCGGGAACACCTCTTGCGTGTGTTAGGGAAGGGGCCGGAAGAATTCTTAAATCAGCATGGCAAGAACCTTTCTTTTTGGCCCCGGTATGCGGAATTTATCAGGGAGGCTGGCCAAATAAAGTAAAGGCATGGCAACAAACCATTCAATACCATACCTCATTCGTTTCAGCTATCATAAATGCCTTACCCATTATATGGATGCGGTTTTTGATAAGAATAAGCATTTTATGAGCCCAAAAAATTCGCCTCTATTCATTTGCTTATATACAACCAAATTTGATCAAAGTAATCAAATTTCAATTCAATCAATTTAAGACTTCTTTTTGTGCATTCCTTTTCTATCCACGGCAGGCTATGAAATACTATGCCAGGAGTATCCGAATGATGTGATTTGCCCACCCATTCGTCTCCTTTGTAATCTTGCTCTTTAAAATAGGGTTTTATGTAAGAGGTTAAGAATACACCTTTGGAGGATGTATTGGCAATAAATTCATCGATCATTTCCTGAATTTGCCGTTTACTCGCGTGTGTCCATATAGATCTGGCAAGAATGAAGTCAAATTTTTGATTAAATACCGAAAAATCGAAATTTGCGTTGTGGTCAAATTGAGGCTTTTTATATTCTAATGTTTCTTTATCCAACATTATCTTCCTTCCAACTTCCAACATCTTTTTATTGGACTCAATCCCGAAGTATCTATTAGGGTTTAAAAAGTGGATAAGCCAATATCCACCTCTAAGAGCACCGCAATCGATATCCAGGACTCTGGAATCAGGGGTTATTCCGACCTTTAATAAAGTGATCAGGCATAATCGGCCTATAGCACTAAAATTGTGAGTCGGCCCGCCATTGAATATTTCTTTATCGATCAATTCTCCCTTCTTTTGGATAGGGTCTCCGTTGCTGATTATGAAATCAGATCTTACACTCTTGTATTTGAAGTTGCGAAGCCGTTTTATTAATTTTTTCAAAATGAATTTGTATTTATGGTATATCCGCATGCCCTCATTAAAGCTTTTAGATAGCAGCAGCCAACGCGTCGATGGGTATGAAGCCATTATTCATTTCGAGATCCACACGTCGATATTCTAAGTTAAAAAACCTTGCTAACTTTTCATAGGTAGTTACTGAAATGAGCATTTACTTCCTTTTTTGTTATGCACTGCGATTCTGAAGCATGCCTTCTATCCGGTCCAGAAATTCAAACAGCCTTGGCCCAACGGCCGCTTCAGAACAATACGCTTTCATACTCTCGGTAGCAGATGCGGCCATGGCCCGATAACGACCCGGGCTGTTTTTTATCGTAGCATAGCTTTCCGTCAGCTGCTCCCTGATTGAAAATTTCGCTCCCCTCCTGGAGGGAATAACAAAGGTGTTTTCAAGGCTAAGCATGTGCATCTCCTTGTATTTAGGGCTTATGGCCGGTTTGCCGGCAGACATAAATTCCAACAAGGAGTTTCCTATTGCGCTGGAGGTAGAGCTATTGATGATGTAAGCAGTGGAACGCACCAGATGCTCATATTGCTCCTGTGGTAAATGCTCATTCATTATGATAATTCTGCACTTGATCGATTTCCACCTCAGTATATTAACTGTTGATTTTTTTATTTTATCCTTTACCAGCCCCGCCATCTTAAGGACTAAGGTGGCATCCTCTGTATCTCTAAACACACGGCAGAAATCTTTAATCAACCTTTTCCAATCTTTAAAGGGATTGGAAGGGCGAATTATAGCCGTATATACGATTCCGGTTAAGTCAAGCACAGCAGAGTAATAATGGGTACTTTTCCTTTGAACAAGATATTCCAGCGCTAATAACCTTTTGGACTCTTGCAGGGCGGCTCGAATAGATTGAATTCTTCTACTCAAAGGCACGGGATAGGAAATCGACCTGGGTCGGAGGCCTGGAAGGCTCGAGTCAATGATATCTCCATTCGTGGCGATAGAGTAAGAGAGAGCATTTTCCGGAAAATCCTTGTTGTACAATTTTTGATACCTATCCCAAACCGGCGGAGGAATGCAAGCCAGCGGAATGTTATCTCCTGCCATATTTGCTATCGTCTCCGTAGTGGCATCGCAGAGGGAAATGCCGGCCAGGGATTGTTGGATACCAGCTTTTAATATTTTGGCTGGAGCGGGATGTATTTGACCGGACAGGTAGGTGTTCCGATACTTTGAAATCGAAGCAATAAATAGCTTCGGACAGGAAATATCACAATAATTCTGATCCGGAGGCGAAAAGGAAATGTACAAACAAGGTTGCCCCATATAATCTGCAAATTGATAAACCCCCTCTACGTGCTTTCTGGGATCTTCAACCAAGACAACCGTTCCTCTTTTTTCCAGCAGGGGAAGGAAATATTTTAAGGGAGTATAATGCTGTATCTCTTTTCTCCCTATGCGGTCGGTCAGTATTTCGTCTCTTTTAAAATAAACGATGTAAATCATACAGCAAGGTAACTATTTGAGGTGTCATGGTTTTGCGGTTAGGCTAATGCAGGCCTGCCGTGGGCCATAAAACCGAAATACCATAAAACCGAAATACCGAAACAGGTACACAGCTTAAAAAAAGCGAAAAAATTTCCGGCCCGTTTTTTCGTCAAAAGCATATCCATAATTGATGATGTCATATTGATACAATTCGCGGACATATTCTCTGGTTTCCGGGTTGTAATACCTGGTGTAGTGTGTTTGTTTTTTATGTTTATTGCTATGATTTAATTTTGCCTCTTTAATGCCTGGCAACCCTAAGGCAATCAGGTAGGGTTTCAGGTCTTTCTGAATATCTTCCAGTCTAATGACCTTGTCCACCAAGATATTGCCCGCATCGTCTTTGATGTAGTGTTCTATAGAATAAGCCCCATATTTTCTCCATCGCTGCCAGTCTTCGCCGCCACCTCCTTCTCCGAAGGGTTTAATGGTATATAGCCATTCTGTAAACCCCAGCGGTATAGAATGGTGGCGTTTTATATGTTCGTAAAGAGAAACGAGCCGGGCCCAGGGATTTCGCACAAAAACGAATTTGTTGTAGCCATAGAAATCCCAACCCAATACCGCAAACAATGCTCTTGTCTCCTGAGGAGTGATATGGGGATAAAATGGATTCGCTGGAGTCCTTTTGAGATAATCTAAAACAGGTACCACATCAGCATAAGGATTCAGAAATTGCCTTACACTTGAAGAGCCTGTTTTTGGATTGGCGAAGAAAATAAATCTATATCTATGAGATATCCGCATGACGATATTTAAAACCAAGCAAATTTATTGATCCCATATCGATAAATCCATATTGATTAACTGCTCCAGTTTTTTATTGTGTTGATGAAAATAAGATTTGAGGTCTTTTTGAGTTTCAACAGACATTTTACGATAGCCCGGTTGTTTATGCTTAAAATTTAAGGATAGGAGGATGTTTTTTACTTTAGGCTGGTTGATTAAACCAAGTTTATGCCCTATATATAATGTTATAGGGTATCTGGGAAGAACGGTTTTATTTTTCACTTCCGCACTAAATTCAAAATATTCATTAGAGGTGCCTAAAAAATGGAACAACTGATTTAATACATGATCATTATTATATGGTTTAATCATATCTTCGAACAGGATGAAATACATCTGCTCCATCGGGAAATATTCTAAAAACCGCTGAATCTGTAAATGGTATATACTGCGGTTTTTATGGCTATAATAACTATTTTTCTCGATCCGCCGCTCCTCTTTCCGGATAGCCCGTTCAAAGGATAAAATCTCCATTCCTTGTTTATAGTCATGCCAATAGCTAGAATAAGTGCGGGCTACAGGATTTCTCAAAACCCATATGATTTTTGTTTGAGGGCAGTTTTTGTGAATTCTTTTAGCTACTTTATCCAAGTGTGAATAAGTTGCTGTTTTTTCACCAACAATTATTGCTTCCTCCGCCCTGTTTTTTAAAACCTTCTTTCGATACCAATCAAAACCTTTAGCGAAATTTTCTTCTCTATCAAAGAAATGGACTTCATTAGCAGGAAGGTGTATTTTCCTATGGTTTCTTAAGTGATGTAATAAAGTGCTGGTGCCGGACTTCATAAAACCGACGATAATGAAATCTGGAATCGACGACGTGTCTTTTCTCATTTTTATCTTGATAAGACATATAGGCTATTACGCTCTTAGCTTAAACCTCTTGCAACAGGCCCGTAAATTTATCTAAAAAGTTTATAAAAAAATCATTGCCAGTTTTTAGAGCTTGTTTAGCGGCCAATTTTTGGCCTGCAAACGGCTTGAGAAAATTATGCCCTTGTGGTAAATAATTCTGGTTCTCTGACAATTTCGACTGAGCTCACGCCGAAGTCACGCCTGCTCCGCCAAAATTGTCAGAGAGGGATAATTCTTTTAATTTTGAAGTTTTTAGAAAAAATAACATATTACCGAAAATCATCCTTCTCTATGACAGAAAAGAAAGGAGTGGCTTCTCCGGTTCATCCGGCCAAAAGATATCTGGCTAACTTACTGCCCATCCTGGTTAGCCTTGGCTGGTTTATTATCATTGTGCCAGATTATCTTTTTCACCACCCCTACTATACGCAGGGCATCAGTCCATTCAAGTACTGGGGGCTGCTGGCAGTGCTGTCGATTCTGCTGGGTGCGCTCTATTTTTTTTTTGGAGGTGTACGAAATCAAGGCGTCAAAAGCCAAACCGCCACCGTCAACGGCTTTAAGATTTACCTGCTTTTTTTACTTATCACGAACATCATCCTGGCCTGGTACGGCATAAGCAACGGCTTATTCGAGTCGAATCCCATGGCACGCCTCTTATATTTTACCGGCTTCATGGTATTGCTTCACGCAGCCGTATTGTATATTGCTGTGCTTGGCTATGCCATTGGAGCAATCTTGTTGCAACCCTTTGCCGAGTACCTCTCAGGGTCTTCGTACAAGCTTATTGCCATCGCCCTGGGTCTGAGCGGGATGGGATTCGCATTGGTTATACTGGGCTTGCTTAACTTATTGACGCCGTGGGTGCTGTGGCCGCTGGCTATACTGATAACTGCATGGAGATTCCGTTCGATCAGCTTTTTTATAAAAGGCCTATTCCTCACGCCGGTATCAATCGGTAAGTTAAAACCTCAGGGGGTTTTGGCAGCAGCACTGCTCCTGGTTTTTGCTGCCGTCAACGGCATCGGCGCCGTAAAAGCCTTCCCTACCGGCTTCGACGGGGCGGCGTTGTACATGAATACCACAAAACTCATTGCCGAATATCATGCCCTGCCGAAAGGCGGGCAGGCATTCAATTGGCCGTCCGTCATGAGCCTCGGTAACTTGCTCTTTGGCAGCACTGCCGTATCAATCCTGCTGTCCCATCTCGCTGGTATCTTCTGTCTGGCGGCGGTGTACCATATCGCTCGCCTTTATGTATCCCCCGGCAATGCCCTCCTGGCTACTGCGCTCTTTTACACCGCCCCTTTCATCACGTTCCACAGCTATTACGACGAAAAAGTGGATCTGGGCTTTCTCTTCATCTCGCTGAGCACTCTACTGCTTTTACTGGAGTATTTCCTGAAAAAAGGAAAGGAGCACACACTCAGTGAACGCCGGTTCATTATAAAAACCGGAAGGCTTACGTGGCCCCCAGATCTGTTGATATGGATTTACGCTGGTTGGCTCACCGGCTTTGCTTTCGGCATTAAATATACCGCGCTGTTCAACGGCATCGCTTTGCTGAGTTATCTTTTTTATAGGAGAGGCGGGCGCTATGCTTTTTTTGGGAGCCTGATAACGGCTCTGTCTTTTGTCTTTTTGCTGGGCGTTCATCGCTTTGCCAATGTTGAGCTCGCAGACACCTCGCCCTTCCTTTTGGCCGGCATGCTCTTCGTTCCTGGGATGGCGCTGTTGTGGTGGGCTTTCCGGCAATCGCCTATGTCTATGCTGCGTACTGCCGGCATTGGTATTGCATTTGCCTTAACCTCAGCCTTCGCCTTTTCCCCCTGGGCCGTCAAACACTTTTCGGAAAACAGGTCGTTGGCCGTTTCGGCACTCATCCAGGGCAAATCGCCACAACCCAAACTATTCATCAAGCGCAAGTATCGCAAGAAAGCACAAAATCCTGCCCTCCCCAGGGAACAGGCCTTGCTGAATTCCCAGGGGCAGGCTGCCAATACGGCTAACGCAAAAACGCGGCGTGAAGAAGTGCAACGGTATATGGGCTTCGAAACGGGACTGCCCCTCTATCTCTCCCTGCCCTACGATTTGACCATGAATACTAATCTGCCAGGCTTTATCTACCTGGACATCGGTTTTTTGTGGCTGTTACTGCTGCCGTTGCTCTTACTTTCTGCAAAGCCGGAAAATAGAAGTAAAAACGGCGCTGTTCGGTTTTCGCTGTTCGGCCGTGCGCAAGCGCCTGAAAAACAGCGCTCCTTTTTCAAAAAAGCACAGTTTTTTGAACACTCCCTTAAAAATCTGCTGTCTCTCCTGTTGATGCTCTTCCTGTTGCTTATTTCCATCTTGTCGGTTTATGTCACAAAAGCAGCGCCAGTATTGCCCGGAGCACTGGCCGATGCACATCCGGAAGGGTTTCGCCATAGCGTCGGGGGAGGGTACGAAGCCTGGATGGATATGCTCATCAATTTGGCGAACAGTGGACAAGGCATCTACAGCCGGCTCTCTCATTTTGGCTTCGTCAGTTCTTTAGCAGCGTTGCTGCTACTTGTGGCAGCAGCCCTATGGCTGGCTTCCGAAAAACTCAGGATGATGCCGGCCGTGCTCAAAGGCTTGTTGGCTTTTGTTGTGGCCTATTTATTTCTATGGCTGCTGCTGGGCAACGGCATCCCCTGGTATGCCTTTCCGGCACTGGCGATGTTGCCGGTCATTGCCGTGTATTATTTCGATCGGCCAGAACAGTTTCTGGGTACTGCCAATGCCCGCTTTTCCCGGTACTTTCTCGGTTTTAGTTTCGGGCTGTATTTTTTACTCAACCTGAGCCTGCATTTTTCCGATCCGGAAAGGGGCACCGGCCGGCACCTGATCTTCAAAACCCCCTTTATACAATACGCCACCCAAAGCCTGAGCTGGGAAGAGACGCTAGCCGCTTTCAACCCCTTCTATCTGGAAGCATTGAAATACCTCAACCGAGACCCTTCAGAAAAAATCTATCGGGTGGGCACCTATATGCAGTATCACATCACTCAAAACGACCGGCGTGTGCTCGAGGACAACCAGCTCGGCCAGTTCGATGAGGTGGTGTCAAAGCTGTCCGACCAAAACTATTTTATTCAGGTACTGCGCGACAATGGGTTTCGCTATATCCTTTATGACCTAAACTCGGCAAGCCTCGACAAAACGCCTGAACAGTCGCTAAGAAAAAAGAATATAGCCTTTCTCAATCTGTTGCTTGATCCCGGTGAGGTCAAACTAGTCGTCACCGACCGGATCGTCGAAGATCCGGGAGGAGGTGTGGTACAACTGCCCGGCGGGGCTGTGCCCGGCAAGCCTGGCCTGTCTGGAAAAATTACCTTTGCAGGCTCCTTTGCGCTTTTCGAAATCCTTTGAACTGGCCGTCATGATCCGTAAAACAGACGTCCATTTTTTCATTCCAGCCTTCAATGAAGAGCAGGCCATTAGCGAGGTGATCAAAACCGTCCGGCGATGCGGATATACCAACCTTTACGTGGTGGATGATGGCAGCACCGACCGCACCGCTGAAAAAGCCAGGCAGGCTGGGGCCTACGTGATTCGCCACTTCCTTAACCGGGGTGCCGGCGCCGCAACGCAAACGGCCATTGAGTGGGCGAGAAAGGCCGGCTATGCTTATATGGTGCTAATGGATGCCGACGGACAACACTCGCCCCAAGACATCGAAGCGCTGGTGCAGCGTATGGCGGCAGGCAGCTGCGACATCGTCATCGGCAGCCGCTTCCTGCACGACGTATCCGCTATGCCAAGAACCCGCAGATGGCTTAATCACATGGCTAACGTGCTGACCAACCTGTTCTGCAATTATCGATATACGGACACCCAGTCTGGCTTCCGCATGCTCAACCGCCGCGCCGTCGAAAACCTGCACCTCACCCTCGACGGGTACGGCTTTTGCAGCGAAATGCTGATCCTGGCAGAACAAAACGGCCTGAAAACAGCGGAAGTGCCTACCGAAACGATCTACACCCGGTACTCCCTTGCAAAAGGGCAGGATTTTTACACCGGGATCAGGACTGCCCTCAATTTTGTATGGAATATCATTTTTAAATAATCCGTAAAACATGGAAATTCGCATCTTTCAAATCGTCGTCCCGCTGATCGCCTTGTTTTTTATATTCGGTGCCATTTTCCACTACCACAAATCGAAAATCACGATTTACGAAACGGCTCTTAGAGTTGCGTTCTGGCTGGCTGCGCTGCTTGTTGCGTTCTTCCCCGATTTTTTTTCGAATGGGATCGCCCGCATCTTCGGCATCAGGAGCAATGTCAATGCGATCATCTTTTTCTGTCTGGGCATCCTGTTCTTTATTCAATTCAAGATGTACTTCATCATCCGCAGGCAGGAAAAAGACCTGACTGATTTAACGCGACAGCTCGCCCTGCGCGACCACCCCGAAGATCGCACTCCATGAAAATCCTTTTCGTACTCGAGCATTATTACCCTTACATTGGCGGCGCAGAGCAGCTGTTTACCCAACTGACCCGTACCCTGGTGCAAAACGGACACCCGGTAACGGTTGTCACCACCCGTTACAACCGGTCATTGCCGGCCAGGGAAGTTTTGAATGGCGTTCGCATCTTTCGCGTGCGTTGTTTCAATCGTTATCTGTTCACCTTGCTCAGCCTGCCTCGCATCCTCCAGCAGGCCTGCGATTGCAGCCTGATCCACACCACCACTTACAATGCCGCCTTGCCCGCCTGGTTGGCCAGCCAATTACTGCGTAAGCCGATAGTGGTGACCTTCCACGAGGTGTGGGGCAAGCTGTGGTGGCAACTGCCGTTTATAAAATGGTGGCAGAAAAACGGCTATTACCTGTACGAACGCTTGGTGCTACTACTGCCGTTTCACCGCTACATCGCCGTATCGCACTACACCAAAAGCGGCCTGGAGCAGGCTGGCATTCCCTCCGGCCGTATCGCTACGATCTACAACGGATTGGATTATGCCTCTTTCCAAGCTCATCGGCACATCCCGCCGCCAGTATTTACCTACACCTACTTCGGCAGGCTGGGTATCTCAAAAGGGCTGGACCTCCTCTTGCCTGCAGCGCAGCAATTCTGTTCTAAACAGCCCGAATCCAGGCTGCAACTCATCCTTCCCTTGAAACCCAAACCGGTCTTCAAGCAAGTACAACGGCTTATCCGGCAACTGAAATTAGAAAACCATATTGTTCTGTTGCACGACCTGCCCAGGCAGCAGCTTTACGAAACCCTCAGCCGCTCTTCCTGCGTGGTAATCCCATCCTATAGCGAAGGCTTCTGCTTTGCGGCAGCAGAAGCGGCTGCCCTACAGGTACCTATCATTTCTTCTCAAAAAGGCGCGCTGAAAGAAGTCGTAAATGACCGATACCTGCCGATAACCCCCCTGAACGCAACTGCCCTCTGCGAGGCCCTCGTAAAAGCCGCGAACGGGCAGTGGCAAGAATTGCCGCGCAAACGCTTTCCGCTGGAAAGAACGGTGGAACGGCATCTGGAACTGTATCGTTGCGTGCTAACAGATATTGACTAATTTTCTAAAAAACCTTTGAGGTTTCCGAAACCTCAAAGGTTTCAACATAGGATTATCCATGAAAATCGCCATCCTCGCCGGCCCCCTCGACAACCAGTCCGCTGGTGTGCATACCTATACCAAGGGGCTGATAGAGGCGCTGCTACAGTACGACAGCAACAATGAGTATGTGCTGATCCGCGAAAAGAAAGGCCCGGATTTGCCGTCAAAAGTACAACAGGTAATTATCCCCAACCTCCCCTTCCTCCCACTCTTTGCCAGCTTGCGCCTATTTGTAATTGTTCCGCTGATCCTGCGCCGGCTCCAGGTGGATGCCGTCGTGGAGCCAGCCCATTTCGGGCCATTTAACCTGCCGCGCCATGTCCGGCGCATCACTGTCATTCACGACCTGACCCCCTTGCTCTTTCCACAATACCACCGCTGGCACAGCCAGTTGCTACAGCGTTTAATGTTGCGGCGCATTCTGAAAAAGGCACACCTGATCCTAGCTGTATCACAAAATACTGCCCATGACCTGGCAAGCCACTTTCCATTTACCGAACCGAAAACGGTTGTGGTACCGCCGGGCCGCGACCCCTTCTTCCGGCCGGCCCCTTCCAAAGCCGTTTTGAAAAAATGGCGGATCGACGCGCCTTATTTTCTCTTTGTCGGCACTATCGAACCACGGAAGAACCTTTTACTGCTGCTGCGAGCTTACCGCCAGTTTCGCGAACAATATAAGGAACGGGTATTGCTCCTGATCGTCGGCGGCAAAGGGTGGAAATACCGAGTGTTCTATGATGAACTGGCGCAGCACCCCTATCGCCAAGATATCCACCTGACGGGGTATGTCGACAAGCAGGATTTGCCCGCCTTTTATACACACGCCCTCGCCCTGGTGTACCCCTCTTTGTACGAAGGCTTTGGCTTGCCGGTACTCGAAGCCATGGCTTGTGGCGCGGTGGTCATTTGCTCCAGCCGGTCGAGCCTGCCTGAGGTGGGTGGAACGGCAGCCCTGTACTTCGGCCCGGAAGACGAGGCGGGATTGCTGCGCAATATGCAGGCCATTGTTCAGAACGAGTTGCTGGCAGAGGAAAAAAAAGCCTTATCCTTGCAGCAGGCAGCGGCATTTTCATGGGAAAGTTATGTCCGCTTGTTTATTGAAGCGATACAGGCCTCAAACAGCACTCCTGGCCCTAACCGAAAACAATAATCCAAATTTTTGACACAATAGTCCAAATATACTTCTCTCCTTTCCGTGATCTTTGCATCAAACAATCTGAGCCATCCAAGGGTCAAATAAGCAGGCTTTGGCGGAAAAAGACACATGGTAATAATTATTTTTTTTATCTTTGAAAAAATACGGCGTCTTTCATTTCTGATCTGTCAGAAAGGTGATGCCTTAAATAACCCTCCATTAAGCACTCCCCTTAGTGCATCTTTATACATCAATTACACCTATAAATTGCGTCTCCCATGAAGCAAAAATGCATGCTTGCCTTCACATCAAATTTACCTTCCAGACAAGCTCTTAAACTGCTGTTTACAACACTGATCGCTTGCTTAGGCTGGGGGGGAGCATTACTGGCCCAACCCGCCAATGACCTGTGCGCCAGTGCCGAGGCTATCCTGATACCTATTGGAGGTGCAGGAACCGGTAGCGGCACAACTTTGGGGGCCACTGCCACTGGCGCTCCTCCCGATTGCGGGCCTGGGGTAGACAATGGGGATGCCGGCGGCGTATGGTACACTTTTACAGGAACCGGAAGCACGCTCTATGAGATTTCCACTTGTAATACGGTCACCAATTTCGATACGGAGATCAGCGTATTTGTCGGCGCCTGCGGCACCCTGTCCTGTGTGGCGGGCAACGATAATGACAGCAATTGCTCAACCGGCGCCGGTACAACCAACTCTACGGTCACTGTAACCCCTCCATCCACGACGCAATATCACGTTTATGTGAAAGGCAGCGGCGGCGCTTCCGGCAATTTTAACCTGACTGTCTCGGACCTGGGCTTTTCCAATGACCTTTGCGCCAATGCGGAAGACATGGGAGTTATTATAGGAGGCTCACAAACCCGGAGTGGCGCCACCCTGTGGGCCACTACCGCCGGCGCTCCTCCCGATTGCGGGCCTGGGGTAGACAATGGGGATGCCGGCGGTGTATGGTACACTTTTACAGGATTTGGGATTACTGGAAATACCCCCAGACTCTATGAAATTACCACTTGTAATGCTTCCACCGGTTTTGATACTGAAATTAGCGTGTTTACCGGCGCCTGTGGCGCCCTGTCCTGTGTGACGGGCAACGATGATGACAGCGATTGTTCGGCCGGCGCCGGGGCAGCCAGCTCTACGGCCACTGTAAGTCCTACATCCGCGACTGAATATTACATTTATGTTAAAGGGAATGGCGGCGCTTCCGGCAATTTTGACCTGACTGTCTCGGACCTGGGCCGCATCCCGCCGGCCAATGACCTTTGCGCCGATGCCGAGGATATCCTGGTTCCTTCGGGCGGCACGGGAACCGGTAGCGGCACTACGCTGGGCGCCACCACGGCCGGTGCCCCTTCCAATTGCGGATCTGGTGTTAACAATGGGAGTTCAGGCGGCGTATGGTATACTTTTACCGGAATCGGCGGCAGGGCCTATGAGGTTTCCACCTGTAATGCTTTCACCAATTTCGATACGGAAATCAGCGTGTTTACCGGCGCATGTGGCTCCTTGTCCTGTGTAGATGGCAATGATGATGACAGCAATTGCTCGACCGGCGCCGGGACAACCAACTCTACGGTCACTATAAACCCTTTATCCACGACTCAATATTACGTTTATGTGAAAAGGAACAGCGGCGCTACTGGCAATTTTAACCTGACTGTTTCGGACCTGGGTCTTGCCAATGACCTTTGCGCCAATGCGGAGAATATGGGCGTTATTATTTCAACCTCACGAACCCGGAGTGGCACCACCCTGGGGGCCACTACCACCGGAGCTCCTTCCGATTGCGGGCCTGGGGTCGACAATGGGGACGCCGGCGGTGTATGGTACACTTTTACAGGATTTGGGATTACTGGAAATACCCCCAGACTCTATGAAATTACCACTTGTAATGCTTCCACCGGTTTTGATACCGAAATCAGCGTGTTTACCGGCACATGTGGCGCCCTGACCTGTGTGGCGGGCAACGATGATGACAGCAATTGCTCAGCCGGAGCCGGGGCAGCCAGTTCTACGGTCACTGTAACCCCTACCTCCGCGACTCAATATTACATTTATGTTAAAGGGAACGGCGGCGCTTCCGGCAATTTTGACCTGACTGTCTCAGGCCTGGGCCGCATCCCGCCGGCCAATGACCTTTGCACCGATGCCGAAGATATCCTGGTTCCTATGGGCGGTACAGGAACCGGTAGCGGCACCACGCTGGGGGCTACCACAACCGGTGCACCTGCCAATTGCGGATCTGGTGTTAACAATGGGAGTTCCGGCGGGGTATGGTATACTTTTACAGGGATCGGGAACAGGGCCTATGAGGTTTCCACCTGTAATGCTTTCACCAATTTCGATACGGAAATCAGCGTGTTTACCGGCGCATGTGGCTCCTTGTCCTGTGTAGATGGCAATGATGATGACAGTAATTGCTCAACCGGAGCCGGGACCACCAACTCTACGGTCACTGTAACCCCTTTATCCACGACTCAATATTACGTTTATGTGAAAAGGAACAGCGGCGCTACTGGCAATTTCAACCTAAATATCTCGGACAATGGCACCTCTGTTGCCTGCAGCGGCCCTCCCTCTATTGACTGCTCCGGCATCGATCCCAACCGCAACAACGACCCGGGCCAGTGCAGCTATACGGCCCAAGGCTCGGAATTTGACCCTACTACCAGTGATTGCACCCTGGTCAACGACTTTAACAACAGCACTACCCTGGACGGCGCCACCTTCCCGGTAGGCACTGCTACGGTCATTTGGACGGCGGCCAATACCAGCGGAGTCACTACAACCTGCTCTATCGATATCGTGATCACCGATAACGAGGACCCCGTCCTGGCCTGCCAGGACGTTACCGCCCAACTCGACGCCACAGGCAACGTTTCTATCACTGCCGTGCAGGTGAGCAACGGCAGCAGCGACAACTGCCCCCTGCTCGGCCTGAACCTCGACCGGACGAGCTTTGGCTGCAGCGATGTGGGGATGCACACCGTGGCGCTCACCGCTTACGACCCCAGCGGTAATTCCTCGCAATGCTCGGCCACCGTGACGGTGGAGGACAACGTTGCCCCGGAAGCGCTCTGCCGGGACGTAACGGTGCAACTAACCAACGGGGATGATGATGATGATGACGATGACGCATCCATTGATCCCGAAATGGTAAATAATGGTTCTTCGGACAATTGCGGCATCGCCAGCCTGTCTCTTTCCGAAACAAAATTTGACTGTTCTGAAGTAGGGGATAATATGGTTACCCTCACGGTTACCGATGTCAACGGCAATACATCGACATGCTCGGCAACGGTAACGGTGGAGGACAACGAAGGGCCGGTGGCGCTCTGCGAGGACACCTACGTGCGCCTCGACGAGGAGGGGGAGGCGTCCATCGATGTCTCCTATATCGACGACGACTCCTATGACGCTTGCGGCATCGACGGCTTCTCACTGAGCAGACAGCATTTCGATTGCGGCGACATCGGTGATAAAACGGTGACGCTCACCGTCACAGATGAGAACGGAAACTCCAGCACCTGTACAGCAACGGTGACGGTGACGGACCGGAAAAACCCGATTGCCAATTGCCGGAATATCACGGTGCAGCTTGGCCCGAATGGTATGGTGTCCATCTCGCCAGCCGAAGTTAATGACGGCTCTACCGACAATTGCGACATCGAGTCGATGAGCCTCGACCAGGAGGATTTTACCTGCGCCGACCTGCTAAGCATCAACATAGTCTGGCTCACTGTTACCGATGAAAGCGGCAATGACGATCAGTGCACCGCCAACGTAACGGTGCGGGACGGCCTGTTCGGTACCTGCCCCGACCCATGCCCCAATGACCCCGATGACGATATCGACGGCGACGGCATCTGCGGCGATGTAGACAACTGCCCCCTGGTTTTCAACCCCGGGCAGGAGGATACGGACCAGGATGGCACCGGCGATGCCTGCAGCCAAAGCATCTGCATTGATGGGGCCCTTGGCAACCTGATCGGCTATGTGGAAGGCTTGGGGATCAGCAGTAGCGTAGAACGAGTTATCACCCGGCGACTGGGCCTGGCCAGCGAAAAGTTATGCCTTGGGTACTCTATCAGATCTGTTGTTTCCAGCCTGGAAAATGTCATCAACTATGTCTCCTATCAGAGCGGCGGCCCGATCCCCACGGCCGATGCCGATTACATCATCGCTCAGCTACTGGGCATGACCGATGCTCTCGATGCCGGTATCGGCATCTGCTGTTCGGACCAGGCCTTTTCCCTGCCTGGCGCCGGAGTCTCCGATCTGGCGAATAGCCACGGCCTGGAGGTTTTCCCGAACCCGTTCCGGGAGCAGGTGGTTATCCGCTTCTTTTTGCCCGAGCCAGGAAAAGCGGCCCTGGAGGTGTTCAACCTGCATGGCCAGCGCCTCCGGGCCCTGGCTTCCGGAGCGTTTGAAGCAGGCAGCCACCAACGGCAATGGGACGGCACGGATGACAATGGAGCGCCATTGCCTTCAGGGTTCTACCTGATCCGGTTGCGCATTGGAGAGGAACTGGTAAACAAAAAGATTTTGTTGCAACAATTTTAGAAGCTGTTTGAATTTTGTATCTGGAATTTATTATGGCCCTGCCTGCCTGCCAGCGGGGGAAAATGCACCTCTGAATCGGGAGAAATATCCCCCGCTGGCGGAGCCTGTCCCGAACTCTTTTCGAGAGGATTTAGGGGGTGGGCGAAATACCCTTCGACACAGGGTTGTTCCGGAGCAACCTCACGAATCACATATCATACTTCTGCACCCTTCTCAATTTTCTCTGCCGTTGCTCCTCATCCAAATCGTCCAGGCAGTTGAGGATGTAATGATTCAATGCCGCTTTGACGTCCGTTGATTCGTAGATGATGCGGCCTTTCTTCATGACCAGTACCTGGGTGGCCACCTTCAGCACCTTGCGGATGTTGTTGGAAACGAACAGTACGGCTTTATCAGGTTGGCGAACGTACTCCTTGAGGTGGTCGAAGCACTTGGCTTTGAATACTGAATCGCCCACGGCAAGTGCTTCGTCGATGATAAAGATATCGGGTTCTGTAGCTATAGCAATAGCGTAGGCCAGGCGGGCGCGCATGCCGGAGGAGTAGTTACCAAAAGGGCGGTCGAGCTCGCCACCCAGTTCGGAAAAGTCCTTGATGAAGGCCATTTTGGCGTCGATTTCCGTCTTGCCCATGCCGTACATCGAGCCTTTGATGTAGATATTCTCCCTGCCAGTAAACAAGGGTTGCATGCCGGCGGCCAGCGCAAAGACGGCAGTGATTTTTTGCTCTGGCCTGCCATAGATCGTTCCTGCCTCCAGGTGGTAAATGTCGGCAATAAGGCGCATCAGGGTGGTCTTACCCGAGCCGTTGGCGCCTACAATGCCGAGGATCTCGCCGGCGAACAGGTCGAAGTTGATATCGGCCAGCGTCCAGAACTCTTTTTTCCGCAGCTGTAGGTATTCCGTCTTTAACCCGAAGGTATCCCCCAGCAGGTCCTGGGCACCGTAGTACAGATTGTACCTGATGTCCCGGCTGAACTTCTTATACAGGTTGCGGACGGAGAGAAGAGGAGTCGTATGAAGCATTGGACATTGCACTTTTTATTCAATTATCGATCAGCCGTTCTATAACCTTCGGTTCCGACATGACAAAAAAGCGAACCGCGAAAAGAAAAAAAAGCAGGGCCAGTGCGGTGCATATTCCCCAGGCAGCCGGTTCATAAAAGGCACCTTGCGTAAGCACATCGCGGCTGAAGCCGATCAGGTAGGTCAACGGGTTGAAGCGGATGGCCTCCGACAGCCAGCCGATCCCGATAGTGGGAGCGTACACTACCGGCGTAAGGAACATCAAAAAATTGATGCCGTGGTCAGCGAGGCTGGCGATATCCACCGCCACTACCCGCAGCAGTGATACGACCAGCCCGATGGCCATTCCCAGGATCAATAACGGCAATAGCGTCAGAGGAAACAGGAGGGCCAGCCAGGTGAAGCGAACGCCAAAGAGCAACAACACCACGATGTTGACCAAAAAGGGAATGCTAAAACGGATCAGGTGCACCAATATTCTTTCCACCACCAACACCTCGTGCGGAAAACGGGCCATGATCATCATATTGCCCCTTTCGGTGAATATCCTGCTGGTGCTCCTGTACAGCTCTGCGAAAAAACCCCATATCGAAGTGCTCAGCAGCACGAAGGCCGGATAGGGGATGCCGGTTTCGCCCGGTTCTACAATGCCGGCGCCGTTAAGCAATATCCATATGATAACGGAAAGGACCGGCAGGATGAATAACCACAGCAGCCCTATGTAGGAGCGCTTGAAATCCCTGAGGATATTGATCCGGACCAACTGGCGAATGAAAAACGAATAGGCGTGGATGTTTTTGAAGATATTACGCCAATGGTACAACAAAGAACCTTTGCGGGGAGGGTGCAGTGGGGTTAGCAGAGTAGAAATGTTGGATTGTTCGAGCCTTTTCAAAAGTACCGTGATTTTTCCGGGAAATTACCAAATTTTCACTATCCTCCTTTTCAACCCCACTAGTGGACGCCGCCAGAAATTTACAGATTAATTTTTCAATAATTTATCATAGTGCGCTGGAACTTCTCCCGCGCCTTGGCGGTGGTGAAGCTCCAGTATATCATAGCCCCCTTGACATTACGGGCAGCAGCCCATGCTTGTGCCCCCTTGTCCAATCCCTCTAAGGAGGGGATTCGCCGGCCATCGAGGCACTGCCCGGCCAGGGCTGCAAACTCAATTTCGGTTAGGTTCAGCCAACTGCCGTGCTTGGGTGTGTAGATGAACCGGATCTTTTTGCGCAGTTGCTCGGCAATCTCCAGGGGCAAATGCTCGTAAAACGAACCATAATGCGGCAGCGCCTCAACCGTATCGGCCAGCAACTGGCAAAGGCGTTCATCGAAGGTTAAGCGCACCACTCCTTCTTCGGCAGGGGCATTGAAAAGTCCGGCACCGTTTCCATTTGGGCAATGAACTGGCTGTTCAGCTCTCCGATACACCAGAGTTCTTGCTGCCAGGGCTTGAGTTTGCTTTTTTTAAAATACGCCGGATCGAACTGGGTGATACTCCTTCGGTATAACCCAGTTGAACCATCTTATCCGACAGCAGTTCAACGGTCCACTCCCCATAGCCTTCAGCTCGTATGCGGGTTTTGGTTAAGGGCTCCTGCCCTATACATCGGGAAGGCGTGCCCCTCAGCCTTTATCCTCCTCCCGCTTCACCTGCAATTCCCCAACTTCCATATCAAGCAATTCCGCAATATCAATTAGGGCCTGCACGCTGGGCTGCCGAAGATTCCGGCACCAGCGGGAGACGGTCCTTTCGTCCACCCCAAGCTCCTCGGCCAGCCATTTGCCGGTGCGTTTTTTCTGTTCAAGGACGTCCTTGAGTTTATTGTATTTCCTGGTTGCCATTCATCCGGATGTTGCCTCCCTCTTTCATTAGGATAACAATTAAATTACACAAATGTAAAATTTGAATAAATAGGTTTTTAAACGAAAAAACGGCTTTA
>JAGQXQ010000211.1:24671-25074 GCA_020436535.1 Phaeodactylibacter sp.
TCATTCCACCCCCGCCCAAATGAGGCAACGTTCGGCTAAGCGTTCGACTGAGCTCACGCCGAAGCCCGGCGGGTTCCTACTCCCGCTGGCCATTTTGATGCTCTTACTGGCCGGCTTGCACCTCTACCTGACCGCACAACACAGCCAGCCCTTATCCCTGGCCGTTCACCTGGGACAGTCCATCGGTATTGACGCCCCTCCGGACATTTATGAGGACGCCATCACATACGCCGTGAAAAATCTGGCCATTGAATTGGACATTGAGCTGGAAAACTACGATCTTTCGATGGAAGATTATCAGGCGCTTGTGGAAGCGGCGGGACAGAAGTTTAATAACTGTCAACAGTACCGTTTGATTTCCCTTGGGCCTCAATCCTTCTCTTGCTACACCTGCGTTTCCCGG
>JAGQXQ010000211.1:25080-43664 GCA_020436535.1 Phaeodactylibacter sp.
CGAAGGTTATCCTTCATTCAGGACAAACATTCAAGATCGGGCAAACCTGTGGGGATCAAAAGTCGAGGTACGGGTCTGAATTGCCAGAACCGGGCCTGAAGTACTTTGTAGAAC
This sequence comes from Phaeodactylibacter sp., assembly GCA_020436535.1. GTDB lineage: Bacteria > Bacteroidota > Bacteroidia > Chitinophagales > Saprospiraceae > JACJXW01. The sequence continues at coordinate 25,195 of JAGQXQ010000211.1, forward strand.
TTGAAGGTAATATTTTTGAAGTTCTGGTCGCAGAATACGTTAAACTGATACTCTTTAGAGCCAGTCCTGAAAGGAAAGAGATCATCAAAAACAACCAACTCTCCGAAACGGAAATGCAACTTCCTCCGGGGAATAAAATCCTGAAATAATCATGATTTCCGTCTTTGTAAATAAGGAAACCGATGAAGCTACCATGAAGCTCTACCATATATTGGATGGACTCAATCTGCCGGATAATGTCAACATTACCATCAACAATTTGAAGGATGCGGAAAGCGGCGTTCTCCGGGAAGATGGCAAGGTGGTGGATGTTTCGCTGGCTAACTGCTATACGCTAGAGGATGTGGTGAGGGAGTTGGTAGGGTTGGTGGCCAGGCAGGAGAAAACTTGACAAGTTTCCCTTTTGCCCTTGAAGAGGTTAGTCTAATGCAAGAATCGGATCGAAAAACCACCGTTAAACAGGATTGTACGCCCATTCTCTCCCTCGAATTTTCACTAGAATAAAATTAGCACCCATAACCTATTTTACAAAATAATATTTCAATCATTTCACCCACCACCCTTTTTTAAACCGCCGAGTCCTCCTTCTCCTACATGCACCGCAGGTGCAGAGCGAAATACATGCCGAGATACCCAAATGAATCCTATCTTAGCAGATAGCACTAATTATCAAGCTCAAATGCCGTTTCACGCCTTTATATCCTATTCTCACGCTGCTGATGGAAAATTTGCGCCTGCACTTCAGAAAGCGTTACAGCAAATCGCAAAACCCATTTTCAGAGTTAGGGCCCTAAATGTATTTCGGGATGAAACCAGCCTCACGGCAACCCCTCATTTATGGGGGGCTATCGAGAGCGCATTAAGTCAATCTGAATACTTTATTTTACTGGCTTCCCCGGAGGCAGCTCAATCCAAATGGGTACAGAGAGAAGTCAATTTTTGGCTCGGGAATAAATCGATAGACAGGATGCTCATCTGCCTCACAGAGGGGGTCATTTGTTGGAATGAAGCAGAAAATGATTTTAATTGGAATAAGACAAATGCCATCCCGATTAACCTAAAAGAAAAGTTCCAAATGGAACCTCTTTTCATCGATTTCAGAGGGGCTAAGACGAGTGAAGACCTGTCATTAAACAATCCTGAATTCAAAAGGAAGGCTGCTGGGTTAGCAGCTCCCATTCAAGGAAAATCCCTGCAAGACTTAATTGGTGAGGATGTTAGATTGCAAAGAAAAGTGATTCAACTGAGGAATTTTGCGATTACTCTTCTAATGGTACTACTGGCAAGTACACTGGGATTTGCCTGGTTATCTAATCAAAATGCAAAACTAGCGGTAGAGAGAAGACAAGAAACAGAAAAGAAACAAGGTTCTGTACTTAGTACCTTAGCCATTAATGAATGGAACGCAGCGCCATACTATTCTCCTCGATTCACAATTTACCGGCTCGTAGAAGAAGCCTATTTTTTGAATCCTGATGAATATCGGGTTCGAAATAATTTCCTGAAAGTATTTCAACACTTCCGGCCTCATCTTGTCTTAAAAGGCCATAAGGATAAAATCAATAGTGCAGTCTTTACAGCCGATGAAAGTCAGGTTTTAACTTGTAGTGAAGATGGTACTGCCAGGGTTTGGCCCCTTGCCGATCCGGATAATCCTATCGTTTTGAAGGGGCACTCAAAAGGAATCCAGGCGGCACACTTTTCAAAAGACGAAAAGCAGGTATTGACCTGTAGTGACGATGGCACCGCCCGGGTTTGGCCCTTGGCCGATCCGGAGAACCCCATCGTCTTATCAGGACATTCGGGAAGTGTTCTGGGCGCCCGATTTTCAAAGGATGAATCTCGGGTATTAACATATAGTGAAGACGGCACCGCTCGAATTTGGCCCCTTGCTAACCAGGAAATGCCCATCGTCTTACAAGGCCACACGGGAAGAATAAATGGTGCAGCTTTTTCGGCTGATGAAAGCCGGGTTTTGACCTTTAGTGAAGATGGTACCGCTCGAATTTGGCCTCTGTCTAACCCAACTCAACCTACTATTTTTAAAGGCCACGAAAGTGGAAAATTTGGCTTTAAAGGGCCCGCCATCAAAAATGCGCAATTTTCTAAGGATGAAAGCCGGATACTGACCAGTAGCGATGATGGCACTGCCCGGATTTGGACTTTATCTAATCCGGATCATCCTATCATCCTAAGAGGCCATGTAGCCGGGGTCAAAGGGGCGCAATTTTCAAAAGATGAAAGCCGGGTATTGACCTTCAGTGAAGACAGCTCAGCCAGGGTTTGGTCTTTGGCCGAGCCGGGTAATGACATTGATTTGCAGGGTTATTCGGGGGGAATAAATGGGGCGCAATTCTCAAAAGATGAAAGCCGGGTATTGACTTATGGTGGAGATGGCACCGCCCGGATTCATTCTTTAGCAGACCCGGACAATCCCATTGTCTTGTCAGGCCATGTAGCCGGGGTCAAAGGGGCACAGTTTTCAAAAGATGAAACTAGAATATTGACTTATAGTGAAGACGGAACCGCCAGGATTTGGGGCTTGACGGATCCGGGCAACCCCATTGTTTTATCTGGCCATACAGGAGAAATCCAAGGGGCGCAATTCTCAAAAGATGAAAACAGGGCCCTGACCTTCAGTGAAGATGGTACAATCCGGATCTGGTCATTAGTTAACCCAGGCAATCCTACTACTTTATCAAGACATAGAGGCGGAATCAACGGGGCACAATTTTCAAGAGAGGAGAGGAAGATATTGACTTATGGGAAGGACAGCATAGCTCGGATTTGGCCTTTGGCAGATCCGGGCAATCCCATTATTTTATCCGGGCACAGGGGGGAGATCGTTGGGGCGCAATTTTCAAGAGACGGGTCTCGGGTATTGACCTACAGTCAAGACGAGACTATTCGAATATGGACGCTAAACGGCCTTGAAGATCCCATCATCTTATCAGGACATTCCGGAAGAATCAACGGGATGCAATTTTCGAAAGACGAAAAGCAGGTATTGACCTGTAGTGACGATAGTACCGCCCGAATTTGGCCGTTGGCAGATCCGGGCAATCCCATTATATTATCCGGGCATAGAGGCGGGATTCATGGGGCGCAATTTTCAAAAAATGGAAACCGGGTGTTGACTTGTGGAAATGACGGAACGGCCCGGGTTTGGCCCCTTGCCGATCCGGATAATCCTATTGTTTTATCCGGACATAGTGGAAGGATTAATGGAGCACAATTTTCAGAAGATGAAAATCGGGTGTTGACTTATGGAAGCGACGGAACGGCCAGGGTTTGGCCCCTTGCCGATCTGGATAATCCTATCGTCTTGCAGGGCCATGAAGCCGGGCTGTTTAATGGAGGAGTTATTGGAGCGAAAATTTTGAGCGATGGAGGCAGGGTGTTGACCTATGGGAGTGATGGCACCGCCCGGATTTGGCCTTTAACGGATCCAGACAATCCGATTGTCCTGCAAGGCCATACAAGAGGAATTTTCATGCTCGGCCGGGGAATTGTTGGAGGAGGGGTACAAGGCGCTCAGTTTTCCAAAGATGAACAGCAGCTTTTGACTTACAGCCTGGACGGCACAGCTCAAATTTGGATTTTAGATATCGAACGGGTCATTAAGCAATTATATCATACATATCCTGTAATGATGCGCCAGCCATTAGATGAAAAAATCAAACAAAGGTATGGCCTGGAAGGATTGTACATGGATAGAATGAGATGAAAGTTGAAATATGGTTTATCTTTCCGCAATTTGTAGCCCATCAAGAAGAGGTTAACCCACTCCACAAAAACAGACGTACATGCACAAACTCTATCTGTTCCTGTTATGCTGCTCCCTGGCCTTCATCCTGAACGCCAGTAACCAGGCGCCAGGGATCGTCCTGGCCGAAAATGGTTCTTCCAGCTACCAGATCGTCACCCCCGATGAGCCCGCCGATGAGGAGCAACGGGCAGCGGCCGAACTGCAGCATTACCTCGAAAAAATGAGCCGCGCGAAACTGCCGATCGTCCGGAATGCCGAAAAGCAGGAAGGGCCCGCTATCTTCGTTGGCCGTTCAACCGAGAGTGAAGGAATGGATGAGCACCAGATCCGCATTAGGGAAGAGGACGGAGGCCTGATGATCACTGGCGGGAATCCTCGAAGCGTATTAAATGCCACTTACACCTTTCTGGAGGACGTTCTGGACTGCCGCTTTTACAGCCCGGATTCCGAAAAGGTTCCTCAATTATCTAAAGTAGAAATACCGAAAGGGCTGAACTACGACTATACGCCCCCCATCACTACCCGAACGGTCCATTCCCAATTGTACTACGACAACCACTCTTTTGCCGACAAGCGCAAGGTGACCTACGAAGCCTTCCCCACCTACGTCCCGGAAGCCAGGGTGCACACCTTTCACCGTTTTGTGCCGGAATCCATATACTACGAAAGCCACCCCGAATTCTACGCCCTGCGGGACGGCCGGCGGATACCCACCCAGCTGTGCCTGACGAACCCGGATGTCCTGCAACTGGTCAAAGATACCGTAGCGGTACTGCTGGAGCAGCACCCGGAGGCGGAGGTGATCTCCGTAAGCCAGGACGACAACCAGCAGCACTGCCAGTGTGACAACTGTGCCGCTATTGACAAAAGAGAAGGCGCTGCTTCGGGGTCTATGATCGCTTTCGTGAACGAAGTGGCGGCCGCCTTTCCCGATAAAACCATCTCCACCCTGGCCTACCAATACACCCGCAAAGCGCCCTTGCACCTGAAACCGGCGGAGAACGTGCTCATCACCCTGTGCTCCATCGAATGCGACCGGAGCGCCCCCATCGCCCAAAACTGCCGGGAGTTCGCTCAAGACCTCATTGACTGGGGAAAAAAGACGGATAATGTCCGCATCTGGGACTATACCACCCAGTTTACCAACTTCCTGGCCCCCTTCCCCAACCTCCGCACGCTACAGCCCAACATTCAACTCTTTGCCGAAAACAACGCCAAATGGGTTTTCGAACAACACAGCCACCAGCCCAGCGAGCTCTTCGAACTGCGGTCCTACCTGACGGCCAGGCTGCTGTGGAACCCCAACCTCAATGTGGATACCGTTATGGAAGACTTCCTCAATGGCTATTACGAGGAAGCCGGCCCCTATATCGGAAAATACATCACCACCGTCCATGATGCGCTGGAAGCGGATACCGCTTTTTTCCTGTTCCTGTACGGGGACCCCTCCCAGGCGTTCGGCAGCTTTCTGAAACCGGGATTGCTGCAGCAATACGACAGCTGGATGGACGAGGCCGAACAGGCCGTTGCCGGCAAACCCGAAGTGCTGGACAGAGTGAAGCGCGCCCGCCTGAGCATTGACTACGCCATACTGGAGGCTTCCCGCCAGCAACGATCGGAGGCCTTTTCTCTGGTGGAAAAAGGCCCGGACGGAAACCCGGCCACCCCGGAAAAACTGCGCCGCCGCCTGGATCACTTCCGGGAAGTGGCCGCACAGGCCGGCATCATCAATATGAATGAGATGAGGTATTCCGTGGAGGAATACCTGCAGTCCTATGAATTCACCCTGGAACGGGCAAAGCAACCGAATTATGCCCTGAACCGGCCGGTAACACTATTGGAAAAACCCAAAAAATACGCCGATGAAAACCCTCAGGTGCTGACCGATGGCGCTCTGGGCGGAAGCAGCTTCTACGCCAACTGGCTCGGATTTGAGGGAAATGACCTGGAAGCCGTTATCGACCTGGAAGAAGCCATGGAGTTCAGTGAAATATCAAGCGCTTTCTTACAGGTCGTGAATCACATTGTATTCTTTCCGGAAAAGGTGTCCTACTATTATTCCGTTGACGGTAAGGATTTTGTCCTGTTGGGGCCTATTCCCAATGCCCGCCCGTTGGAGCGGGCCAGCAAAGTGAATGATATACAGAACTTTTCCCTTAGCTTTGATCCGGTTAAAGGGCGGTACATCAAGGTGAAAGCCGAAAACCTTGGGCTGGCGCCCATCTGGCACCACGGCGCCGGCCTGCCAGCCTGGATATTTGTTGATGAGGTGATGGTCCGGTAGGAGCCTGGAATGTTTATACCAACAAAGACTGATACAACTGCTCTACCTGCCTGGCAATAGCGATCCAGTCAAAATGATCTTCCACCCTTTTTCTACCCTTTTGAGCCATAGAGGCTCTCAATACCGGGTCGGCGATTAATTTATTGATGCCATTAGCCAGGTCTTTTGAAAACTGATCCGGGTCTACAGGTTCAAAAGGAGCTTTGTCTTGTTGCGCCAGAGGAATTAACAGGCCGGTTTCACTATCAACCACCACTTCTTTTATTCCCCCGACTGCACTGGCCACCACCGCCGTTTCACATGCCATGGCTTCAATATTTATGATGCCAAATGGTTCGTATATGGACGGGCAGCAAAATACATCGGCATGCGAATACAATTGAATGACTTCTTTTTTATCCAGCATTTTACTGATCCAGATCACATTATTTCTGGTTTTTTTAACCTCCTTAACGCTATCTTCCATCTCTTTCGCAATTTCCGGGGTATCGGGCGCGCCGGCACACAATACGACCTGCGTATCCGGATCCATATATTTTATGGCATTGACCAGGTGTATGATGCCTTTTTGCCGGGTAATCCGGCCCACAAAAAGCACAAAAGGTTTTGTCCGATCTATACCGTATTGTTCTAGCGTGGAGGCCGCTTCCGTGACGACATACTGCTGAAGGTCAATTCCGTTGTAAATGACTTTTATCTTATCCTCCTCAACATCAAAGAATTTTAAAACATCCTGCTTCGTTTCCCTGGAAACAGCTATAATCGCATCCGCCATTTCTATGGCTGTTTTCTCCACCCAGGACGATGCATCGTATCCTCTTCCTAATTGTTCTCTTTTCCAGGGCCGCAAAGGTTCTAGGGAATGGGTGGTAATAACCAGTGGAATGCCATAACACAATTTTGCAATGATCCCTGCAAAGTGGGCATACCAGGTATGGCAGTGCACCACATCAGCATCTATATCATCGGCATTCATCTGGACGCAAGTGCTTAATGTTTTCAGGACCGCCTTCAATTTGTCATTGGCCTGATCAAAAACCGGATTATCAAAGGGAAACCCTTTAACGGTTAGATTTCCGGTTGTTTCATTTTGATCGCCAAAAGAGCGCACCTCCACTTCCATCAATTTCGCCAGTTCCGCCGCCAGGTATTCAACGTGAACTCCTGCTCCTCCGTAAACATAGGGCGGATATTCTCTGGTGTAAAAAAGTGCCTTCATATTCCTTTAATATTATTTTGAATGTGTTCAATATCCAAATAATCTAAGGGACTACAAAGCTTTTAACGCTCCTTTTGGAGTATCTCCCATTTTTCATTAAAGGCCTCTTCCGGGTTTCGTGTCTAACAAGGATCTCAAATAGAGGATAGGTGTTTAGAGTTTGTTCAAAATTCAATGTAAAGACGGGCCCTATCTTTGCTCCGCATCACAAAACCTTTATCTTTGCACCCATATTATTTTTTTCATTAACCAAACCAATTTTACATTCATGGGAAAAGGAGATAAGAAAACCAAAAAAGGAAAGATCTGGCACGGTTCCTATGGCAATAGCCGGCCGAAGAATGAGAAGAAGAAAAACGAAGGAGAAAAGAAGGGCCAAAGCGAAAAGAAAGCAGAGGCTTAGAAGTTAGTTGATGGGCCCGCGCCCCTGGGCTGCCTGGGTTAGGCAGCTATCCAGGCCCTCCAACCAACAAAGGGCCGGTACCATTAGATGGTGTACCGGCCCTTTTTCAGTATATCCAATCTATCCGGCTGCTTTACAGGCACGGGCAACGGCCATTAGTACACCGCAAAACAAGGAGCTCCTTATTTTACGGTGTACTTGGAAAAGGAGACAATTCAGTTGTCATTTGTTCGCTCTCCCATACAAAACATCCCATTCAAATTTTGCCCGGCCAAATATATTTTCCTTACATTTAGTGCAAAGCGAAAATCAACCCTGCATGAAGGTATTACACGTTAGCGCGGAGTGTTACCCCGCGGCCAAAGCAGGTGGATTGGGTGATGTCGTCGGGGCCCTCCCCAAGTACCTCTCGGCCGCTGGTGTCCCTACCGGTGTGATCATCCCCAAGTACCGCCTCAAGTGGTTCAATGAACACCAATTCCATACGGTATATAAAGGAGCCGTTCGACTGCACAATTACTACGTACCCTTTACTATCGAGCAGGAAAGCGCCAACTCTCTGGGCTTTCCCTTCTTCGTCGCCGATATCCCCGGAAAATTCGACCGGCCCGGAATTTATATAGGCCCCGGCGGACATAGTTATGCAGACGACGTGGAGCGTTACCTGTCTTTCCAGCAGGCCGTGCTGCAATGGATGCTCAACAGCCCGGGGCGCCCCCGCCTGTTGCATTGCCACGACCACCATGCCGGGCTGATCCCGTTTATGATAAAGCATTGCCCGGAGTACCGGGGCCTTAGCTGGATGCCTACGGTATTCACCATTCACAATGGCGCCTACCATGGCGCATTCGGATGGGATAAGATGTACCTCCTACCCTCCTTTGAAGCGGAAGCCCGCGGCCTGCTCGACTGGTCGGGCAACATTAACCCACTGGCGACCGCCGTGAAATGCGCCGGCCGGGTGACGACCGTTTCGCCCAGCTACTTAAAGGAGTTGCAGCAGAATGCCGGCGGCATGGAATCCCTGCTCCAGCACGAGCAACACAAATGCCTGGGCATCATCAACGGCATCGACTCGCAGGTTTGGGACCCGGCCACCGACAGCTATCTGGGCGCCCCATTGGGCGAAGATGTCGCGGCTTTCAAAAAAGCCAACAAACAATTACTGGCGCAGCATTTCCGGCTCAACCCCAACCTCCCCCTGGTCTCCTTTGTCGGCCGGCTGGTCGGCCAGAAAGGCGCCGACCTCATCCCCGACCTTATCCACCGGGTAATGCACAGCGACGATAACCTGTCCTTCGCCATACTCGGCACCGGCGAACCAGGGCTGGAAAGTGCCTTCAACCAGCTCAATCAGCAGTATCCGGGCCGCTTCAGCGCTACTCTGGAGTATAACGAAGGGCTGGCCCACCTGATCTACGCCGGCTCCGATTTCCTGTTTATGCCTTCCAGGATAGAGCCTTGTGGCCTGAACCAGATGTATGCCATGGGATATGGCACTATACCCATCGTTCGTTCCGTAGGCGGTTTGAAAAATACAGTACCGGACATCGGGGAGCCCAATAACACCGGCAGGGGTATTCGCTTCAACCAATTTACTCTCGATGACGGGCAACTGGCTCTGCACCGGGCGGTGCAGTTGTTCCACAACCCGCCTATCCTCGAACAGATACGCGAACGGATCATGCAGCTGGATTTCTCCTGGGAAAAACCCGCTGCCGAATATATTGAAATTTATAAAGAAATGGGAGTATAGAAGACGCAGTTAAAAGGTGTATTTCGAAAAGAATACTTCCCCCGCCTTTTTCCGGCGTCGCGTCAGATACAACCAATTAAACCAATTTGTCCAATGATTAAAATGATAAGCCTTATCCTGGGAGGGGGCGCCGGTACGCGCCTGGCTCCATTGACCAGCGAACGATCCAAGCCAGCTGTTCCCATCGGAGGGAAGTACCGGCTGATCGACATTCCAATTTCCAACTGCATCAACTCGGGAGTCCGCCGGATGTTTGTCATTACCCAGTTCAACTCCGCCTCGCTCAACCAGCATATCAAGAATACCTACAATTTTGATATGTTTAGCCATGGCTTTGTAGACATACTGGCCGCCGAGCTGACACCCTCCAGCGATAAGTGGTTTCAGGGCACCGCCGATGCTGTCCGCCAGTGTTTACAACATCTTAAACGGCATCCACACGATTATATCCTCATCCTGTCCGGCGACCAGCTCTATCAAATGGACTTTAACATACTGGCCAATTACCATATCGAAAAGGATGCAGACCTGACCATTGCGACCATTCCGGTTGTGGATAAGGAGGCTCCCGGTTTTGGCATAATGAAGGTCAATGAACAAGGCCATATTGAAAATTTCATCGAAAAGCCAAAGCCGGAAGTCCTGGGTGAATGGCAATCGCATGTAGATGAAAAATACCGGAATCAGGGCCGTCATTACCTGGCCTCTATGGGTATTTATATTTTCAACCGGACGTTCCTGCACAAACTGTTTGAGGAGCACCCGGAAGCCACTGATTTTGGCAAGGAGTTCATCCCTATCGCAATCGAACAGGGCCACAAAGTGACCAGTTTTGCCTTTGACGGCTACTGGACCGATATCGGAACCATCCGCTCCTTTTTCGAGGCTAATATTGCCCTGACGGACAATATCCCCGAGTTCAACCTATTTGACAACGACAAATCCATATATACCCGCCCGCGCCTGCTGGCGCCCTCTAAGATCTTCGGCACCTGGTTCAACCAGGCGGTCATTGCCGAGGGCTGCATCATCCACGCCAAAAAGATCGAGCGCTCTGTCATTGGCATTCGTTCCCGGATTGGTGATGGCACAGAGATCTCCAACGCCATTATAATGGGTAATGACTCTTATGAGACCATCCAGGAGATGCAGCAATCCGGGAAACTGCCGATGGGAATCGGTAAGAACTGCAATATCCGCAACGCCATAGTCGATAAAGATGTGCGTATCGGCAATAATGTCAATATCCACGGCAGTGTGGCCCTGCCGGACGGCGAGACGGATACACACGTCATCCGGGACGGCATCATCGTCATTAGAAAAGGCGTCACGTTGCACGACGGAATGCGGATCGGGCTGGGGGAATAGTAACTGGGGTTCGGGGATCCGCCTTCACTGGCCGGAGTCCCGAATCCTCCATCATGAAAAAACTAATACACTAATACTTCCCCTGCTCCCCCCACACCTTCAACAGCCAGCTGCGCTCGGCCAGGGGCTGAGTGCGCTGAATTTCTTCTTTTATCCTATCTCGTTTTTTGGGGTTGTTCTTCAGAATGTTAAACAAGAGGTTGCAGAAATTGAGATAGGTCTTCTTCAGGCCGGGAGCAATTTTCTTATTGCGCCGCAGGAAGTTAGAAAAGGAGGCCAGCAGGGAGAGCAGGGATTCGATCTCCTCACTTTCGTAATACGTCTTGATCAGCACCGTGCGCGACCCCATGTGATAGAAGAGGTCGGAAAAGTTGAGTTGACTGAGGTGTGACAATACCTCTCCGTACTCTTCTTTTTGATAATACAGCTCCGCCAGGTTGAAGTGCAGGGCATCTTCCCTCGATTGTGGAGAAAGGTTATCGCTGTACATTTTAATAAAGGCCTCCGCCTGCTCAAATTCCTTTTGGCGGAGGAAAAGCTTGACCACGTTGGTGTACGTCCAATGAGAAAGGTATTCGTCTTCAAAGAGAGACCGGTCCCGGATACCCCGCAGGTAGAGATTGAGCACGATGGGCACGTATTCGTCTTTACCCTGGCGGATCTTTCGGGCGCAGAAATTGATCGCGTACAGGTAGATCAGTCTCTTTTCCGCCTCTTCAATATGTTCGCTGTGAAGCTCGATGAGTTGAATGAGCTTGGCAAAACGCTCGTCGCTGTCATTGGCCAATGACAAATAAATATGAAGATAAATATCGATCAGGGGCAGCCGTTCTTTTTGAGCGGAAAGATAGCCTTGCACCTCATCGATAAAAGACAATTCGTAATTGGTTGAAACGATGGCCTGCCGGTTGAGCATTTCAATACTGAATCTCAGTTTTTGGAGGAAGTAAAAATCATCCAGGGCATTGACGGCATTCTGCAGGGTGGGGTCAAAGCTACGGACCCGTTGCCGGATGAAGTGCTGGCTGGCTACTTTGGCCAGGCTGTATTGATACTCAAATTGATTGAGGTCAGACATGGCGACATCCAGCTCCTCTTTTGTTTTGCGATACAGAAAATTGTAGTGCTTTTCCAATTCCCGGCGGGAGTATTCAGCAAGAATATCTACTTTCACTTGCAGGCTTTGCCCCCGATAATGTTGTATACTAATAAACTCTTCCGCCAACTGGATCATATAGTTCATCAGGTACCCCATCTGCCGGGCATCGAAGGGAATACCCGGGAAGACTGCCTGGTACGCCTTTTCTTTGGTAAGGGCCGCCGAAGAGAAATCCGGAGCGTACTTCCCCAAAAAAGCGCCCAGCTGAATGAGATTTTCATTGCTGTTGAAGTAGGGAGAGGCGACGAATGCTTCGAATTGGCGCCATTCGTTGGCATCAAAAGTTTTTAGCAGTTCAATCAGTTTGCTGTTTTTCATGAATTTGGCGACTTTTACATAAGCTTTTTCCAACACTCAAGACGAAAAACGATCTTTTACATATTTTTTTTATCGTAAATTATTACCCATAATTGCCTGTAACCCATTTTTTTGTGTCAAAAATTTGACACAAAAACAATAGCAACCTATTCTTAACAACCTGAAAAATACAAAAAAATGTATTTGATGCACGCTTCTCACCAGCCTATATTTGTATCAGAAATAAAAAAGAACAGATCTTTGAAAGTTTGGATAACTAAGACAGCCATTGCCCTTTTGATAGGCATACTGATGGGGATAACCAACCTAAAGGCACAACAGGTCTGGCCTGGTGATGTCAACAATAATGGTATCGTTAACAACATCGACGTGCTGTACTGGGCTTTCGCCAACGGAACAAGCGGCCCTGCCCGAGGCACTACCAGTGGTGACTGGGCGGCCCAGGACCTCCCCGAGTTGTGGCCCGAAACCTTCCCGGATGGCCTGAATTTCGCCTACGCTGATTGTGATGGGAACGGCAATATCAATGCTGCCGACCTGAACATCATCAAAGACAATTTCTGGCGGACACAGGACATGGTGATGCTGGACGAGTACTTCACCGGCACAGCAGGGCAAGACCCCCAACTACTGCTGGATACGGACGACCAGATCACGGAGCCAGGCGCCGATGAGCCGGTCAGCCTGAGCCTGGGCAGCGAACAGATGCAGATCGATTCCTTTTTTGGGGTCGCATTCACCCTGAAGTTCGACACGCTCAACATCAAGCCGACTACGAATATGGGCGGGAATTCGGGGGTACAACTCGATATCGCCAACCCATCCTGGATCAACGACCCTATGGGCATGGGTAGCAACCGGTCGGAAGTGTTCATTGAAGTACTGGATGATTATGCCGTTGCGCAGGTTGCCATATACCGGGCGCCCAATGCCGGCCCAACTTCAGGCTTTGGGCCAGTCGCCAACTTCAGCATTGTAATGGAGGATATCATCGTCGGCCTGGTTGGTTTGGAGACCGACAGCATCCACCTGGTGAATAATGAATTCCTCGGTTTTGATGTAGCGCCTTCCCGGCTTGTGTTCGCCCTGGCAGAAGACTCCCTGCTCTTAGAAAATAAGGAGCCCCTGCTAACCGATAATGCCATCAGGCTTTACCCCAATCCGACCAATGGTTGGCTGACCCTGGAACTGGCTGACAGCAACGACGAAATACAGTCCGTAGATTTATACAACGCACAGGGTACTTACCTGGGCAGGTTGAATGCCCCCAGGCCGGCCAACGCCGCCAGATTCAATCTTGGGAAATATCCAGCGGGTTTGTATATGCTAAGCGTAAAAACGAAAAAAGGCAGGCTGACAAAAATAGCTGCCAGAATGCCCTAAACTAGCATGATTATAATTCCAAAGTAATAGCAACTCCCTACATAATCCCATGAACAGCTCCTTGCAGAAAGGTGGCCCAACCGGCGCCACCTTCTGCCGGGGGAAAAGAAAGAAAAGTTCTAAGACATAATATTGCAAAGCCCTGTGGGTGCAGGCTTACACTCTAAGAAATATTTATCCCATTTTCCGATTGTTTTTGTTTGACAAACAAATCCCCCCTGCACCCCAGCTTTTGCAAAAAAAAATGCAGTAATACAGGCAAACTATCCGATTCTCATGAATAAGGGGGGCTGGAATGCCAGCCCCTTTTTTTAAAAACTGCAATGAATTAGCATCTTATTTTATTAACTACTAGCATTTGAATTGTAATCCTATGAAACAAAAATTCACGCGTTTATTGTTATTGGCCGGTTTGCTGGCCACAATATTCAACAGTGGATGTAATGAAGGAGTAATCGATTTCCCCATCAACAATCTGACTTTCCTGAACATCCGCCTCACCGACGCCCCCCTGGATATTGACGAGGTCAATATTGACCTGCAATCTATACTGATAAAAGGCCCCGGAGGGTCAGAAGAGATCGAACTGAATACTAACGCTGGCATATATAACCTGCTGGATCTGACAAACGGCATTGATGTTATTGTCGCCAATGCTATGATTTCCCTGGATGAGATCCGGCAGGTCCGCCTGGTGCTGGGAGAATTCAATACAGTAGTGGTAGACGGAGTGGAGCACGACTTAAAGATCCCTTCCGGAAGCCAGTCCGGCTTAAAGATCCAGGTGTGTCTCGACCTTACCGGCATGCCTCAGTATGACCTGATCCTCGATTTTGACGCTGCGGAATCCGTTTTTCAAACAGGTAATGGCAAATACATGATGCATCCGGTTATCCGGGTGGTGAACCCCGACGCAGTATGTGGTGGTAACGGCAATAATAATCTGAACATCGATGATCTTCCGGATGACCTCCAACTCTATCTGGAAAATAATTACGCCGGCTACAACTTCACTGCTGAGATGGATGAATTGTGTGGCGCTGTAGAAGTGATCAAAGTGAATGCCCGCGATGGCGTTACAAGGATCAGCCTCTTCTTCGACCTCAACGGCGGCTTCCTGCAATCTGCCGAAGAAATTGAGCGGATAGATCTCGACCCGGATGTGGAGGTGACTATCACCACCGGCCCTTATCAGGACTTTGATCAATTTGAGGAAGCCTTCCTGGTCAACCGATTCGATGGAATGGCCAGGTACGAAGTAGCCCTGGAAAACAGCCAAAATAACGAGCGCATATACTTAGTCTTAGATGAAGACGGAATGGTGCTCTGCGAAGAATAAACCTGGAAACTCAACCAGTTCTCTGCCCACTGTACGGGAGCATTTTTATCAGTGGGCAGCTTTTTTTGAATTTCAACCCTGACGCTCGCTTGGCCTTGTGCCTGCACAACCAGGCGAAGTCAGGATTTACTGCCCAAGCAGTATAGCTGTGATGTAATATTAATTGCCGGTTTCCTCTGGGAGCCGGTTTTTTTTTGCATTTTTTGTACCCCTGATTCGAATAACAAGCCCTGGAAAAACGTTAACCCAAAAAGAATTCAGGAAATACTCCCTCGTACTTGCGCCTATCTTTTATTTCTGTGGCCCTTTACATAGAAAACAGTCTAATGTAAAAAATCCGTTTTGGTATTTTTATTATGAATCGTTTACTGCTGCCCCTTCTTATTTTTTCCACCATAACCTTATCTGGCCAACGCCAGTGGGAGGGCGGCATCCTGTTGGGAGGTAACTTTTATCAGGGCGACCTCACCCCTTCTATTACGGGTACGCTTCAGGGAGCCCGGCCGGCTTATGGATTGTTGCTGCGGCGGAACCTGGGGCCCCACTTTTCATTGAGAGCCAATGCATTTCGGGGAAAGCTTTCGGGTGATGACGCTTATTTTTCTGATTATTCAGGCCGGGCCCTTTCCTTTTCCACTGATATCACAGAATTATCCTTACTCCTGGAATGGAGGATTTCTCCTTCTGTGCTGGCGGGTTCCCGCCTCAGCCCCTATTTTTTTGCCGGAGGAGGCTTTTTGAAGATGGCTCCCCGGGCGAACCTCCTTAATCAGCAGACGGGCCCACCTCCTGCAGGTGTCAAAGAAGATGCCCAGGCAGTGTATGCCAAATCCCGCTTTACCCTTCCTTTCGGCTTCGGCCTCGAATATAGCCTGAATGAGCAGTGGGCACTCGGGGCCGAGGGGGGACTGCGCACGGCTTTTACCGACTACCTCGACGGCATCAGCTTCGCCGGCAATCCCCAAAAAAAAGACTGGTATGGTTTTGCAGGCCTTTCACTGGCTTACCGTTGGGGCGCTCGCGACCAGGACGGTGACGGAATTGCTGATAGTAAAGACCATTGCCCAACCCAGGCCGGCAAAGCCAGCCACAGCGGCTGTCCGGATAGCGATGGCGACGGGCTCGCCGACCGCGATGACGACTGCCCGCTGTTGGCCGGGGCACTGAAGGGGTGCCCCGATAGCGATGGCGACGGCGTCAGTGACCCGGCAGACCAATGCCCGGAACTACCCGGCCCACCATTTCGTGCCGGCTGCCCTTCTTTGGATAGCGACGGCGACGGCGTCCCCGACGAGGAAGACCGCTGCCCTCAACAGATAGGGCCTGCCTCCCGGCAGGGCTGCCCGCTGCTGGACTCCGACCAGGATGGCATCGCCGATGAACGAGACCAGTGCCCCCTGATACCGGGTAGCAGCACCAATTACGGATGCCCCGAAGTTGTAGGTGAAACCGAAACCAATTACCGGCTGTTTTTTGAAACTAACAGCGCCCGGTTGAACAACCAACAAGGCCTGCTGCTCAACTCCCTGGCCGCTGTGCTGATCCGGCTGCCTTCCGCTTCCCTCTTGATCAAGGGGCATGCCGATGAACAGGGGACGGCAACTGACAATCAGGAGCTTTCCCTCCATCGCGCCCGCATCTGCTACGAATACCTGCTGCAACGAGGCGTCCTGCCCCGACAAATGCACTACGACGGCTATGGAGAAGTCTACCCCCTCGCCCCCGACGACAGTGAAGCCGCTCACCGCCTCAACCGCCGGGTGGAGTTGGAGCTTCAATTGCAATAGCCTGTTTGCAAAAAAAATTCAATGAAAGAAAATTCCTATTTTGGGGCGAAATAATTGACCCATGCCACTAAAGCCTGCACAACGGAGCCGAGCCCAGGAATCAAGAGCAGCCATCCAACGTCTTTATATCGCCATGCGCCATCTTTTTATCCGGGGAAGCTACAAACCCCTGGGGATATCCGGGGAGGCCATGATCGAAGCACTCACTCAATTGCGGCCGGAAATATACGGCTCCATCAATGATCCGGAACGCGTTGAGCTCGATGGCTTACTATATATATTCCAGCGCCTGCCCAAGGGCATTGAGGAGTGCCGGTACATCCGCCTTATCTCCCGCGAAGGCTTTGAAAACAGCTCATTCGAGCCCATCGTCCCCCCCAAGCGCCGTCGCAACAGCTACCGCATCGACCAGGAACAAATGTTCATTGAAATGACCCGGGGGCGCAGCGATATCTACGATATTCTCACCCACTTGACCTTTATGTACATAGAGGCCGAAAAGATCCACCGAAACAGTGAAGACCACCGGGGGCGAAAAAAGCGGGACTGGCTTATGCTGGAGGAGATCGTCCGCCGCGAAGAACAAGGAGAAGAGTACAACCAGGATATTGCCTATACCTACCTCAGTACGTTGTTGGGGCGCACCTACGAAGAAACCGTCAATGCTTGTGAGCGATTTGCCAAAGATCCAGATGTGAACAGTATTTTTCATATTACTCACTGGCTGGGCAAACTATCTACCGAGGAGGCCAGAAATAGCGCCGACCGGGAGATCAGCTTTTCCTCGGCGCTGAGGGAAAAGGTCGGACACCATATTTATGGAGAACAATGGGCCGGCAACATCAAAGATGCCCTGGCCGGCAAAGGGCTGCTTTACCGCCCCCTGCACATCATCAGCGCTAACCTCCACAGTGTAATGAACAGCTTATTCGCAGCCAAAGCCCTGGGGAAGGAGCGGGAAGAACTGGAAGACCTCGCCCGGGACCTCAGCATTGAGAGCAATGGACGAATGAGGCAGGCTGTCCGGGAATACGCCATTGCAAACGGTATGCACGAAGAGGAAGACCAGGCCGGCACCGGCATTACTGTTCAGATATTCGACACCACAAAGATCATCCCCGGGATATTGCCCGAAGAAATCAACTGGAATGAGGAGTACATTGCTCAGCACAAGCCCGTCATTATCGTGATGGATTATGCCTTCGGCGAACAGGCTTATGAAACGATGGACGAACTGCTCAAACCCTACGAGGCGGAGGACAAAGATATCCCGCTCGATGTGCAGTCTATTTCCATCATGGGCAAAGCCGGAATCCTGGAAGGTGACAAGGGAGACATTATGGTGCCCACCGCTCATGTTTTCGAAGGCACCGCCGACAACTATCCATTTGAAAACCACCTCAAAGCGGCTCATTTTGAAGGTAAGGGCCTGCGCGTCTTTGAAGGGCCCATGATTTCCGTACTGGGTACCTCCCTTCAAAATAAGGACATCATGCGCTACTTCCTCAGTTCCTCCTGGAAAGCCATCGGCCTGGAAATGGAAGGCGCGCATTATCAAAAGGCCATTCAGGCCGCTTCCAAGATCCGCAAGAGCATCCATGAGCAGGTGGTGCTGCGCTACGCTTATTATGCATCAGACAACCCTCTGATCTCAGGCCAGACCCTGGCTTCCGGCAGCCTGGGCG
>JAGQXQ010000212.1:0-12924 GCA_020436535.1 Phaeodactylibacter sp.
TTGAAAGTAGTGGTGATATCCTTTGCCAGGATGCCAAACTGCCAGCCATTATTGCGATACTGCAGGCCGGCATCCAATCCAAAACCCCAGGAGGTGGCAAAGGGGCCAATACGCCGGTGCACCACTTTGATGTTGCCTCCTAGTTGCAGGCGGCCCTTTTGGGTTTTCAATTGCTGGGCGTAACTGAGCAGGAATGCATAATCCGCTGCTGAAAATTCGACAATGTTATCGAAATTGATGCTGCCGTCGCTTTCGTATAAACTCAACGTATTGGGGATCTCATCAATGCCAAAGCGAATGACGGAAAGCCCCAGCCGGCGTTGTTTATTGGATAGAGGCAGGGTGATGCCGAGGTAGTCGAACTTTCCTATTCCGGCAAACCATTCGGAGTGCATGGCGCCGACTTGCAGGCTTTCCGATTCACTCAGATTGGCAAGGCCCGCCGGATTCCAAACTCCGGCGGTTACATCCTCTGCGCTGGCAATAACAGCGCCGCCCAGCGCCTGTGCCCGTGCACCCACCCCAATGGAAAGGAATTCATTGCTGTACTTCTGAGCCTGGAGCCCAGTTGTGACGGTTGCTGCTAAATACATTAAACCGATGAGGCGTAGTGTTCTATTCATGCTTAAATAGCTGTTTGTGTTATATGGCTGGCGCCTACATGTAATTGCGTACTTTCAAGCCCTGGTGGTTTGTAAAGCTAAACCACTAGGAAAACGCAAGTATAGCATTTTAAGTATTAGCACCAGCTCCTGAGCTGGAGTTTTGTCAGCTTGCAGCTAAGTGGTAGCTCTAACCTGTTATCTTAAGGCATGAAAATAGTCCTGATGAATTGTTGTCCTTCCTTCGTGTGCAGGTGGCAAATGTAAACCCCCGGGACTGCCTTCTCTGGCAACCATTCGAATGAATGATGGCCGGCCGGATAACCTCCCTCCGCCAGTTGGGCTACCACCTTTCCACTCAAATCGAGGATCGTGAGCTTAAGGAAACCGGCCTGCTTCAGGCTGAGAGTGAAATTTAGTTTGTTCGTAAATGGGGTCGGCCAGGCTTGCAGAGCAACGTCAGCCTTTTCAGGAGTACTGATATTCACTACTGTATTTTCCCCCTCATTCACGATGTAGCTGTTGTTGACATCCAGTTGCTCAAATTCTTCCACCAGCCCACTGGGCCAAAGAATTCGAAGCCGGTCGATCACCTCGGCCTCTGCCAGTCCGAAATGAAGGATGAGACTATTTTGAGAAGCATAAGAAGCACCTGCTATCACTTCATCGATCATTTTTTTACCACCGGCTTCAATTTCCACCCTGGCGCCGATGGCGGAGCGGTTGCTCTGATTGCCCCGGAGCTTCACTTTTACCCAATTGTGCTCATTATTCGTGAGGTTTACGAAGAGTTGGTTACCATCATTGCCGTTGTTGGCAAGGAAGATATCCACTCGTCCGTCGTTATTAAAATCGGCGGAAGCCGCCCCGTAACCTCCATACATGCTGGCTAACGGTGAACCCTGGCTGATGGGCTGGAATGTATTATCGCTCATGTTTTGGTATAAAAGATTGGGGTAGGGAGAAAAATAGCTGTCATTGCTGACATAAATATCGGACCGGCCGTCATTATCACAATCCAGCCATAGCGTTCCCCAGCCCATACCCAGGTCTCCCACACCGGCATTGGCGGTGATGTCTGAGAAGCCGCCATTTCCGTTATTTAATAATAAGGTGTTAGTGTAAAGGTTGGTGATATAAATGTCCAGAAAGCCATCGTTGTTCACATCTCCAACATCTACCCCCATGCCCTGGCCGGCATAGTTAGCGTTGGATGGTACCGAAACATCAGTGAATCGCCCGGTGCCATCATTCTGATAGAGGATATTAGGTTGATTGGCATCATGGGTAAGATAGAGATCGGGGTCGCCGTCGTTGTCATAATCAAAGAAAATGGAGCCCATTGCTACGCCAAAATCCTGGGTATTTGACTCCTCGGTTATATTGGTAAAGGTATGGTTTCCATTATTCCGGAACATATAATTGTAGGCAGTCATATTGGCAACATAAAGGTCGATGAAACCATCCTGGTCAATATCGCTGAATAACACTGCACGAGTGCGGTAAGGGGTATTTACTCCGGCGCTTTCACTAATATCTGTAAAAGAGCCATCGCCATTGTTCAGGTAAAGGATATTGGATTCATCCTGGTTGCCGAGGTACAGATCCAGGTCGCCGTCGTTGTCAATATCACCCCATACACTGCAGGTGGTGGCGCCTTCGTGAGCTATACCCGCCTGAGCCGCTACATCGGTGAAGGTTCCGTCGCCATCGTTTCGATACAGTAAGTTGGGTAGCGTATGGCGGCATACATAAATATCTTCTTTGCCGTCATTATTGTAATCACCAATAGCGATACCATAGTTTTTCCCCGTGTTGTCAATACCCGCCTGAGTGGAGGCATCCTGGAAGTGAACCTGGCTATAGCTTACCTCAGTAGACATTACGAGGCCGAACAGCAATAAAATTTTTTTCATAATATCTTATTTTCTCACCGTAAAAATAATGGAAATTTCCCTTTAGAAAATTTCTATTTAGGGACTATCCATATAAATTTCACCATCGTTGAATTTATCGATGGAAATAAGAGGCTTTACAAAGGTGATGTAACGCTGTTACGATAATGGTACTTTTCACAACTCCTTCTCCTCAATTTCGGCCTTCAGGTCCCGGTTGATGGCAATGCTGGCGTTCAACTCAAAACCGACCAGAAGAATGAGTGAGTTGAGCTGTATCCATAACATTAGCGCAATGATGGCCCCAATAGAGCCGTAGAGTTCGTTGTAAGTATTAAACTCATTGACGTAGGCGGAAAAAACCAGAGAGGTGATGATACAAAGAACGGTAGCCAGCGTCGCTCCGGGAGAGAAGATCTGGAAGCGCCGTATGGCGGAAGCGCCGTATCGGTAAATGATGGCAATGCCAAAGTAAAAAAGGAGCAAGATAGCCAGCCAGCGCAACACCTGGATCATGATCCCGGTAAAGACATCCCAGTGGACCAGGTTGTAGAACATACCCAGGAGGAATTCGCCGAGGATGATCAGAATTACGGCCCCCATGAGCAGGATGCCCAGTTGAAAGGTTAGTCCGGTGGCAATGAGGCGTTTACGAATCTCTCCCCGCTTTTTGAATGTTTTCATATACGACTTCTCGAAACCCTGCATGAGGGCCATCATGCCGTTGGAGGCAAAATAAATGGCCAGAATGAAACCGAATGATAAGAGCCCAAAGCGGGGGTTGTTGGTGATGTCATCCACGAAGGAAAAGAGGCGGTCTCCCGCAACGCCCGGCAATATACGCTGGATCTCATTGCGCAGGTAAAGGTCGAAATTCTCACCCTCCGGCAGATAATCGATCAGGGCAAATTTGAAAATGGGGATGAGGGTGAAAAATGCGATCAGAGAGGGAAAGATCGACAGAAAAAAGCTGAAGGCAATAGCGTTGGCCCGGGTGAACAGATCATACCGCTGAGACTCATGATACAGAAATACCACTACATCATAAATGGGCACCTTAAAAAAACCAGGCAGTGAATGTTCTTTAGTCCATTGAATGGTATTCTTCACCGGGGGAAGGTTCAGAATGTATTCCTGTATTGCTTTCAGGTCAATCTTTTTCAAAATGTGGTATCAGTTTTTCCACCAAAAAATCAGGGGTCGGAATGGTGCGCTGGGAGGCAGTTTCTACAAAGCACAGCTTTACGGTTCCTCCATTGATCAGTTTCCCTGCTTCATTAAACAGCTCCATATGGAAAACAATAAACTGATCCGGTAGTTTTCTCAGGGTCGTCCGGATTGTGATAAGTTCATCGTAGAGGGCGGGCCGAACATAGCGGGTGGTCATGCTCATCACCGGCATAATAATGCCGTGTTCCGCTTCCAGCGCCTTGTAGGTAAGCCCCAAAGAACGAATGAGTTCTACCCGCCCGATCTCGTAATACTGTGCGTAATTGCCGTAGTACAGGTACCCCATTTGGTCCGTTTCTCCGTAGCGGACTCGTTTTTTGAATTCGTGTGTATACATATTAGGTGGTTCGGGATTCGTTAATTCGATTCGGGGTTTCCGAACGGGCGGCCCACAAATCAGCCAATAACCAATAACCGGGCCGCCTTCAGCTGCCCTAAATATCCTCTCGCTCGATCGGGCAGGTCATGCAGTGAGAACCGCCGCGGGCCCTCGAGAGCTCATTGGAGGGTAGCAGGATGATCGTATCCTTGATCTCTTCCGGTTGGATGATCCCGTCTTTGAAAGCAGCCAGCAGTTCGCGGGCGTGAGCCGTGCGGTAACCTGCTTTTTCGAACGCCTTCTCCGTCATGGGGTTGCGGTCATAGGTCAGGGCTACGCCTGGTTTTATAGCCACCAGGTTGCAACCATCCGTCCACTGTTCCCTTTCCTGATAGGGTGATTCGCCATCGCCGCTCCAGATAAATTGCATTTTGGAATTGATCTCCGATAGTATGAATTCCTTAACGGTAGGGTAGTGGCGTTCTACACCATCCTGACCGTAGACGGTTACGTACGACCCCAACCCATCTTCTACAATAGGCTTGTAAGCGACCAGGTGATTGCGGCTAATCTGAGTAAAGACCGTGTCGATGTGCATATAGCTGCGGTCGTTGGGGATGTTGACCTGCACCACGTGTTTGATCACATCTCTTTGCAGGAGAGCATCCTTTAAAGATTTAACTGCGTATTCGGTTGTGCGCTCGCTGCAGCCGATGAGCAGATATTCTTTATTGAGCACCATCATATCTCCGCCTTCTATAGAGATCATCTCTCCCCGGCGAGAAGGTGGAAACTCATCCACCCTGTTCATGTTGATGATGCGGTCCTCATCCCTCAATTCCCGGAAGATGGGGTGTGCCCAAATGATAAAACGGGTCAGGTAGTTTTCCCGGAAACGGGCCTCCTTGGCGGGCTTGGTGATCACTACATGGTCATTGACTGTCACTGCAATATCCCGGGTGAAAATGAAATTCGGGATAGGATCGAAGAGGAAAATATCTTCCTCAGGGTAATATCCGTTGACCAGGACCTTGGCCAGCAATTCATCAGGCATATCCAGCAGCATATCCCGATAGCTGGTCGGCAATTCTTCATAATCGACAATCTTGGACAGCATATCGTGCTTACTTTCCTCATCATGGCGCAGTGCCTCGCGCAACAGGTTGGTCGTTCCGAGCACATTTTCATAGCCGACAAATGCGCGAAGCACATTCGTGAAAATATCATGCTCTTCCTGCATTTTAGGCAGATATACGATGTCGTCGAACAGCAACTCTTCCGCCCGCTTTGGGGAAATGCGGGCAATACCTTCATCCGGACGGTGCACAATGACTCGCCGTAGCGTTCCGATCTCGGAAGATACATGTACTTTATTGGCCATATTTGTTGATTTAAGGGCTAAATGGCGACCACTTTTTCCACTTCGTAAATGGAGTTGATCTTTCCGGCAAAGATGCAATAAAATCGTGGATTTTCATTGAGAATGGAGATCTCAGTGGGGCGCCCGTCGTCAATGTAGTTGGCCTTCAGTTTGGATTTGATGGTATACATGGACGTGAAATAGTGGAATTCCACTTCATCGGCAAAGTAGTGCTTGATCTGTCCGATCATTTTGTGAGAGTTGGACCGGGGACGGGCGGGACAGGCGCTACAGATAGATGGAAAATCCGGCCGGCAATCCGGATTCAGTGCCTGGCAGTCGAAAGTAGGTAGGTTGTCGTAGGAAACTTTATGGTGGGTGTAGGCCACCGAAGACAAGGACAGCATGCCGGATAAGCCGTAGGGCATCAGGGAGCCAAATTGTCCGTCCATGACCGTCAGGCCGATATTCTTTACCTGGGGCGAGGTGACAAAGGCCATCTCGGATATCTCGTGCATCAGATCTATATCTCGTGCCCCAAACAAACGATTGATAGCATTACTGCCGGCATACGTGGCGTTGATCACCTGGCTTGCCTCAACCTCCCGCCGGTATCCGGTCTCCAGGCTGGAAAGTTCAATCATCCAGGAAGAACCCTGAATTTCTGCCCGCTCCACCCGGTTGTATAACTGCACCTCTATATGGCTGGTATGGCCTTCCAGCTCTTGCCGGTAATATTCGGCGATGAGGATGGGGTCAAATGTATATTCGGTGGTGGAATAGAGTGCTTCCAGGCGGTGGTAGTTAAACAGCGGGTGCCGCAGCACCGGCTCGCAGCGGATCTTAATAAATTCGCAAAAGCGTTCGAACTGCAGACTATCGGTAAATGACCCGAAGCGGTCAATGGCGTAGTATTTCTCGAACTCAAAGTTTATAAACTGCTGGTGGTCAGTGGTAAAGCGAGCTTTATTGTCATCAGACATGAGGGCGGTAGCCACACTGCGCGGGTAATGATAACCGCTGTGCAACCGGGCCTGATTGACGATGGAGGCTTTTTTCAGTAGTTCTTTCTCCTTTTCTACAATGCAGATCCGCAGGCCGTGTTTGGCCAGGTAGAGCGCTGCATAGATGCCAAAGATCCCTCCTCCGACGATCAGAAAATCATACTTCTCCCGCTTACTTTTCATTCAGCTTCTTTAGCCTTTGATACAAATCCCGATAGTCGTAAGTTTTAAGCGTTCCATAAAAATGCAGGCTGTCCTCCAGCTGCTTTGGGCTGGAAACACCCAGTAGTATGCCATCCACATCCGGGCTGTGATAGGCAAAGGCTAATCCGCAGTGGTTGAAGGTGGAGACAGCGGGGCGCTCAGTTTCCAGGTTTATCTCATGTAGAATATCCCTAAGTGGGTTGGCAAGGGGATGTTCCTCATCCGTATTTCCGCCTCTTGCCTTTAGTGAGCTGTCTTCGCGGTACAGGCCCGGGGCCAGTTTGATACCGCCGGCATTGATGCCATAAGTAATAAACCCGGCTTTTCCGTGGAAGGCCTCATAACGGGTATAGTCGGAATGAAGGAGATTGTGTTTGATCTGTATCCGGAAGTCCATACCAAAATCCCGGTTCAGGCGAGCGTAGATATCCGGATGTTGTATCCCCGAAAGCCCGATCCTCAAGCCCGAATCACGCGCAATGGCCAGCGCTTCCAGGCTTTCCCGGATAGGGCCCTCTTCTGAACGGTTATCCCAATGGATCATAAAGGTGTCCAGGTTGTCACCCAAGGCGTTGCGGTACTCGTCGAGCAGCATGATTAAGAAACTTTTAGACAGGTTGTTGTCAGGTGTCCGCAAATTGTTAATGCTGCCCACTTTCATCATGACCTTCAGGTCTTGCACCTGATGGGCCCGTATCCATTCCAGGAGGATATTTTCCGCTTTTCTGAAATCTTCTGGTTTCTTATTAATGGGATAGTTGGTCGCGCCATCCACTTCCCGAAAGCCTGCCTGGTAGAAGTTGTCCAACAGCCCGAAACATGTTTCCCGGGTCGTTGTCCAGCCCCACATGGCAGTGCCGAGAATTGGGATGGGACGGGAAGGAAAGGTCATGGACTCATGGTTTTATGGATCAAGGTATAATGGATGGTACAGAGATTTACCCCAGCCTCAACAGCCGGTACATATCCTCTTTCTCCATTTCTCTTACCTCGCCGGCTTTCATATCTCTGATGTCCAGGCGTTCAATTTTAGAGCGGACGAGCCTGAGAACGGGGAAACCGATCTTGGCGCACATGCGGCGGACCTGCCGGTTTTTTCCCTCCTGAAGTTCCAGTTCAAGCCAGGTGTCCGGGATGCTTTTACGGACCCGGATGGGCGGGTCGCGTTCGGGTAGGGCAGGAGGGGCCGGCAAGGCTCTCACCTGGGCGGGGAGGGAGGTATATTCCTTTTTGCCCACTCGAATTTTGACGCCGGCCCGGAGCATTTTCAGGTCTGCCTTCTGGGGTTCTCCTTCTACCTGGACCAGATAGGTCCGGCTATGGGCGAAGGATGGGTCGAGCAGCAAGTGGTTCAGGCGCTTGTCATTCGTGATGATCAGGAGCCCTTCGCTGTCCTGGTCTAACCGCCCTACAGGATAGACATCTTTTGGGAACTGAAACAGCTCCTTGAGGGTGTGGTGGTTGGGATGTTCTTTTGTGAACTGGCTCAGCACCCCGTAGGGTTTGTAAATGATAAAGTATTTTTCCATTTTTTTAGACGTTAAACCGGAAATGCATCACATCGCCGTCTCCCACCACATACTCCTTGCCTTCCACTGCCATTTTTCCGGCTTCTTTGACGGCGGGCTCTGAACCGTAGTGGATATAGTCATCGTATTTGATCACCTCAGCGCGAATGAAGCCCTTTTCAAAATCCGAGTGAATGACTCCGGCGGCGGCCGGCGCCTTCCAGCCGCGGCGGATCGTCCAGGCGCGCACTTCCTTTTCGCCGGCAGTGAAATAGGTGATCAGGTGCAGCAGGTGGTAGGCTGCCCGGATTAGTTTGTTTACACCGGGTTCATGCAGGCCCATTTCCTCCAGAAATTCCTTGCGTTCCTCCTTGCTTTCCAGTTGGGCGATCTCCGCCTCGATATCGGCGCTGATCAGGATCACCTCGGCGGGCTCATCGGCAACAGCCTTTCTGAAAACCTCCGTATACGCATTGCCGCTTTCAACGGACTCCTCATCGACATTGCATACATAGAGGATAGGCTTGGCGGTAAGCAGGAACATTTCCTGTAAAAGGGTGGTTCCCTCTTCGTCCAGTTCCAGTGAACGAGCCGGCTTGGCTTCTTCCAGGTGCGTTTTTATCTTTTCAGCAATGGCCACCAGCTTCAGGTCTTCCTTTTTGCCTGCTTTTGCTTGCCTGCGCAGGCGCTCCAGGCGCTTTTCTACGGTTTCCAGGTCTTTAAACATCAGTTCTGTATCGATCACCTCTTTATCCCGAACCGGGTCGACGCTGCCATCGACGTGTACCACGTTGGTATTATCGAAGCAACGAATGACGTGAATAATGGCATCCACTTCCCGGATGTTGGCCAGGAACTGGTTGCCCAGGCCTTCGCCTTTGCTGGCCCCTTTGATCAGCCCGGCGATATCTAGGATCTCGATCGTCGTTGGTAATACCCGCTGTGGTTTGACCAGCTCTGCTAGATGGTCGAGCCTGGAGTCGGGCACAGTGATCACCCCAATATTGGGGTCTTTGGTTGCAAACGGATAGTTGGCCGCCAGAGCTTTAGCGGATGTCAAGGCGTTAAACAGTGTCGACTTTCCGACATTGGGCAAACCTACAATACCACACTTCAATGCCATATATTATTTCGTGTTTATATTTTCATAATTTTTTTGCGGCGCAAAGATAAGAGATATGAAGTAAATTAGAGCAGAATACAACCACAACCGTTCAACTATTGTATTGTAATGAAAAGTTGAACACCAGCCTATGAATTTCCTGGCGCATATTTTTCTTTCCTGCGAACGAGAAGAACTGCTAATCGGCAATTTTCTGGCGGATTACCTGAATAATAAGCAGGTGCGACAGTATCCGGAGCCTATACAGCAAGGCGTACGCCTGCATCGTGCCATCGACTCCTATACCGACAACCACCCCGAAGTGTTAAAGGGGGTCCGGCGGTTGTACGATAAACACCGCAAATATGCCCCGGTGGTGGTCGATGTTTTTTATGACTACCTACTTTCCTTCAATTGGACCCGCTATTCGGATAAACCCCTGCCGGAGTTCACTCAAGATGTATATCAGGTATTGGCTGACAATATGGAACTGATGCCTGAAAGCCTACAGCCACACCTGCCCATGATGATTGCTGACAATTGGTTGCAATCATACGGTTCACACAACGGACTGGCGATCGCCTTCAACCGTATGAAGCGAAGAACCAGCCGCCCGGAATACCTCGATGGGGTGCTGGAGAGCCTGGTTCTGCATTTTGAGGACCTCAATGAAGAGTTCAATGCATTTTTTCCGGATGTGATCGAGTATGTGCGGTGTGAGTGTTTATAAAGCTTATTCAATTTTCACTTTTTGGGATGAACCAATTCCATCTCTTCCACCAAATGCCCGGCTCCGCCCAGCTTATCAATGATAAACAACACATATCGAATATCCACCATGATATTGCGGCAGATAGAGGCATCGTAGTGGATATCACTCATGGTGCCTTCCCAAACCCGGTCGAAGTTGAGGCCCACCAGGTTCCCGTAAGCATCGACTGCGGGGCTGCCGGAGTTGCCTCCGGTAGTGTGGTTGGAGCCGATGAAGCAAACCGGCATTTTGCCGGCTTCGCCGTAAGGGCCATAGTCTTTGCTCTTATACAATTGGCGTAGCTTCTCCGGAACGTCGAATTCATAATCTCCAGGAATGTATTTTTCCATGACGCCTTCCAGATAAGTGTGCGGCTCGAACTGCACGGCATCCCGCGGTGTATATCCGTCTACCTTGCCGTAGGAGACGCGCAGGGTGCCGTTGGCGTCCGGGTAAAAGCGCTTCTCGGAGAAAACTTCCATCTGAGCTTTCATGTATTCGCGCTGCAGCAAGTCGATATCTTCCTGGATCCGCTGGTACTCTTTGAGCGCATCTCCCTCGTTTACTTCCGAGATGCTTCGCACGAAGTGATAGGCGTAATCTTCCTGAATGGTTTTAGCCAATACATCTGGCCCGGCTTCGAGTGCCTGCCGCATCACATCCGGGCGGATGAGCTGGCTTTTGCCGTATATCAGGCTGGCCAGCGTTTGATAATCCTTATTAGAGGCTACGAACTGCTCGATGGCAAATTCAGACTGGTATTCCGGGCTGAGCTCGTTGAAATAAACCTCCATCAGGGAGGAAAAAACCTGGCGGTCGACCTCCGGCCGGTAGTCTTTGAAAAAGCCTTCTACATAGTTTTTTATCCTGTCCATCCGGCCCGCCAGGCCCGGCGCGCCGCTGGCGTTATACGACTTGGCTACTCCGTGTAGCGTGTTGATATAACGGAACAGTTCGATGTTGCGCCCGGCGATCTCGCCGATGTATTCCCGTGCTTTGGCGTAGGGCGCCTGCCCAGCGTATAATTGTTCGAACCGCCCCAGGATGTCTCCATACTGTGCTTTCCATTCAGGATTTGCCGCTACCCGTTTTTGAAATTCTGATTCGTATGCTTTGCGCTTCGCTATTCCATTTGTTTTGTGAATACCCTGGCTTTCGCCGATCCACTTCTTCCAGGAGTTGGCGATCCGGGACTGTTTGGAAACATACTGCAGGCGCACCTCGGGGTCGTTGCGCATCGCTTCATTCATGACTGCCAGCGTCCGGTCGCGTATCCCAATGCGAATGGGGTTGAGTACATCTACCCTCTGTTCAATGGCGGGGGAGGGAAGGTATTCTTCTGTTCGTCCTGGAAATCCGAAGACCAGGGTAAAGTCGTCGGCATTCACGCCATCCAGGGAAACAGGTAGAAAATGGCGAGGCTGGAAAGGCACATTTTCGGCAGCGTATTCGGCGGGTTTGTTATCCGGGCCGGCGTATATACGGAAAACTGAGAAGTCGCCGGTATGCCGGGGCCATACCCAATTGTCCGTATCAGCGCCAAATTTGCCAATGGAGGCCGGCGGCGCCGCCACCAGGCGTACGTCCCGGTAGGTTTCCGTTACAAACAGGAAATACTGGTTGCCTTCGAAGAACGGGCGGATTATCACATCCTGGTACGCTTCCCGCTGGGCCTCCATTTTTACCCGCTCCGTATTCCGGCTGACCCAGGCCTGCCGTTCTTTGTCGTGCATACCGGCCGTTACATTTTCGAGTACTTTATCCGTAACGTCCTCAATGCGAATAATGAATGAGGCAAATAGCCCCGGGTTGGGTAACTCTTCACTTTTTGAGCCTGGCCAAAAGCCGTCCTGGTAATAGTTTTGCCCCAGGGTGGAGTGAGCTTGTATATAGTCATCGCCACAGTGGTGGTTGGTGAGCAACAGGCCCTGGTTGGAGATCACTTCCGCGGTGCAAAAGCCTCCAAAGTGCACAATGGCGTCCTTGAGGCTGCCCTGGTTGACACTATATATGTCTTCCGCCGTCATTTTCATACCCATACTTTGCATCTCCGCCTCGTTGAGCTGCTGGAGGAGTAACGGAAGCCACATGCCTTCGGTAGCATGGACAAGCTGGAAGCTGAAAACTGCCAGCATGAGGATGATTAACCTTTTTATCATTTTTTTTGATTTTCAGATTTTCCAGATTTCTAAAATCTGGAAAATCTAGTTTAATCTACTTTTTTTCCAAAACGCCAAACGAAAAAGAAAAGTAGGGCGAGGGCAATGAGCAACAGCAAAGTGCAAATGGCCCATCCACCGCCCAGGTAAGTAGATAACCCGGCCGCAGCAAGGCTGACGCCACCCACTGTGAGAGCATAAGGCAACTGGGTACGTACGTGGTCGATATGGTTGCAATCGGACGCCAGGGAGCTTAGAATTGTGGTGTCGGAAATAGGAGAGCAGTGGTCCCCCAGTACCGATGCCGCCAGGGTTACAGCTATTACATTTAGCAGGATTTCTATGCTGAGGCCATGATCTATCCCTTGCGCCATACATATGGCCCAGGTGGTGGGAATAGCGATGGGGTAGAGGATGGCCATAGTGCTCCAGCTGGAACCGGTAGAGAAAGAGATTACGGCCGCCAGGACAAAGATGATCATGGGCATGACGAATGGGTTGACGCTGTCCTGCAGCGCAAACGTGAGAAACGTGGCGGTATGTAGTTCCTCGGTCGTTGCCGCTAAAGACCAGGCCATGGTAAGGATGAGCAGCGCCGGCAACATGGTCTTGAAGCCGGTGATCATCGTAGAAACGGTTTCCGCCAGCCGCATTATTTTAGCCCCGACAGTAAGCGCGATGGCGGCTGTCACACCCGACAGGGAGGCCCACAGTAGGGCCACATAGGAATCTGAGTTGCCGATCAGCTTGCCGATTTTCATGAAAAAACTGCTGTCTGCCCCCAGTAGCT
>JAGQXQ010000212.1:13032-14030 GCA_020436535.1 Phaeodactylibacter sp.
GTATCGAATAAACCGAACATAGTCATAAGGATGACCAGGGCCACTGGTATGACGGCATTGTACCATTTCAGCGGAGCCCCCTGAACCGGGTCGAGGTCTTCCAGGTCCCCTTCTTCCGTAGCAGACATTTTACGAGAGACCTCACCGGTTTTTCTCGCCCGGATCTCTGCCTTGTACATCGGCCCAAAATCGCGCTTGAGATAAATGATCATCAAAATAAAGGCCAGTGTCAGAACCGGATAAAAAGAATACCTTAAGGAGGCGATAAAGATGGCATAGGCGGTCATGTCCGCCTCAAAGC
Source organism: Phaeodactylibacter sp. (assembly GCA_020436535.1). Classification (GTDB taxonomy): domain Bacteria; phylum Bacteroidota; class Bacteroidia; order Chitinophagales; family Saprospiraceae; genus JACJXW01. The sequence continues at coordinate 13,334 of JAGQXQ010000212.1, forward strand.
CCGGTAATCCGCTGATGCCATCGTCTATGTAGCCTAGCTCCGCGCCGATCCAGGTAGTGATAAAGGCCACTGCTGCCACCGGCGCCGCCGTGCTGTCGACAATATAAGCCAGCTTTTCCCGGGAAACTTTGAACTGGTCGGTCACCTTTCGCATTGTATTACCGACGATCAGCGTGTTAGCGTAGTCGTCAAAAAAGATGGCTACACCGAGCAGCCAGGTAATAAACTGAGCGCTCTTGGGCGACTGGGCATAGCGCGAAAATGCCTGGACCACGCCTGCCATACCTCCGTTTCGGGAAATAATGGCCACCATGCCTCCAATGAGCATAGAAAATACGAGAACGGAAAGGTGTCCGCTATTATTCAGCGCCTCGATAACGTAGCGCTGCACCACTTCCAGGAAACTTAGCATGAAATAATAAAACGATTCGATTCGCATGCCTCCGGCAATAAAAGCGCCGGCCCAAACGCCCACGAAGAGCGAAATGATCACTTCCCGGAAAATCAACGCCAGCAGAATGGCGACTAAAGGAGGTATAACCGACAACCACATGGGAATATGGCGCAGGCGGTAGCTACCGTCGACATATTGAGAAAGATGGTATAAGCTATAGTGTTTGTGGCCGTTTTTTATGAGCAGCAATTTACCCAGGGCGTCTGCTTCAGCGGGTATGGATGCTTGCCCCTTCAGAAATGT
>JAGQXQ010000212.1:14128-15381 GCA_020436535.1 Phaeodactylibacter sp.
GTAAATGCTTCCAATGAGACAATTTCAGGAGTGGAGGGAATGGCCGAAGTATCTGTCTGCGAATAGGAATTGGTAAGCACACAACAAAAGAAGAGAAAAGTGAGGCGGTAAAGGTTTTTCATTTTCGCTTTTTATAAATTTGGCCCGGGCGTCATTGCTACAGCCTCCACTCGGGCAGGCCTCAAGAAACGAAGATTTCAATAATTCACCAAAATCAAATCATGAAAAGAGCTGTATGGATCACCGGACTGCTTCTGGCAGTTGCCTCATCTGTTTTTTCTCAACCTTATCAGCCTGCCAATATTCCTTTTCGTGTCAATGGCAATAACCTGGCCTTCCCCCTGGCCGGCGGCCTCAACAACCCTCAGTTCAACGCCGTCGACCTCAATAACGACCAGTTGCTGGACCTCTATATCTTTGACCGCACCGGCAACGTACAGCTCACTTTTATCAATGAAGGGGTCCCGGGAGAAGTTAGCTACCGCTATGCCCCTCAGTACGTGCAGTACTTCCCTCCGGGGCTGAACGACTGGGTACTGCTCCGCGATTTCAACCAGGATGGCGCTATGGACATCTTTACCCAGGCACAAGGTAGAGCGCCTTTCCAGGGCATCATCGTCTTTTACGGATTTTACGAGAACGGCCATATCGCCTTTGAGCGCCAATCCTTTGACAATGAATATAGCCTGATCAACTTTACCTTGTTCAACGGTACCCAAACCCAGGTCTATGTCAGCAATGTGGACTATCCGGCTATTGATGACCTGGACTGTGACGGCGACCTCGACATTCTGACCTTCAACCCGGCCGGTGGGTACATCGAGCTGTACACCAATCAATCGGTAGAAGATGGCTACGGAATGGACAGCCTCATTTTTGAATTGACGGAAGACTGTTGGGGAGGGGTTTTTGAAAGCAGTATCGAACAGTCCGTGGGCTTTGCTGAATCACCGGGGGATTGTTTCAACTTGGTTGGCGAATCTGCTCAGGTGACGATGCGCCACCCCGGATCAACTTTGTTGACATTCGACAGCGATGATGATGGGGACAAAGATCTGGTATTAGGTGATATTACCTTCAGCATGCTCAACCACCTGGTTAATGGCGGCACCTGTGCACAAGCCTGGGTAAACGAGCAGGACATCAATTACCCGAGCAATAGTGTAACTGCTAATATTCCCATCTTTCCGGTAGCTTTCTTTTTAGACTTTAACAATGACGGAAAAAAGGACTTGCTGGCGTCTCCGAATGCC
>JAGQXQ010000213.1 GCA_020436535.1 Phaeodactylibacter sp.
TTCTCCCGCCTCCTCTTTTCCGGGTTGAGGGAGGTCGCGATATGGGCAATATCTTTCATGCCGATGCCGGCGTGGGCCAGCGCCCAGTTCAGGGCGTTCACCGGCAGTTCGTCGCTGTTGTCCAGGGCTGCCGGCTTGGCGTGCTTGATGCGGTTGAAGCGCTCTTCTTCCACAAAGGCTGCCAGTTCCAGTTGCTCTCCCTCCGCCCGCAGCAGGGCCACGGAAGATTCGTGATAGGCGCAATTGATGCCTAAGATATAGGTTGCTTTATTTCTTGCTTTTTTCATTTTTTGAGAAATAAATGGTATTTGAAAATTAAGCGCAGGTGCGCTCTTTCTATGCATAAGACTCCAGCTTACCCTGCCGGCGCACGTCGAGCGTAGCGCAGTGGAAGCCCCCGATGAAGGGGTAATGGTCTTCAAAATCACAGGGGATCGTCTTGAAGCCCCAATCCTTCAGTTTTTTGATCAGCGGCGCCTGCCGTTTTTCCACGATGATGCGCTCTTCGTCCAGCATCAGCGTGTTGATGCTGATCCAGTTGCTCATCAGCCTGGGGCGGGTATTGAAAGGCACGGGGTCCGGAGCAATGAGGACATCCCATTTGTCAAAGACCTTGGGCAGCTTTTTTACGTCGGTAAACGTAGGGTTGACCAGGACTTTCCCCGGTGCCAGCAGGGCCAGCGTGGTGTCGATGTGGGAAGGCTTGGGGTCCAGGCTTTCGATGAGGTGGATGGTGTACTCTGGCCCAAGGTGGTGTCGCAGCCAATCCACCCCGGCCTGGTTGGTCACGTGGCTCAGCTGCCCGATGATGTCCCGGCCGCACCGCACAAAATCCGCCGCGTCGAAGACCGGTTCTGCATTGGTAAGCACATGAGGCGTTAAAGAGCCGGGGTTGGCATAATCAGGATTATACAGTTCATCCCGCAGGCGCGGCCGGGGCGCGGCTACTATCCTGGCCCCCTGCCGGGCATACTCCCGGAGCAGCCTGCGGTAGGCCAGTATCTCGAAATAGCGTGAGCGCGAGCACATGGGCGCTTCGATGACCTCATCGCCAATGACGAGCAGCAAGTCCCGCGGGTTGGCGGCGCAAAACCCGCCCGGGGTAGTCCAGTCCGGCGTACGGAAAGCTTGGTCGTATCTTACCTCTTCCAGGCGCCGTACCTTTACGCCCTCGGCCTCCAGGATATGCACAAACCGCCCGATAGCCGCCCGGGCCTTCTCCACGTATTCCTTGGGGTAAGGCTGCCTGAATTTTAAGTATTTTTCAATTTCCGCAACTTCTTCTTCGGAGAACAGATACCGGTCGATGGGGTCCCAGAAGGAAAAAAAGGCGTTGGCCGGCGTGCCGACGATGACTTCCTCCAGCAGGCCCCATTCGGTATGGGAGTTGATGGGGCCGGCAGCGGCTTCCGCCTTATGAATAATTCCCGCTTGCCCGGAAAACGATGCACTTTGCATAAGCTGTATATTTTAGTAGACAAAGAAAAACAGGCCGTGCTTTTGCACCTGCTACGGCCTCTGCCCCGCAAGGGGGTCTGTTTGGGGCGTTTTTATTACAAAGCCCGTAGAGACACAGAGGGGCAAGGCCGCTTGTAAGCAATAGAAGCGTTGCAAAGCGGCCTTGCCCTTCAACAGGCTGCACGCTCGCATCACTTTTCCCCTTCTAACTGCTTCCTGCGCCGTTCTTCCTGGCTTTTCCGCACGCTCAGCGGCCGCATGTCCGTCCACACCTCTTTGATGTAGGCCAAGCATTCCGCCTTCGGGCCCGTTTTGCCGGCTTCCTGCCAGCCCGCCGGGATGTCCCGGTCCGCCGGCCAGATGCTGTACTGTTCTTCGTGGTTCATGACCACGTGGTAAATTCGGTTTTCGTCTTCTTCCCAAGCCATGGTGATGATTTTTTTAGTTAAGTGATGTAATTATTGGTTCTACTGGCCGCTTCCATCGGCTTCCGTCGATACAAAGGTGAGCGGAAAAAGGGGAGGCGGCTTTCACCGTAGTATAGGCCGCCTCATCTGTCAGCAAAGCTTTCGCCCGGCCATCCTCCAACATATACCGAACCCGGCCCGTGGGCGCATCCGGCGCGATAGGCAGGTAAGCCGCCCCGGCTTTCCAGACGCTCAAAATGGCAACTACCATCCACTCGCCGCGCTCCAGCTGCAGGGCGATGACGCCGTCCGGCTGGATGGGGCGCCTATCCCGCAGGTAATGCGCCACTCCATTAGCCGGGGCGTTTAACTCCCGGCAGGTCAGCTCGGTTTGTTCAAATACCAGAGCGATGTTGTACATAGGACTCTGCCCGTGGAGGACTTCGTCCAGCCAGATGACGGTTTGGTTTTGGGTTAGCGGGAGCGTGGTTGGATGATTGTTTTTCATTAAATTTCTTCTTAGATTTTCATTCAATTGTGCAGATGAGCAAAGGCACTTTCATGACTTCCGGAGAGGGGAAAAGATGCCCCCAGCGCGGGCGGCCTTCGAAGGGTTCTCCGAAATTTTCACCGTGATCGCCGCATATGATCAGCAAAAGCGGGCGGCATGATCTAGCCCGAAGCTCCTGCAATAGCAGTTGAAGGTTTTTGTCAACCGATTCGAGAGCTTCAATCTGCATTTCGTGGAGCAACTTCGAGATATGGGTGGGAATCCCGAGGTCCGGTTCCCGCAGATTGAGATGGTTCCGGATGAGCGAGAGATAGGGTTTTACTTCCTCCTTGAAACCTTCGCCGACATCGTAGGGATAATGGGTTTCAGGGCAATTCAGAAAAAGGAACCACTTCTGATGGGTTCCGAGGGCTTCGCTGATCGTTTGGTAATGGGAAAGTGGGAACATCTGTGTGCAACGCTCCTGCATTGGTTCTTCGTCCAGGTCGGGGCCGTAATAGAAAAAATCGCTCCAGGGGTAGGTCCTTAACTGAGAGCCTTCGTTGAATTGCGTCACTCCCCCGGCACCAAGCAAGTAATAACCCAGCTTGCGGAAACCGGCTATGATGTCCTTCCCATCCAGCAACAGCGCTTTAGTATTTTTTTCTTCCGACCGGCCGGTCTGTATACGAAACAGCCTCCCCAACGCCTCCGTATAATAGGCAGCGCGTTCGCTTGGTTCGAGCACGGCCGGCAGGTGTCCGCAGAAGAAGGCCGTATGCGCCGGGACGGTATAAGTTCCGTGCGTCCAGGCGGGTTTCATACCGCCCAGCGAGTCGATAAGGGGTGTGTCGGCCCACCGGTAGGTATCGTAGCGGCAGGAATCTATGGTGATGAAAACGATGTTATAATCTGCTGTATTCATTGTGTTTTCTTTGCATTACTTTTTGCCTGAACAATACGATTTCAGTAACTATCAGGGCCGCACGCCCGCATCACTTTTCCCCTTCCAACTGCTTCTTGCGCCGTTCTTCCTGGCTCTTCCGTACGCTAAGCGGCCGCATGTCCGTCCACACCTCTTTGATGTAGGCCAGGCATTCCGGCTTCGGGCCCGTTTTGCCGGCTTCCTGCCAGCCTGCCGGAATGTCCCGGTCCGCCGGCCAGATGCTGTACTGTTCTTCGTGGTTCATGACCACGTGGTAGGCCTTATTTTCATCTTCTTCATTATTCCAAGCCATAGTAGTGATTTTTAGTAGTGAAAAAATGTAGCTGTCTGTTCCCAGGCACAAAAGTGAGTGGGAAAAGAGAGAACGTTTTGCTCAGTTGTTACAAATATTTGTCTCTTTGTTGCAAGGGGCGTTTTTCGCCTATCCGCATTTTCAGGTTGCTGCAAAAAGCCTTCGCCTGCTCAAAAATGAAAAAGTGCCCGCCCTCGAAAACCTCAAACCGGGCCTCGGCACTGAATTCCTGCTGCCACGCCCGCGCTTCCTGCTCCGTCAGATCTTCCTCCGTTCCCCAAAGAACGGTAACAGGAATGTCCAACTTCGGACGGGGGTGGTACTGCCAGGTTCCCACCGCCTCAAAATCCGCCCGGATCATGGGTTCGAAGAAGGCGAAGGTGTCTTCGTCCTGCACAATTTCCGGGGCGATACCGCCGTATCCTTCCAGTTGTTCTTTAAAAGCCTGGTAGGGAAGGAGGTATTCCAGGGGTTCTTTGGGAGGCACGGACGGGGCTTCCCGCCCGGATAAGAAAAGATGTACTGGCGGCGGCAGGCCGGCCTGGCTGATCTTATGGCAAAGCAGATAGGCCAGCAGGCCGCCCATGCTGTGCCCGAGCAAGGCGTAGGGCCGGTAGAGTAGGGGGCTTACCTGTTTCCAGATATCCGCCGCCATGTCATCGGCGTTTTTCAGCAAGGGCTCGGCATATCGCTGCCCTCTTCCCGGCAGGGTTGCTTCCACCATTTGCAGGCCCTCCGGCAGATGGCTGCGCAAGGGGGTGAAGCAATTGGCGCCTGCGCCGGCGTAGGGCAGGCAGATTAGTATCGTTTTGGGGTGGGTTGTTTCCATAGTATCCCAGCCGTCCATCGTCAATAGATTTTTGATTTTTACCGTCCACCGTCCACCGTCCATCGTCCATCGTTTACCGTTTACCTCCCCTCCTCCATCACCGCCATTTCCACCAGAGTCCGTACCTCCTGTTTCGACAACTCCCGCACCATACCGTCCTGGAATTGGATCAGCCGGTCGCAGGCATTCCAGTATTGCTGGTCGTGCGTGACCACCAGGATAGTCTTATTTCGCGCTTTCATCTCCTGTAGGATTTCGAAGTAAAATTTGTCCCGGAAATCCGGGTCCAGGTCGGCAGCCACTTCGTCGAAGACATAGATCGGCTTGTCTTCCAGCATGACGGTGGCCAGCGCCAGGCGCTTTTTCTGGCCGCTGGAAAGGTGGATGCTGGTAAAGGCACCGTCTTTGTAGGTGGTTTTTTCCTCCGGCATGCCCAGGCTTTTGAGCAGGGCGTTCACCTCTGCCGGATCAATTTCCCGTTTGATGCCGTATATTTTGTCAAAGAGATGATAATCGCTAAAGATGATCGAAAAGAGGTTTTGGTACTGCTGGTAGGTGTGCAGGCTAATCCGCCGGCCTTCTTCTCCATCCCCATCCAGTTGAATATGCCCGCCATTGGGCTTGTACAGGCCGGTTAGCAATTTGAGGAAGGTGGATTTGCCGGAGCCGTTGCCGCCCGTCACAAAGATCAATTCTCCCTTTCGGATGGTTAAATCCAGCGGCCCAACCTGAAAGCCTGCTCCATAGCCATTGTTCCGGGGATATTGGTAGCTCAAACCCTTTATAACAATCTCGCTTTCAAAAGGCAGGGCCTGATAGGCGGATGGGGAATGGTTGTCTATTTGCTGCTCGTCCATCTTTTTTAGTTCTTCCTTCAGCTGTGCTTCCAGTTCCATGACATTGCGGGCACAGTTGTTGGCGTCGCCCACGACGGGAACCGAGAAAATGATGCCTTCCAGTGGCCCGATGGTGAAGAGTATAGCGGCCACCACCTTAATAACCACCTCCGAGTGCTCCGAATGAAGATGGGGCAAGGCAAAGAGAATGAGGCCAAGGAGTACGTAAATGAATATTTCCAAAAAAATGAGGACGATATTGTAGAGCTTATTGGTCTTAATGCGGTAATCCCGGATTTGGTCATTGACTTCCACGTACGACTCAAAGACGTCTTCATTCTTGCGGCGGTTGACCCGGATTTCTTTAAACCCTTGAAGAATGTGCCCGAGTTTGTCATAAAACTCCGTTTCTTTTTGAGATACTTCATGCCACATTTTGCGGAAAGCATTAGCGCGCCCAACATAAAAAAAGAGGCCAATCGCCATGCCGACAGCCACCAGTCCAAAAGACCAGGGAGATATGGCGGCGATATACAACAAGGTAAAAACGATCATGATGGATTGCTGGACGCCATTGATGATAATAGTTGAGACATTGGAAATGGTAGTAGCGTCCTGTGAAATGCGCGCATATATGGAGGACGTGCCATATTTTTCCAGGGTGGGCAACTCCGTAAACCGCACCATGTCTGCCAAGCGGTGGCGGACCCGGTTGATGATGGCACCTACGATCTCGACGGACCGGTCCAGTATATAGCGCTTGCTATAAAAGAACAAACACAAACAAAGCGCATACATAACGAGGTATCTCCAGCTCATTTTATCATTGGCCACAGATTCGGCTGCCGAATTGATCACCGCGATCAGAAATGAATTGGAAATACCGGATAATATCCCAAAGGCCACCACGGGGTAGGGTAGGGTAGGCATGGTTTTGATTTCCCGGCGCAAGAGTTTAAAGAGTTCCAAAGTATTTAATTGTATAGTTTGTAAATTACTCCCGCTTCTACAATCATGCAGGCACCATTTTCTAAACCATGCTTACGTACAGATCGATCTTCAGGTCGTTCCGTTTCACACGGAAATCAATGTAGTCCACAATCAGGCCTTTGACGGCAATGGCGTCGTCCAACTCATTCAGTACGAAGTATTGCGGTTTCAAGTCCTCATTGGTATTGAACGGTGTTTCCATAATGACAATCGGGTTGTGCTCGAAGTGCTTATACACGCTGGACACACTAATCCTGGATTCCTCAATAGAGGCAGCTATGCCCGCGCCGAGCACTTTCGCTCCCTCTTCCTCCCGGATTAAGCCGAACTCGAACAGATGGAAATAATACCGCTGGAAAAGTTCTCTGGCCACATCATTCTGAGCATATTTCAGGGCCAGTTCACTCATGTGGAGGGTGACATCCGTGTATTTTCGGTCAACCAGAAAGGGCAAATGCCCATACACATCATGAAACCGGTCGGGTTGCTCCGAATGATAAAGTTCTTCCATGGAGCGTTCGTAGGTGTTGATCGGGAATTCGTAGTTCATCATCCTGCCGAAGTACTCCCCATAGGGAACGAACCCGAAGGCTTCATAAGCCTGCCATTGCGTCTTGGCGCGAAGTATTTCATTGATTTCCTCCAGGCACGGCGAGTATTCGATGGGGAAATCCAGCGTTTTAAACCCTTCGGAGTGGATTTTGGAAACCTGCTCAGAATTGTTTTTGGGCAATTCGGTCATCAGGGTTTTCCAAACCAGATCAGATTTTTTCATGAAAAACATTATTTTTTGGATTAAATCTTAGATAAGACAACAGGCTTTCCTCCTGTATTAAGCCTGTTTCTCGAAGGCGACGGCCGCACCAGGCGTCAAACTGTTCGTTCTGGGCTTCGGTGAACTGTTCATTGCCCGAGCCCACCACTCCTTTCCGGTAGAAATTTTTGGGATGATCATCCGCATCCTGCCGGTTGGTGAATTCGTTGGCTTTCATTTGCTCAAAGGAGGTTGCTTCCCTGATTTGACGGAGCAGTTCATCCGGCATTGGATATTGGAGGAAAGCGGCCAGTCGGCGTAGTTCATTGTCATAGTCGGCCTTCATGTCCTCATACCATAGAAAATGAATGTTCTCTGCATGGCGGTGTTCCCACCAGCTTTTGATATGATCAAACCAATCGCCGTACCACACTTTGCCCTCCATGAATAAGCCGAGCCAGTGTTCCCAGGGCCCTGTATAGTTGCCCCAATGTTGTGCAAAATGATAAAAGGAGACGACGACATCCTTAGGGTGTCGGGCAATGTAAACGTATTTACACGGGCTGGCTTCCGGGGTGCCGCCCATGGCCATCGGGTAAGGCATGTGGCTACGGAATATCCTCGGGGAGGGGGTGTCCCGGAGTTGTTCCCTCGTCAAAATATAATCGGACCCAAAGGCAGGCCACAGGAAGTTGTCGGCCAGGTCTCTGCCTTCGGGCGCCTTTCCTTGTTGCGTGATCAGGAGGATATTGTAGATCAGCCAGGTGGAGCCCGATTTGGAATAAGCCGTCAGGCAAATGTCCCCCGGGCGGGTTTCGAAGGTTCTGGACAATTCGTAGGAATCGGGCACGACCAGCGAGGGCAGAACGATGCCATTCAAGATCATGCCATACTCGTAATTGTATTTTTGGGCAAGCTTCTCCTTCTCCTCTGTGAATAATATATTGGAACTTGTCTCAGTCATTATTATGGGTTTATTTTACCGGTAATGATCGAATAAGGTTTATCCAATTACCCCATGCGTTGCGTTCCTAGAACGTTATCTTTGACCAACCGGCTTTGCTCTAAAATCGTAATGAGCAGGTTGGTGTTGGCCGTTAAGTATGGTGGTTCAAATAAATAGTCATGTGTTCCACTCGCCGGATAAATCCGGAAGGCCCCTCTGGTGTAGGTTTTCCACACATTGGGATTGACTTTTTCTTCCGGTTCCAATTCCGCCTGCAGCAGGTGAATATCCGCCTGAATGGAATACGCCCGAAGGCCATGTAGAAACTCCTGGTACTCCACCAGCCGTTCCCGGCTTTGTTCTCTGATAGCTTCCTGCTGGAGCATATCCAGTAAGCCTTTTGCGAGTTCGCCTGTTCTATCTGCTAAAGTTAATTCCAGGTCATTGAGGTAGGACTCGGGGCTTATTTTCGAATCCTCCGCCACGATCCGGCTGTCTCCTAAAATGACGGCCGCTATCTGCTCTCCTTTATTTTCCATAAAGGCCGCCATTTCAATGGCCAGGATGCCGCCTGCGGAATAGCCGAAGAGGGTGTAAGGGCCTTCTTCCTGTTCTTTTTTGATCTGCTGGTAATACAACTCCAACCGGTTTTCGTCCAGTAGGAAATCAAAGCAGTAAAAAGACACATCGGGCAATTCGGCCGCCAGTTGCTGATACCATACCCCGAGGCCAAAGAAGGGCGGAAAGGTGAATACGGTGGTAGCGGCGCCAAGATTGAACCTCAGGCCTTGCCGATGCAGGTAGCCGCCCCGGTAGCTTTTAAGGGTACTTAATTGTGCCGCCTGCCCGGCCAGTGTGGGATACTGGTAGGCTAGTTGAAGGGGAAAATGAACCCCAAACCTTTTCTGTATCCAGGCACCCAATCGCATAGCCCGGAGGCTATGCCCGCCAAGATGAAAGAAGTTGTCATATACGCCGACGCGCGCGCTGTCCAGTACCTCCTCCCATATACTCGCCAATTGCCCTTCGACAGCATTCCGAGGGGCAAGGTACTTGGTGCCTGAGCTCAACTTTTCCGCGTCCAATTCTGGTAATTGCTTCCGGTCGACCTTGCCATTGGCGCTCAACGGCAGGCTTTCCAATTCCATGAAATAGGCCGGTATCATATACTCTGGCAAGCTTTTCAATAAGAAAGCCCTTAGCGCAGCTACATCAGGAAGTTCCTTGCCTGGTTTTGCCACCAGATAAGCTGCCAACTCCAGTACGTCATTTATTGGCTTGCCTTCCACTACGTTACTGTGAACAGCAGGATGCGCCAGCAACGCCCGTTCAATTTCTCCCACCTCGATACGATGGCCCCGAATCTTTAACTGGCCGTCCATACGCCCGAAAAACTCAATTATGCCGTCGGGCAGCCAGCGGGCCAGGTCGCCTGTCCTGTATATCCGCTCTCCCTTTTTGAAGGGATGCGGGACGAATTTTTCAGCGGTTAGTTCAGGGTTATTGAGGTAGCCCCGCGCCAGGCCTACTCCGGCAACGCACAACTCCCCCGGTACGCCTGGAGGCAGCAGCCGGCCGTTTTCATCCAGGATAAACAATTGAGTATTGGCAATGGGCCTGCCAATAGGGATGGGGACTGTCCCCTCGTATCCTTTCCGGGGTATTTCAAATGAACAGACGCAGATCGAGCATTCCGTCGGGCCGTACTCATTGCTGTACCTCACGGATTTTCTATAGTGGAAGACGTCTTCTTTGTGTGGCGGTTCACCTCCGGTAATGAGCAATCGCACCTCGCCGAGATTCTGCCGGTTGAGTGTTTTTAGGAATTCAGGCGGCATGCTGGCCACAGTAATGCCTTTCCGCCGGATAAAATCCCGAAAATCAGGGGGTGAAAGAATAGTTGCTTTTTCGATCATCACCAGCGTAGCCCCCGACAATAATGCCATTAGAAAATCAGCGAGGGAAACATCAAAGGTGTAGGTGGCAAACTGAAGGATTCGGTCCTGCGGGAAAATATCATAACGGCGGATGCTGTCAAGCGCTATGTTGACGGCACCCCGGTGTTCCATAAGGGTGCCTTTGGGCTGACCGGTGGAGCCGGAAGTATAGATCACATAAGCCAGGTTGCGGCTGTGGGTTAGTGCAACTGAGTTTGTGCTATTCGGATGCTGAATCTCCTCCACATTCACCACTGGTAAAATATCTCCCAACCCTCTGGCTGTTTCCCAGCTTTTATGGCTTGTCAACAGTAATTTGGCGGCACTATCCGTCAGCATATAAGCTGCCCTGGCCTTTGGGAAATCAATGCCGACCGGTAAATAAGCCGCCCCAGCCTTCATCACGCCCAGCACGGCAATCACCATCCACTCGCTTCGCTCCAACTGCAGGGCAATGATGTCATCCGGCTGAATGGAGAAGTTGGCTCTGATGTAATGCGCCACGCAGTTGGCTTGTTCGTTCAACTGCCGGTAGGTATATTCCCGGTCTTCAAAGATCAGGGCGATATGGCCGGGATGCTGCTCTGCCTGTTGTTCAAAGAGTTGAACGATGGTCTTATCCTGAGGGAAATCGACTTTGGTATTGTTAAACTTATGGAGGATTAACTGCCGTTCGGCTTCAGGTAGAATATTGAGCTGCCCAACCAACTGCTCCGGTTGCGCGAGAACCGAATCAATGGCGGTAGCAATATGGCTTTTGATGCGCTGCACCTCACCGCCCGGCCAAATAGCGGCATTATAATTCAGGCGGATTTGTAGTTGCTCACCCGGCCCGATCACCAATCCAAAATCATAGTTAACCGGCTCATAGCCGCCGATGGCATCCAGTTTCATCTCGTTCGCACGCTCTTCCTGTTCACTGGCGGGATAGTTCTCAAACACCATAATGTGATCGACTAACTCGCTCTGTCCTTTCCACAATGCCTGTATCTGCGCCAACGAATAGTGCTCATACGCCTGTATCTCCAGTGCGCTGCGCTGAATGCTGGCGATCAGGGCACTGAAGGATGCTTCCGAAGGCACGGCAACCCGCAATGGGATGGTATTGATGAATAGGCCCGTCATCTGCTCAATCCCCTCTATAGGTGCCGAGCGGCCCGAGGAAGTGATGCCGAATACCACTTCCTCCTGCTGATTATAACTACTCAACACAACTGCCCAGATGCCCTGAATGGCCGTATTCAGGCTGACCTGGCAATTGTGTGCCAATTGCTCCAGAGCCTGGGTTTGTTCCCGGCTCAGTTCCAACACCTCTACGGCAGCATCTATCATATTATCCGAAACAGCCTGTTTTAATTGCGGCAGGCCGGCAGGCCCCTCGTATCCTTCCAGATATTGTTTCCAGAAGGCTTCGGCTTCGCTTTGAGGCCGTTCGTTGAGCCACCTTATATATGGACTAAAGGGCCTGGCTGCAATGGCCAGTCCTTTATTTTGATAAAGCGACTTCAGGCCCTGCATTAAAACCGCCTGGCTCCAACCATCCATGATGATGTGGTGGTCGGTAACGATGAGCCGGAAATGCGCCGTGCTGGTTCGAAATAATGCCAGCCGCAAGAGGGATCGTTCCTGGAGCGTGAAACCCCGTTCCCGGTCAACCGCCCGATATGCTTCGACCGCTAGCTCCTGCTCGCTGGGCTTGAGGCCTACAAGATTTTGGTACGAAAAGTTCAGGGGGGCTTCCCGCCACACCACCTGAAGGGGGCTGGGAAGGCCGGTTGAAAAGAAGGAAGTGCGCAATACAGGGTGGGCTTTCAGCAACTGCTCCCAGCAATGCTTGAAATGGGCTACATCCAGAGCTATAGGCAAATGAAACTCAAACTGGTTGAAATAAGCCGGGGAATCTGGCTCCATCAATTTGTGAAACAGCATGCCCTCCTGCAAAGGCGACAAGTTATAGATGTCCTCTATTTCATCGGCGGAGAGTTGGTTGGCGTTCAAAAACTCCCGATACTGCCGTAGGCTCAGCTCACAGGCCGTAAAGTCGGAAGGAGTGAGTTGGTCCGCTTCTTGTTCCACGCAGTGCGCGATCAGCCCCAGCAATTCCTCTTTTAAAGCCCGTCCTAAGGCGTCCATCTTTGCCTTGGCTATTCTCTGGCTGCCGTAAGTGACGGAAAGCTGCAGCTGCTCCTCCAAAAGGAGGCCCACTACGTCCAGTTCCGCCTCTCTGTTCATAGCGGGACTGATGCTGTCGCGGGTATCCTTACCGGAAAACGTTAGCAAGCCTTCGTCCCGGCCTTCAGAGAAAGCGCCCAGGTAGTTGAAGCTAATGGCGTTGGTTGCTTCCTTGCCAAAAGAGGCTTTGCTCAAATAACGCAGCAGCCCATAATCTATCCCCTTGTTGGGAATGCGGCGTTGGTTTTCTTTGACGCTTTGCAAATGGGCCCCCAAACCTGTTTCATAATCCAGCACCACGGGGAACATAGCAGTAAACCAGCCTACGGTCCGGCTGACGTCCATGCCGAAGAGATCCTCCCGGCCATGGCCTTCCAGGGTGATTTGATAGGCCTTTCCGCTAAAAGTGCGATGCAAAGCGCGGCTTAACGCACAAAGCAGCAGGTCGTTTATTTCAGTATTATAAGCCCGGTTGCTTTCCTGCAAAAGGCGCCGTGTTTGCTCCTTGTTTAGTTGGAATTGAACGACAGTGCTATCGCCAACCAGGTTGGGCTGTTCGGGGTAATCAGCGCTAATCGTATCTACTGGCCGGGTCAGTATTTTATCCCAGTAATCAAAATGCGCCAGGCAGGCCGGGCTGTTGGCGTAGGCATGGGCTTTTTCCGCCCACCAGGCAAAAGGCGCTGTTTTGGGTGCCAGGCGGAGGGTTTTACCCGCTTCAAGTTGGCTATAAGCCGTCGCTAAATCTTCGATTAAAATGCGCCAGGAAACGCCGTCCACCACCAGGTGGTGAATAACGACCAGGAGTTCGGCACCGGATGGCTTTTGGAATAAAACGGCTTTGAGCAGGCCGCCTTGCTGGAGGTCAAACCTTGACTGCGCCTGATCCACGGAATGGGCAATTACGGCAGCCTCTTCTGCTTCTGCTTCAACTACCACCACCTGGAAGCCCGGGATGCTGTCCTTTCCAATGATCTGTACTGGTAAGCCTTCCTCTTCAAAATAAGTTGCCCTCAGCAGGTCGTGATGCCGGATCACCGCTTCCAGGCTTTGCCGGAGCAGGCCGGCGTCCAACTGTTTGGGGCTCGACAGGAAGAAAGACTGGTTAAAATGAAAAGGATCGGTTTGTATGTGTTCAAAGAACCATTGTTGCGCGGCGCTGAGCGGCGCCTTCCCGCTCAGCATTTCCTGAGGATAGTTTTTCTTCTTGGTTACCACTCTGGAGGCCAGTTGAGCGATAGTTGGCTGCGTGAACAGGCCTTTTATGGAAACGGCCCAACCCTGAGCGCCCAGCCGCCCGCTGATCTGCAGCGCTTTGATGGAATCGCCTCCGATGTGGAAGAAATTATCGTGTATGCCGATCCGGGGCCGCCGCAGCACTTCGGCCCAGGTTTGGGCCAGCAGGCGCTCCATATCGTTGCGGGGGGCAGCGTAATCCGTTCCGGAGAGCAGGCTGGCAACATCCGGCTCCGGCAACGCCCGGCGGTCTATTTTGTCATGGCTGGTCAACGGCATAGCCTCCAACTCGACAAAGTAGGCCGGGATCATGTAATCGGGCAGGGTTTCGCCCAGGAAGTGGCGCAGAGCCGGCACAGATACTTCTTCCTCTTCAGCTACTATATAAGCGACAAGCTCCTTTCTGCCATTGACATCTTTGCCAACCACGACACAAGACTGAATGTCGGGATACTGCATCAGCGCCTCTTCAATTTCACCGGCTTCGACCCGGTAGCCTTTAATCTTCAGTTGGTGGTCTACCCGGCCGAGGAATTCGATGTTGCCGTCGTCCAGCCAGCGGCCCTGGTCGCCGGTGCGGTAGAGGCGCTCGCCTTCCTTAAATGGGTGAGGGACGAACTTCTCTTTGGTGAGGGCTTCATTGTTGAGATATCCCCGGGCCAATCCCACCCCACTGACGACGATCTCGCCCGGCACGCCGATGGGAACAAGTTGAAGGTGTTCGTCCACGATCAGTATTTCCATATTCGGCACGGGGCGGCCGATCGGCACGTTCTGGCCGATCTCGTAGCTGGCAGGCATCTTAAAGGAAGCCGCCACTACGGTAGTTTCCGTAGGGCCATATATATTGACATACTGCAGCCGGGAGCTGTATTTCTTGACGTCTTTGCTGATGGCCGCTTCGCCGGCCGTGATCAGCATGCGCACATTAGCCAGGGCTTCCTCATCCAATACTGCCAAATAGGAAGGGGTCACGTCGGCAATGGTGATGTGGTGCCGGTGCATCAACTCCAGGAAGGCGCCCGTTGATAAAAGCGTTTCCCGGCTGGCGATTACCATCATGGCGCCGGCTGAGATACCCAGGTACAATTCGCCAACAGAAGCGTCAAAGGTATAAGGAGCAAATAGCAGCGTCCGGTCTTCGGCAGTTACTTCCAGGCGCTCCAGTTGGCCGTAGAGCATGTTCACCACGCCCCGGTGCTCCACCATTACGCCCTTGGGCCGGCCGGTAGAACCGGAGGTGTAAATGACGTAAGCCAGGTTGCGGCTGTCGATGAGCGGGGAGGGGTTGCCGGTATTGGCGTGCTGTACGGTTTCTACTGCTATTACAGGTAATTGCTCTTCAAATACCCTGGCCGCTTCGCAGGTAGAACGGTCCGTCAGGAGCAGGCGCGAGCCACTGTCCCGCAGCATGTATGCCGTCCGGTTCTCCGGGCAGTCCGGGTCAATGGGCAGGTAGGCGCCCCCAGCTTTCATGGTTCCTAACAGGGCCACCATCATCCAGTCGCTGCGGTCCACTTGCAAGGCAACGATGTCGTCGCCTTTGATGTCAAAATGATCGCGCAGGTAGTGCGCCAGGGCGTTGGCGCGTTCATTGAGCGTCCGGTACGTCAGTTCCTTATCTTCAAAGACTACGGCGATGTTATCCGGGGTTCTTTCTACTTGTTCTTCGAACAGTTGGTGTACTGTTTTGTCCAAATCGTAGCTGGCGGGAATAAAACTGAACTCCTGGAGCAAACGGTGCTGTTCAACGCCTGGCAACAGGTTCAGACGTTCCACGGGTTGATGCGGGTCGGCGAGCACGCTTTGCATCAGGCATTCCAAATGTTCGAACATCCGGTGGATTCGGGTGGCTTTGTACAGGTCCGTATTGTATTCCAGATCCAGCTTTAACCCCTGATTGCTAGTAGAGAAGTCAAACGTCAAATCGAACAAACTTGCTTTGCGGGGAACAGGGATGATTGATGTGGCCAAACCGTCGAAAGCCCAGCCTGCCTGCTCTTGGCTTTGCAATGCCAACATGACGTCGAACAAAGGCGAACGGCTCATATCCCTGGGCAGTTCCATATCTTCCACTAAGCGGTCAAAAGGGTATGCTTCGTGGTCAAAAGCTTCCAGGCAGGCCTGTTTGACCTGGTTTAAAAAGTTGTAAAAACTGATTCCTTCTTCTATTTCATCTTGCAAGGCCAGGGTATTGATGTAAAAGCCGACCTGATCTTGCAAATCCTGGTGGGCTCTGCCTGCGGAAGGCGAACCGATTAAAATACTCCGCTGGCCGGAATAGCGGAACAAAAGTACTTTTGCCAGGGCCGTCAGGGCCATAAACAAGGTGGCGCCGGAGGATTTGCTCAGGCTCTCCAGGGCTTCCAGCAGCTTGGGGGAAAAGGTTTTAGACACAACCGCCCCCCGGTAAGATTTGATAGGCGGCCGTGGGTAATCCGCAGGCAACTCCAGGGTGGATAAACTGCCGCTCAGTTTTTGAAGCCAGTAAGCGCGCATATCTTCCATCACTTCATCATTCTCCAGCAAATTGTTTTGCCAGGCGGCATAGTCCTTATATTGGATGTGCAAAGGAGGCAAGGGGTTGGGCAACCCTTTCGAACAAGATGCATACAGTAGGCTCAGCTCTCTGATGAGCACCTCCATAGACCATCCGTCGGAGATGATGTGGTGCATATTGAATAACAATACATGCTGCTCTTCTGCCAATTGAAGCAATTCTGCCTGCAAAAGAGAGTCTGTCGCCAGGTCAAAAGGCCTTTGAGCGTGGGCTACGAGGTAGTCCAATAGTTCTTCCGGTTCGTTTTCTTGTCGCCAACTGGTGATTTTTAGCTCAAACTGTTCTATGGGCCGAATGACTTGCCGGGGCGTGCTGTCGATTGAAATAAAATTGGTGCGCAGGCTTTCATGGCGTTCCAGCAGGAGTTTAAAAGCAGATTGAAGCGCTTTTCGGTTCAATTTCCCTTCCAGTTGGATAGCAGTATGCACATTGTAAGCAATCAGATTTTCTTCCATCTGATCCAATATCCATAACCGCCGTTGGGCATGAGACAGTGCGTAGTCTTTTAAGGTATCTATCATAATTACTGTATGGTTGAACACTCGAATAAATCCTAATCGAGTTTTGGAATAGTTGAAAATAAACCGGACTTTTTTTGGCTAATAGGTCTAATAGCCTGGGCCAACTGAGCAATTGTCGGTTTGTCAAAAAGGGTTGCAAGGCTCACATTGGCTGATAGTTCCTGGTGAATCAAGGTTACCATGCGAATCGCCAGGAGGCTGTGCCCCCCCATGTCAAGGAAATTATCGTTTACGCCAATGTTTTCTCTGTTGAGTAAGCCTTCCCATATTTCAACCAGGGCCTGTTCTGTTTTATTTCCAGGGGCTACATAAGGTGTTCCTGAAGCCATGCTCGCCCCTTCAGGTTGGGGTAAAGCCTTGCGGTTAATTTTTCCGTTGGCGGTTAGCGGCAGTGCCTCCAATTCCACGAAGTAGGTAGGGATCATATAGGCCGGCAACTGCCCGGAGAGGTATCGCCGCAGGCTCGTTACATCAGGTATTCCAGCTGTGTGGCGTTCGTCCCCCATCAGGTAAGCAACAAGTTCTTTGGCCAGCCCTACCTCTTTACCTATCACGACGGCAGCCTGAATAGCCGGATGTTTCAACAAGGCCTGCTCCACCTCCCCGGCTTCGATGCGGTAGCCTCGAATCTTTAGTTGGAAATCAAGGCGTCCCAAAAATTCGATATCTCCATTTTTCAGCCATCTTCCGGAATCTCCCGACCTGTAGAGCCGCCCGCCTGCTTCAAAGGGGTTCTCGATAAAGCGCTCCGAGTTCAAGATTGGGTTGTTTAGATAACCTCTGGCCAAGCCGTCTCCTGCTATATACAATTCCCCTGCCACTCCTATTGGAACAGGGTTCAGTCCTTTATCCAGGATATAACACCGCAGTGTTGGAATGGCTTTGCCAACATTGCTGATCCTTGTGCGGATTTCCTCCTCACCGATTTCTTTATAAGTTACATGTACCGTCGTCTCAGTGATGCCATACATATTGATAAGCTTGGTCGTTGGAAAGCGCAGCTTCCAATCCGTCAAAATTGCAGGGAACAGCTTAGCTCCTCCAAATATGATGTAGCGCAGCTTGACTTCTTTCAGTGTTTTTTTCAGCAGATGCGCTTGCAACTGTTCGAAGGCTGAAGGCACCTGGTTAAGTACTGTCACTTGCCACTCCACGACCAGCCTGGCAAAAACTTTGGGGTCTAAAGTGGCGGCTTTCGGTACGACTATCAGGCTTCCACCGAACAGAAGTGCCCCCCATATCTCCCAGACAGAAAAGTCAAAGCCATAATAATGGAAGAGCGTCCAAACGTCCGTATCTTTAAAATCAAAAAGATTGCGGTCATTAACGAGTAATCGGGTTACGTTTAAGTGCTCAATCATCACTCCTTTAGGGCGCCCGGTCGAGCCAGAGGTATAAAGGATATAGGCTAAATTCTGCGGGGTATTTATGGAATCGGGATTAACTATGTCTCTATTCGCTGCTTTTTCTAGAGTTAAAACCGGTAAAGACTTCCCCTGTTCCTTGGCTGTAGAGTAAGTCGCTTCGTCTGTCAACAAAACTTTAGCCTGGCTATCGCTCAGCATATGCACCACTCGGTTGCGGGGGGCATCAGGAGCGATTGGCAAATAAGCCGCTCCTGATTTGAGGGTACCCAGAATGGCAATAATCATCTGCTCGCTTCGCTCCAGTTGAAGGGCAATGATATCATCGGGGCGGATGTCATAGCTGTCCCGTAGGTAGTGTGCCAACCGGTTGGCCTTTTCATTGAGTTGCCGGTAGGTTAGTTGCTTGTCTTCAAAAACTACGGCAGTGTTATCCGGCGTTTTTTCTACCTGCTTCTCGAAAAGATCGATAATGGTTTTGTCCTCCGGATATGTTGCTGCCGTATCATTGAAAGTGTACAGCAAGCGGTGGCGTTCTTCTTCACTCAGGAAAGGGATATCGGCCACCTTGCCCTGCGGCACCTTGATCATGGTGTCCAGAATTTGCAGGTATTTGTATACGGTTTCTTGGGAAGTATATCCTGCTTTTAGCTTCCGGGAGAACTGAATTTTGAGCCTAAGTTCGTTGCCCGTCGTGTTGACCGTTAGGTCGAACCAGGTATTGGTACGTTCAAAAAAAGTAGGTATACTCGCCCACCCAGGCTCCATCATCTTTTCCACGCCCAGGCCGATAGCGTCTAGTCCTTCGTAAATGTGAAAATCTATGTAGTTGAAAATTACGTCAAATATTGGGTTGCCTTCCGCCGAGTTTTCGCCCAGCAAACGGGCAATCTCCAAAGTCGTCAACTGATCTTTGCCTCTCAGCGATTCGATCTTTTCTTTTACCTGACGGACAAAAGCAGCTGCTGTAGCATCTTTATTTACCGGTACTTTCAAGGGGACAGAATTCAGGAAACAGCCCAGCAGTTTGTCCCCCTCTTCTTCCGGCAACCGGTTGTTAGAGATCGCGCCGATGACCAACTCAGATTGTGGGGTTAGGCGATCGAGCAGCAAAAGGTAAGCGGACAGCGTTAGGATTTTCACCGAAACATCATAGTAGTTTGCCAAAGCCTCCAGCTGTTTCAGGTAGGCCGTGCCTATATTGATTTCGAATTCATCATCCCTATCTTCATCTTCAAACAAGTCCGCTCGCTCGTAGCCTCCCAATTCTTCCTTCCAGAAGGCGCGTATAGATTCATTTTTTTGGGTGATCAACTCCCGGACAACAAAGTCTTTGTAAGTAAGGCTTAGTTTTTCCGGCCTAAACGCCGGATCGGACTGAAGCTGATGATATACTTGTAGCAATTCCGTATTAAAGGAAGCCAGGCTCCAACCGTCGAAAATGCCATGGTGAAACTGGAATACCAGCAAAGGCTTACTGGCCTCTGCCTGGAAAATGCGCATGCGCCATAATGGGCCATTTTCCAAGTCGAAGCCTTTCCTGCGCTCGCTTTTCAGAAAATCGGCGACTTCCAGCTCCAATTCATCTTTGTGAAAGATTTGGATCGGATGATAGCTCAAAGGCAGGGAAATGGTTTTAAACACGACCTGCAGGTCTTCGCCATTTTGATTGAGGCGGAAAACAGCCCGCAGGTTGGCGTGCTTATCCACCATCAACTGCAGGGCCTTTTCAAACCGAGCCTTTTCGAAACCGATGTGCCCGAGCGCATATACGGCCTGATCATGGTAAACGCCCTGTCCCTCATACAGCATATTGCCGAAAACCATGCCCTTTTGGATATTGCTCATGGGATATACATCCTCTACATTAGCGGCGGTACTTCGTTGTTCCTCCCGGGATAAGAATTCTTGTTTGAAAACGGCTATCTGAGCTTCAACCTCCTGTTTTAACTGATCATAACCGGACTGCTCGACCTCCAGG
>JAGQXQ010000686.1:0-562 GCA_020436535.1 Phaeodactylibacter sp.
GGGTGATCTGCATGATTTCCTCGTTACCTTCCTCCACCACGCCGTCTTCCGTCTTATGGATATGCCGGAGCAGCTGAAGCAAGGATTTCTTGATCTGGATGAGGCGGACGCGCTCCTCTTCAGTGGTGATGGCCTGGTTCAGGGCCTCCTGGCGAATCTCGTTGAAATCACTGAGCAGTAAGGAAACGGTAATGCTGTATTCGGTATATTTCACCAGCGTCTTCAGTTCCTCGAATACTCCTTCCAACTGATTGTTCTCAATCAGCCCTTGCAGGCGATCGATATTGTCTTTCAATGCTTTCATACCCTCCTTCTGATGTGGAGCCAGATATAGTAAGGGGAACATAATCGGTTTTTTTAGCAGCGAAAAAGCCTGCTGCACCTATCCTGAAATCGCGCTTTCCCCTTAATGACGAATTGAGCTCTTCAAATGTCGCTTTCAAAAAAATATTTAACAAAAGATTATTTGTTCCTTAACGCTATTTCGTTGATTGGTTACGGGTTATTAGATCCCATCTCAGCATCGGATGTGGCGCAGGTGAAATCGAGATTAGAGACAAGG
>JAGQXQ010000686.1:668-1983 GCA_020436535.1 Phaeodactylibacter sp.
CGGTACAGGATTAGAAAATAATTCAGCCCTTCCATAGTCCAGTCCTTTTCTATGGTGAAAAATTGCAGTACTTCATCACTAAAACTGGCGCGGATGTAGTCTTCGTCATCCCCTTTGAGAAGATATTGGCTGGAAAATTTGGGATAGCGTTCGAAATCGATATCCTCAATACCCAGCCATGCTCCTACTTTGTGGAAGAAAGTCTCCGGTTTCATCAGGAATTGGGGCAGCCCCAGCTCTTTGGATTGAACGTAAAAGACAGTCTGCTTGAATACACGGGCGTGATTATTTCTGCGGATAGAATAACGATAGTCAAAGATTCGGACGTCCAGTTGCAGCATGCCGTCTTTACGGTACAGCATATTGGTGATCCTGCGCCGCCGGCCCCGGCTGAATAGTTTAAAATCTTTCAGCATGGTGTGTAAGCCCCAGGTATCCTCATCTTCATATTCCATTCCGAGTTCGTAGGCGACATTCTTCAGTTGAGTGGATCTGCTGTATGACATAAGGAATAGTGTAAACGCTGGGAAGATAAAGATTTTGTGGCAGTATGCAGAAAAAGAAGAGAACTTTCGGTCAGTAGGGGAGGAAGGCAAAAGCGAGAATAGGCCGAAACCTGGTTATTTTCCTGTTGGGGAGTCAGCAAAGCGGAGAGAGCCGGCTCCGGCAGCCTGATAAATCTTAGGCAGCGTGTTTTTGAATAAAGAAACTGGCATCCTGTACCGTTTCAATAGCTTCCGCCTCCTCGGGGGTGAGGTACACATTGAAGCGGCTCTCCAATTCAGCAATCAGCAACAAAAGATCAATGGCATCGAGGTTGAGGTCATCTCGCAGATGGGTATACGGATGAATGTACTTAACAGGCACATTGAGCCTCCAACTGATGAGGTCGATGATACGTTGTTGCATGTTAGCAAGTGTTGAGTGTGAAATGGCTTGGTCTGTCATAGCGAAAATTTGCTTCCTTTCATTCGATGTTAAGAACGCACACCTCCCCCTATTGGTTGCCTGGCTTTTTTGTATTTCGACAAAAAATGATACCTGGCCAGCCAGAAAGGCCTCCGCCGGGCCAAACAAAAGGCATATACAAAGCAATGCCACGCCGAAGCCCGAACGCAGGATCGGTGTCGGTTGATGGTTGCGCGGGGCTGCAGTTCGTTGGCAGTCAACAGGTTGGCCCAGCTCACGGCTACCCGCCTGACATTGAGCACTATTGACGGCCAGGAAGTTGCGGAAGGCTCGGCGCCATTACAGCTTCCGACTTTTGGCCTGCGCTAGAACGATGGCCCAACTCAGTACTCTGTAAAATAAATAT
>JAGQXQ010000036.1:0-4794 GCA_020436535.1 Phaeodactylibacter sp.
GCCGAATGATCATTCGGCCGGGCCCCTTTTGTAGCCGGCGGGCTGAGGATTATCCTTCCTCAGGAGTAAACGAAAGCTTTAGCTATGTCCGAAACCCGGGAGCAAGGAACATTACACTCCGCCCCGGGAATAATCCTCCGCCCAAAACATCAATAAGACCAGAGGTCGTGTTCGAAGTTGAAGATCTCCTGTTTGATCTTATCCGCTTCCATGAGCAGATCGACGCCGGAGAGGTAGTCTTCCAGACGGCGGTCGAACACGTTGGATTCTTTATAAATGTAGCTCGAGAAGAAGCGCATTTCGAAGAGGTCTTCGAAGGTCATCGGGCTACTGTCGTTGCCGACGTTGAACACGCGTTCGCGGGCCAGTACCTGCCGGGATTCCGGATAGTAGACCCAGAACATGGGGCGCTCGTATTTGAAGTTCCCGTTATCGTCGTATTCTTCGATCAGAGGCGCGATGCCCAGAATGCGCACCTGGAGCTTAGAGGTTTCTTCGTCGAAGAACCAGATTTCCTTAAGGCGAAAGCGCTTTACGTCTTGAGGGTTTACCTCATTGCGAACGATTTGATACGTTTCTTCGTAAGTTTCGGGGTCAACGGTAGCGATCGTATCCACGCTGGCGCCCATAGAAGCGACTTCATCGGGGGTCAGGGGGATAGAGAATTTGTCATCCTCCGTGCTGTAAACGGTGATCTCACCGGATTCGGCAGCATCCATCAGGATGGTAAAGAATGGGCGTTCAGGGTAAGCAAAAGGCAGGTTCATTTTCTCACGTACGTCAATAACACGCCAGATACGCTTTTCCCAGAAGATGTCCGCCTCGCGAATGTGGTCATATGGCAGTACCCGTCGTTCGACCGTAAGGCGCTTTTCGACGATATCGTCAAGCGGACGGTCGGCATTAATGTCTCCGGATTCTGTCATGATGATGTTCTCCGGGGTTTGGGCTACCGCCGGGCCGGCGAGGAGAAACATCAACAAACCTAAACCTAGCAGTTTCAGAGCGATCTTCATGGCTGATTGTTTAAAATCTTTAAATGTTAAAAATGAAAAAGTGCACGGCCGAACTTGATTTCCAAAAAAACCAAACGGAGCACGAAAATTACTGCTTTTTTCAAGAAAGGGAAAAATAAAGCAGTTAGTTAACACCACATTACCTTCTTTTCGCACTGCCAGGATTGCCGGAAAGCTGCTGATTCATCAGCAGCACTGATAATTACTGGAAAGAGTTCATTCTTGGGAATAGCTTCCGGCTGAAAAATCGCAGTCCCCCATCCAATAATCGGCCTTACCAGTTGTCAAAAACGGCTTACAATTCTAAACGGTGATGCCAGGCTAACTATTTTATGCCGCCTGGCAAAAGATAAATTACAGCCCGCTGTTTCCCGGCCATTGCCGTTTCAGCGGGCTGTAACTGTCCGATCCATTTTACTGGATCTTGAATACCATAGAGTTGATCGGGCGGCCCACATTATCACCGGGGCAACGCGCCTTCACATCATCGAAGTAGAAAATATCTCCCGGCTTGGCCTTGTTGACCAGGCGGCGGGCGGCATCGTTGTAGCGAGCGCCGGCATTGACCACCTCGACGGGGTCCTGGCGGGCAGCTACATAAACCAGCTTATAGCCCTGAATGGTACAGTTGGCGTCGAAGTCAAAGTTGTCGAGGAAGGCGCCTACGCCACCCTGAGCTTTGAATTCCCCGTTACCCATAGCGCCACCCTGAGACTTACTCAGGCGGGCAACCGGGTCGGGAATACGCTTCACGCGGAACACCTTGCTGTCGCGCATGCCGCCGCCGCTCACATTCACCCGGCATTCACCCGGCGTGCTTACTGTGACGATATAGTTGGAGCCCGATCCGCGGATCGCGCCGCCGCCGCCACTGATGCTTACACTCAGGTCATTGGAGGAGATACCGGCGGCAGAGACGGCAACCGGGTTGTCTACACCAATATAAAAGACGTTCATCTTTTCAGCGGAAACTGTTACCGAACGCTCTCCTACTTCGTATTCGAACTCTTTTTCGTAAGACTCAACCTCTCCGGTCAGCGGGTTTTCCACATCGATACGCACTTTGTACTTCTTGGTACCGATACCACTGGCGGTAGATTCGTAAGTCGCCTTACCATTTTCTACCGGCAGGTTCGAGCCGTNNTGACATAGATCTTGGTATTGTCTCCAGCGGAAGTACTGTATGCACTCAGAAATACATCAGCGCTGTACTTCTCACCCCGGATCA
This sequence comes from Phaeodactylibacter sp., assembly GCA_020436535.1. GTDB lineage: Bacteria > Bacteroidota > Bacteroidia > Chitinophagales > Saprospiraceae > JACJXW01. Next base: position 2,245 of record JAGQXQ010000036.1, read on the forward strand.
CATATCCTTTGCTGGCGGACACCACTGGTTCGAAAGCATCGAATTTGATATCCTTTCCGGCAACTTCGCCCAACAGGTAGTTGAGGGCGGTGGTAGCCGAAGCTTTGGCGTCATTCTGGAATTTAGTCAGCAGGGGAAATACAGCCGCAACCGGCATCTGCTTAAAGTTGTATTCCGTCCAGTTGTTCTTATCTGAACGTTCAACGGCCTCATCGTCGATCTTCAACGGCATAGTGGACGCAACCGCCTCATTGTCACCAACCAGTTTGATGAGCGCTACTCGGGTATCCCTGATCTTTTGCTCGAGCTCAAAACCCTTGCCGGGCTGGTTTTCCAGGCCCACCAGCAAGCGGGTGGTCACGTCCTTGTCTTTGATACGCTTGGGCTTCTCCGGATCTTTTTCGGAGGGGCCGCCGGCGGCGTCGAAGAGTTCCTTTTTCAGGTCTTCGACGTATTTCACGAATTCGTCAGCAGTCTTCTTCAATTCTTTCGCGTCGGCCAGGTATTGATCATTCTTGTCATTCTTATACGCATCCGCCTGCTTCTGAATGTTGCTCAGCAGCGTCTGGTTCGTATTCTCGACAATGTCGTTACTCTGGGATATACCTTTATTAAGAGTAAAAAACGCGTTCATGACCTCGGCAGAGATGTTCAGCGCCAACAGCGCCGTCAGCACCAGGTACATGAGGTTGATCATAAGCTGCCGCGGTTCCTTAGGTATTGACATAGCTTATAGCTTTTAAAATTTCAATAAATAGGTTAACTCACAGCAAAACTTAATGCTTAACATTTGCCATTGCAGAAATGACGTTCCCGTAAACCGAGTTCAGTTGGCTGTAGGTATTATTCAGCGTACCGATATTCTGGTTGAGGTTTGTCAGCTGGTCTTTGTAGACCTTGGTATCTTCCAACGAATCACTCAGGTCGGCCATTGCTTCATTCAACTTGGCGTAGAAATTGTTCATGGCCTTTATCTGGTCACTGGTACCGGAAAAATCCACTTCCTGAAGCGCTTTCAGTGAAGAAAGGCTCTTGGACATCGTTTGAAGTTCGGTTAGCATCCCGCCGAGCTGTTGTTCTACAACCTCGCCATTCAGGGGCGTAGAAGCCGGCGTGTTCATCGGAGCACCCATATCTCCAGCGGTAAGCGGAGCAATATTCGAACCGTAATCGCTAAGGCCAGGATAGAGCTTATCCCAGTAATAGTCGGGCTCCGGCCCAATGACACCCAGGAATAGGAAGATAAATGCCTCCACAGAAAGGCCGATGATCAGCATGGTAGAAGCACCTTCCCAGCTCTCCAGCTTGAAAAGGGCGCCCAAAAGAACTACTGATGCACCAACACCGATAATCAGGTTTTTAATGTACTTGAACCCTTTTGACTTTAAGAAACTCATCTTTAGTACTCTTTTAAATTAGGTTAGCTAAAATTTATATTCTCTCTCACTTGGGTTGATCGAAAACCCACCTCCATAATGCCCGCGGTAAAAAAGGTTACACCCCTTCTGAAATATTTTTATTTTTTTCTCTCCGCCTCCCTATCACCTTTTATTCCTGAAAGCTTTCCACTTGATTGTCAAGGGGATAGATTTCCAAAAACCGATAAGGAAGCAAACCATTTAAGGGCCCGAAAAATAGTGTCGGCCACTTTACTCTTTACGGAGGCTTGGCCAATTATTACAGGCAGAACACGGGCGTGGGTGGATGGAGTGGTGGAAGTTGCCGGGAGCCGAAAAAGGCATTGTCGATCACAGGTAATGAAAGAAAAGATGGATGCTGTATCGAGTACAGCATCCATCTTCCTGGCCATTAGGCCTAGAAGTCGTTCAGGGAACGGCCGAGGAAGGTCAGCACACAACGGAAACCAATATAGGATTTGGTGGTATCCTGGTATTCCCAATGGCGCGTACCGGTCTGCAGGTAGTGAGCGATGTCCTTCCAGGAACCTCCCCGGATGACCTTGCGCTTATACGCTTCCGGGTCATCGTCCTTCGCATCATAGCGGTTGTCGGGGTTGAGGTCGTGCAAGAAGGAATAGGCATTTTCATTGTAGGAAGTAACGGTCCATTCCGCGACGTTGCCAGACATGTTGTACAGGCCGAAGTCGTTCGGGAAGTAGGCATCTGCCTTAACCGTATATAAACCGCCATCTTCAGGGTAATTGCCCCGGCCTGGTTTGAAGTTGGCCAGGAGACATCCTTTGGCGTTTCGGGTGTAATAACCACCCCAGGGGAAAGGAGCCAGGTCGTGGCCTCCGCGTGCGGCGTATTCCCACTCGTGCTCCGTGGGCAGGCGGAAATCTTCAGTGTTCACACCATCACCCCGGGTTTGAGCGTAAGTATCCCACAACTTCGTTCTCCAGTAGCAGAATGCCGTGGCCATGTGCCAATCTACACCAACTGCCGGATAATCGTCAAATGCCGGGTGCCAGAAGTAGTTACGAGTCATCGGCTCGTTGTAGGAGTAAGAAAAGTCACGGATCCATACCAGGGTATCCGGATATACATTGACCTTACGGCGCTGTATAAAGGTATTACGTGGGGAGCGCCC
>JAGQXQ010000036.1:4863-5428 GCA_020436535.1 Phaeodactylibacter sp.
CTGCCGGCGAATCGGTCATCGCCCTGGTAGTAGAGGTCTTCCAGCGTTTCGTCTTCCCAGTCGATTTCGTATTCCCAGTCAATGAGCTCATCTCCTTCCTCGGTCTCCGTGTAGTGATCGAGGTAAGTATGAGCCAGAGAATCCCGAACCCAGTAGACGAATTGACGGTATTCATTATTAGTGATCTCCGTATCGTCCATAAAAAACCCCTGAATAGAAATGGCCTTTTGTCGCTGCACAAAGGTGTTGCTCACATCCTGATCGGACGGGCCGATGTGAAGCGTACCCGAAGGTACATAAACCATTCCATAGGGATTGATGCCTTTCCAGGCTGGACGATCGAGGACTCCGACCAACTGGCCGTTTTCGCGCCTGCCACAGGATGCCAGGACTAGCACTAGCAAGGCTAGTGAGATCTTGAGTAAACTTTTCATGTTAACACCCGAGTTTTCCTTCAGAGATATATTAATACGGTCTTTAAAGCGATCGTAAATATAGGCTGTTTGCCTATTTTATCAAAAATAAATATTTCATTTTTGCAGGGCGCCCGCCAAAAGAATGCGTA
>JAGQXQ010000214.1 GCA_020436535.1 Phaeodactylibacter sp.
CGTATTCCCGAACAAAATCATTGATAAAGGTATAATTAAAACTGCTCAAGTTGCGCTCCAACTCGAGCGACTGCCCTATCGTTTTGCTCAGATAGCCGGAGAAAGGTAAAGTCGCCAGCAAGGCCAGCAGAAAGTTGCTCAGATACAGCACCAACCACAACCTGCCGTTGCGGAACACCGCTTTCCAACCCTCGATATATGCCCTGATAGCGTTCATGTGTATAATGATTGAAGGAACGAATAACAGGCTACCCTTTAAGTAAGTGCTTGGACAATATTAGCCGAACAACCTATGCTGTGTTCAGCTACCTACACCAACATACTCAAACATTGCATGGCGTTCTGCATCCACAACAGGAATTGGACGAAAAATTTTCGCTTCCCCGTCTTCTGCGGCTGCAGGCTCAGGCTGTTGTTGATGAAGTTCTTATCCAGATAGATCTTGCGTTCCGGGTCTGTTTCAGCGGCGATGACTTTGTCCGAACCTTCATAAATAAATTCCTTAATGCGCCCCTTGCCATCCCAATGCTCCGTGATGGTTTTTCCATCCTCAAAAACCACCTGCACTTCTATTGGAAAATGAAGCCCCTCCAGCCGGTACACAACGACCTTCGAGCGATAAACGGCCGCACTTTCCGCCTCCGGATGGACACAATCCTCCGTCCCTTCTAAAAGGCCCGCCGGAGGCCGAATGGGCGTATTAGAAATAGACGACAGGGCATAATCACAAAGTTCCGTGCCATACAATACCTGATCGAAGAACCAGTCCAGATCCTCTCCGAATTTATTCCCGTATTTTTGCTGCACCACCTCATTGGCTACTGTAATAAAATCCCGCCGACAGGGATGCCGGAATTTCCACTGCTGAAAATAAACACGCATGGCCTCATCCAGCGTCTCTGTACCTACCAGCCCTTCCAGCGTTCGCAACCATAAGGTCGTTTTATTATAGGAAATGGGATGGCCGCTGCCTTCCGGGAACTGCCAGCTAAAGGGCGTATTATCGGAGATCTTAGGATTGTCCATGCCAAAAAAATCAACCCGGTTGGACTCCATGTTACCAAAACGGAACCCCAGCCAGTCAACCGTAGAAGACTGCCGCCCAAAGAGCTCATCCATGATGCGCGCTTCGTAGTAATTGGTGATCCCCTCATCCAGCCAGGGCTCTTCCTGCTCATTGCTGGCCACCATCTGCATGAAGTACTGATGGACAAACTCGTGCACCAGCAACAGCTCTGAGGTCTTCACTCCCTTGGGCAAAATACAAAGGTTGGCGGTGGAAATGAGCGTCGGGTATTCCATGGCCGATGAGAACATACCGTGGAACGGCGGATCAATGATAGTGAGGCCCGGATAGGGATATTTCCCAAAGCGCGACTCACAGAAATCAATAGCATACTCGATGGCCTTAAAGTAGCGCTCTGCCAGATGCTCGTGGTAAGGGTAGGCCAACAAGCGAAGTTGGATGCCGTTGTAGGTTTCCTTTATTTCCCTGAAATAAGGCGAGGCCGCCCAGGTAAAGTCGATCACATCCTCCGCCCGGAAGGACCAGGTTTTCGCCCCTTCTTGTTCTTTAACGCCGGCCATTACCCCGCTTGCCCCCACGGTAAATCCTTCCGGAACCGTAATATCCACATTGTACACCCCAAAACCGGAATAATACTCCCCCTCGGCGTGGTATTGGTGGCAGTTCCACTGCCCTTTTTCAGCAAACCGCATACCCGCCGGCTCGTACACTCCAACTTTCGGGAACCACTGCGCCATGAAGTAGTAGTCCCGGTTGTAGCCGGTGCGGACGGCGGCGCGCGGTATCTTCGCCACCCATTCCAGTTCCACTTTTATGGAGCCGCCGGGCATTACCGGG
>JAGQXQ010000215.1 GCA_020436535.1 Phaeodactylibacter sp.
TCAGCAGGGCTGGTTTGTAAATGGCACGAATCCATTCTTTGGCCGCCCGGTTGAAGGTCTCGAAACCGGCAGGGGATACCAGGGCCAGTTGCCTGAAGTTGGCGGGCTGCTGCAGGGCTGCCGCTACGGAGACCTGGCCGCCCATAGAGTGGCCAACCAGGATTACGTCCTTCAGCTTCATCCTTTCAAAAAACTCATTGACCCGGGAGGCGAAAAACTGAATGCTAACCGGGTGGCCGACCGGGCTGGAGGTGCCATAACCCGGCAGGTCCAGGGCAATGCACCGATACTTTTGGCGCAGCTGGCCGATCACCTTGTACCAGGCCTTGTAATTACTGGCCAAGCCATGGATGAACAACAGCGTCTGCCGGCCTCTGCCCTGATCGATGTATCCGATTTCCAACCCATCGGATAGGCGGACAGATTGATGCTGGAACGGCGCTGTGATGAAAGTTTGCATTGCGGCTTGCTCGTTAGGGCTTGCCCCCGGTGCGGAGGATGCCGATGAGGGCGTCGGCGAAACTACAGATTTTGGCGCAGCTTTGAGGGGTTCTTCGCTGGATTTTTGCCGGAAGCGGAACAGGAAGTAAGTGATCAGCCCCACTGCCAGAGAAAGGAGAATAGCAAAAGTGGCAGCCACCGCCGGATTGCGGACCGCCTCCTGCATGTAGCTTCCAATCCGGCCGTAGTATATGCCGAAGTGCACCAGCACGGCAGTGAGGGTGGCGGCAATCGGCGCTACCCGGGGCGCATCCCGGAGATAGATGCCAAAAAGGACCGGCACGAAGGCAGCCGAGAAGTAGGCGTACACACCGTTTTGCGCAAAAATCCCCACACTGAGACTCGGGTTGACTAGCTGATTATAAGATAAGAGGATGGATACAATCGCCAACAGGATGATGACTACTTTATTGATGGCTATCAGCTTTAGGTTGCGTTGATTGCCGATGCTTCCCAGCCGGTGGCCTGACAACGGTTCAATGATGTCGGAAGTGATGGTGGTAGAAATGGATTGGATAAGCCCCTCCAGCGTAGACAAGCCTGCAGAGAGCAAGCCCATGATCACAATAAGGCCAACGGCCACCGGAAATTCGTAAACAACATAAGCCGGAATGATGCCATCCATTTTCAACGGCTCGCCATCTATTGTTAGGTCCGGAAAACGAAGCCGGGCATACAAACCGGTGATAACCACCGCAAAGAACACCACTTCCACCAGTATTCCGGTGATCAGGTACCGGTTGACATCAGATTCGCTTTTCAACAGCAGAGACTTGGTAATGATGTGGGGTTGGCAAACGATAGCCACACCTACCACCAGGTTGCAAAAGATAATCTCAAAATAGTCGCGGAATAAAAAGCTGCTGGGGTTAACCCATTGCACCAGTAAGGGGTCGATAGCCGCCAGCTTATCCAGGAAACCATGTACCCCCTGGCTGAAGTGTTCATAGCCCGAAGTCAGGAGAATAATGGCTACAATAAACATCAGGATAGCCTGAATGGTATTGGTATACACCATGGAGTTGGCGCCCCCGAACATCATGTATCCGAATACAAAAATGACCAGGCCGATCAGTACATAGAGTTCTTCGACATTGAGCGCTTTGGATAAAACCTTCGTCATCCCTACACAGATCAATACGATGAAAGTGATCAGCAGCAAGGACAAAAAACCAAAGAGCAGGGCATAACCGGTGCTATTGTAGCGTTTACCGATCCATTGCGCCATAGTCAGCGCCTTTACCGAGGTTCCATGTTTGCGGAAACTCTTGGTCAGTATGGTCAGCGACACGAAAATAGCCAGCGGCATGGTAATGGCGAAGGCCAATATGCCGCTCAGGCCGTAAAGGGCAATAAAGCCAGGGTTGATGATGAAAGTGGCGGCACTGGTTATGGAAGCGGCAAGGGACAGCCCTACTACAATAGGAGAAAACCGGATGCTACCAATTGCATAATCCGAAATGGAGGTGGTGCGCATGGCGCCACGTATGACAAAGAAGAGGATGGCTGCGCCATAGACTAGTAGTAGTGCTGTGGTTGCCCAAACAAGTTCCTGAGATGCCATAGTTCAATGCCTTTTTGAGTGATGGAATATCTCCACACGCTGTAATTTCCCTGGGTTGGGGCTGGCCGGCTCTCTTCCAAAAATCGTATGCTCCGGATAAGGCACCTGGCCCCGACTACTTATCTATTTGGGACTTTTTTATTGTTACTTAACTGGAGAAAGGAAAAAATGACGCCATGAAATTAATAGAAATACCGCCATTCTCTAAAAGAAAACGCAACAATTGAAATAATTTGATGGGTTGACTTTAGTGGCTTTTCATCCCATTCTCATAAATAATATTCCATTTCATTTTGTATTTTTTTGAAAAACATTTATTTATGAAAATGTATCTTATCTAGAAGCCATTAATGGACTAATTGAGGAAAGCAAAGTAAATTCAGAACGTTTTCCACGTAAAAAGCATCTAAATATCTATATATTTGCATTGAACTCACATAATCGCCAAACGAACAAAAAAATCCAATCATTATGAAGAAAGACGGAAGAAAGTATGTAGCTCTGGTAACCGGCGCAACTGGGGGCCTTGGAACTGCTATGGTCAAACACATGGTAGACGATGGCTACCTCTGCATTGCCAACTATCACACCAAATCCAAAGCAGAGCGCTGGAACGAAGAGATGAAGAAAGAAGGCTATGATGTTCCCCTCTACCACGCTGACGTTTCTGATTTTGAATCGGTAGGCAAGATGATCGAAAAAATACAGAATGACATCGGCACTGTTGATATTTTGGTTAATAATGCCGGCATCACCCGGGACGGCGTTTTCAAAAGAATGACTTTTGAGAACTGGGATTCTGTTATGAAGACAAACCTTTACAGTGCTTTTAACTGTTCCCGTCATGTGATCAATCCCATGCTTGACCAGGAGTACGGACGCATCATCAACATTTCCTCCGTCAATGGCCAGCGCGGACAGTTCGGCCAGGCCAACTATTCGGCAGCTAAGGCCGGTATGCACGGCTTTACCAAAACACTGGCGATCGAAGTTGCAAGCAAGGGGGTTACCGTTAATACCATTTCTCCGGGTTACATCGCTACGGATATGGTTATGGCTGTGCCGGAAGAGATCCGCGCCAAGATCATCAAAGGTATTCCGGTAGGGCGCCTGGGTGGCACCTATGAGATTGCTCACCTGGTATCCTTCCTGGCTTCTAAAGATGCAGGCTTCATTACTGGCGCCAACTATGCCATCAACGGTGGCCAGCACATGTATTAAGTTAATTTGTTGG
>JAGQXQ010000216.1 GCA_020436535.1 Phaeodactylibacter sp.
CTCCATCCATCAGCTGAATGAAGTAAAGCCCGGCGGGCAATCCCTCCATATCCAGCTGAACATGAGCATCCCCACGGCGAACGCCGTATTCCTGAACGGACTGAGCCGTAGCGTTCAATACTTTCAAAGCCGCGGCTTCTTGCTGCAGCTCGGGCAGCTTCACTTCCAACAGGGTGGATACCGGATTGGGCAAAACGGCCAGCTGGCTGCTACCGGCTGCCACATCATTCGTACCCACCACCATCAATGCAATCTCCACCCGGTCGCTCACGCATTCAAAACTGGGTTTCTGTATCTTCCAGTTGAAGAAATAGTAATAGCGGTCATTACCCAGGTTGGAGGTTTTGATCTCAACGACATCCTCCACCCCATATGGATAATTAACATTCTGATCAGAGCGGCGCAGGCGCGCACTCTCGAAACCAAACTGGCTCAGATTGAAGTCGGTATTGGTGGTCAGAGAAAGATCTGTGCCCGGCTCTATGTCGAAATTCAGCGTCAGCACCTGAAGGCCAGGGCTAATGTCTACCTGGCGGCTGAGCAATACATTGCCATTGGCATCCTGTAATTCTATGATGCGGGGCCCTTCCGTGTCGGTGTACACCAAAACCTCCTGCAAGGTGAAAGGGCTGAGGCAATCAAAAATGACAGCCCCGTTGTATTGGTTGCCACTGTAATTGCCTCCCTGATGGGAAGGCATACCGGTGAGGAACTGTTCACCCGGATAGAGCGTAATGTTTTCCGCATAAAAAGCGGTATCGGAATCAACCGGAGTGGCCAGCAGGCTGCCGGCAGCGATGGGGACAGTAGCATCCGGGCTATCGTACCACTGAATGTTGGCGCCAATGACAGAGATTTCCGCCTGGCCGTTCACAAAATTAGCCGATTCGACTTCCGGAACCAGAGATTCCAGAACGGTAACGCTTATCGGCTCGGAAGTGAACTCCTGGCACAGGCCGGGGGTAGTGACTGTATAGTCCCCGCTTTCTGTCACTTCTGTAAAGAGGGAGGTGCTACCGTTCGACCAGAAATAACTTTCCGCTTCCGAGGCCAACAAGATAACCGAACCGCCCCGGCAAAAGCGGGTTTCCCCTTCAGCAGTAATAGAAGGTGTGGCGTCCGGATTGAGGGTAATGATCACACTAGGCGACACGCCGAAGCAGTCCGACCCATTATAAACCGTCACATTATAACTGCCGGCCTCGGCCGCCACAATCGATTGAGTGGTGTCGCCGGTACTCCAGACGTAGGTATACCCTTCCGGAGCAAACAGCGGCAGGATATCCCCTTCGCACATCACAGTGCTGCCCTCGTAATCGATGTAGGCCGCCGGCGAAGTACAGCTGTTTTCTATGACCGTGACAAACTGGTTGGCGGTCAGGTTTTGTACGGTATCGATATTGCCGCTGGGCCAACGGATGACCAAAGAATCTACCATCTCGTGTGCGCCCAGGCCGAAATGCTGGGTCATGGAATTCATGATCCCGTAACTCTCTCCGGCGCGTACTTCCCGCACCTGAAGGCCCCAGGGGCCATAGGCTTCGATCCGGGCGCCGATACCGTTGCGGTTGCTTTCAATTCCCACCAGGCTGACGGCTATGAAATTATTGCCGCTGGCAGCATCGTTCAGCCAGATCACATCATCGATATTGCTGGGCGTAGTGTACACCTGGGCATAGCCGCCATAGATATCGAGGAAGCCATCGTGGTTGAGGTCGCCAATGGCGAAGGATTCCATGTGGTTGCCGCTGAAAGCGCCCTGCACTTCGGTGAAGGTCCGGTCACCATTGTTGAGAAACAGGTGTTGCCGGGTACCGGCAACCAGCAGGTCGACAAAACCGTCGTTATCAAAGTCCCGCATAACTCCTTGAATGGGCAGGCCGGCTATGTTGATGCCGCTGCCGGCGGTAATATCGGTAAAATGACCCGCCCCGTCATTTTCCAGCAGCATGCTCGGCACATCGTGATTAGTAATGAAGCAATCGTAATCGCCATCATTGTCTATGTCCTGAAAATCGGCCGTCCAGGATTGAGCGCCGATCTTGAGATTGAAGGAATCGGCAGCTTCGATAAAATTATTATCCCCTATATTGAGGTAGAGCGCATTGATGCGGCGCGGGTCGGAAGGGTTGTTCACTCCTTGCCGGCATTTGGCGATGTAAAGGTCTATGTCGCCATCATTATCGAAATCGGTCCAGATGCTGCCGTAGTTGCCCGAATTGTCGGAGGCGGGAACGGTGGCCATATCGATCCACTCATCGGCAGTATTGAAGTTGCCGGTAGAGTCATTGGCCCATATCCGGCTTTCGCCATCATCGTGGCAGCCAAAAAAGTCGACCCAGCCATCGTTGTTGATATCCACCAGGTTGGAGCCCTGGACGAAAAGGCCGGGGCCAGGCAGGGTGCTCATCTCATAATTGGCGCCGCCTTCCATGGCGCGAACCAGCTTTATTTCATCATAGCGGCCGCCAGCCAGTACATCATTGTAACCGTCATTATCCACATCCGCCACGCACATGCTCCACTGGCTCTGTCCGGATAGGCTTCCAAAAAAATAGTTTAGGAAAGGAACCCCACCGGGCCGCTGATATTCAATATGCAACTCCCGCCCCTGAGATAAGTGGACGATATCGTCCAGCCCATCGCCATTCATATCCACAACGGCAATGGCCACCCCGCTGTGAAAACTGGAGTTGGATAACAGATCATTGCCATTGGAAAAGGAAAGCTGGCCGTAGGAAGGAGAGGCCAGCATGAGTAAGAAAAAAGCTGATAAAAAGGCGTAAACTTTTGTCATTAGCATTGTTTTGTTCCTTGATGAATTTTGTGGCATGGAGCCACTTGAAAGCCCCAAACACGACTCTCCGCGGCACCATGGGGTTGCCTTTATTCCGGCGTTCAACTGGCCTACGAAATTCATCAAAAAAATAGTTATTTACTTAAGCGGATGAAAATACGGCGCTCTATGCTGGCGGCAAAAAGTAAATGGAGAAAAAGCAATTTAAAAGGCAAAAGAAGGGAGTTCGGTATTCGGTAGGCCTCCCTGGGAACTGCGGTGTTCGGTGTTCGGTATTCGGTAGGCCGGTATTCGGCGGACCCTCTGCGAACCGCGAATTCCGAACCCTCCCGACAAGCTAATTCAACTCCCTCAACAGTTGCCCGGCTTGCTCACTATACAGGTGGCCGGCTGCAGAAACTGAGCATCCTGGCAGGCGGCGGCCTCTTTCTGGTGGATAGAAGTTTCGAGGGGGCGGCCCGCCAGAAGCCACCCTTCTGCTGAGCCGCCTTCGTCAATATCGGCGACAACAGTTCTCTGATCCGGCCCTCCCATCGGGGCTGGTAGTGGACCGGGGGCCTGACGCTGGGGTTGGCGGTCAACGCCCTACTGGAGCAATCTAACCATTTTGGCCACCTACTTATCTATGAATACACCGACAAACGACTGCCCAACTCTTATAAAAACAAGCTCTATGATATATTCTACTGCCTCTATGAAAACGATAAAGATATGCAGTAGTAAAATCTTTTTCGGACCTGGTCCAATAATCGCCTAGCGTTCCTAAACTTTGGAATAATCCAGATTCTTTTTTATTTGATCGATATAAACCCCACTCAGCATAAAAGAAAGTTCATCATTGAAATTTGATTCCCTGTCTTTTTTTTCTTTATATCTCTTCTCTTTTGCATGTGTGATTAAATATCTATACTTGACACGAAGTGGTTTGGGAAATCCTAAACCTACTTCAGCCAGTATATACCGTACTTGAAGATGGTTTGGATTCCCAAACCACTTCAACGTCGGTATAGAATAGCTTTATTTAAGAGAGAATATGAAAAGGGTTTTGCTCTTCATTTTTCGCCTTTTTCCCGGTAAAGTGAAAAGAGCTTTCTTCCCGCCCCCCTTCCGTCAAGGCCATTTATTACCTGGTTTACTTGCATTTATTAAAAAGCCCTCTTTAATTGGCGCTAAATTCGAACCGGGAGCATTTTTCTCCGTTAAAAAGTATGGCACAAATAGCGCAGCCTATATATTTGTTCTTCACAATCTAATGTAAAGTGAAAAGAGATGAGTGATTTTTCATTTATAGCCAACGCACATCCGTCTTACATCGAGTCGATGTATGAAAAATATCAGCAGGACCCTGGCCTGGTGGAAGAAAGCTGGCGAGCCTTCTTTAAGGGCTTCGATTTTGCCCACAGCACGAATGGCCACAGTGAGGCCGGAGTTACCGCCACCCCCCCCGTAGCGGCCAACCTGGAGCGGGAATTTAAAGCCCTTGCACTGATCAAGGCTTTCCGCAACCGTGGCCACCTGCTCTCCACCACCAACCCAATCCGTCAACGGAGGGACCGGCGCCCCCATCTCAACCTGGATGACTTCGGCCTCAGCGAGGAAGATATGAATGCCGTTTGTGTGGCCGGCAAAGAAGTGGGCCTCGAAAATGCTACGCTGCATGAGATCATCGCCCACATGAAAAAGGTGTATTGTGGGAATATTGGTATTGAATACCACCACATTCAGGACCGCGAGAAGCGCCGCTGGATACGTGACAAGATCGAGTCCTCCGACCCGGATGGCGGCTATGGGCTGAGCCACGATCAGAAGCGCCGGATATTGGAAAAACTGAACGGCGCCGTCGTATTCGAAAAATTCCTTCACACCAAGTACATCGGCCAGAAGCGCTTCTCACTGGAAGGAGGAGAAACCGCCATTGTCGCTATCGACGGCATCATCAACAAAGGAGCCGAAGATAAAGTTGAGGAGGTGATTATCGGTATGGCGCACCGCGGGCGCCTCAACGTGCTGGCCAATGTTATGGGTAAAACCTACGAGCAAATCTTTAACGAATTTGAAGGCACCGCCATCCCGGACCTCAGCTTCGGCGACGGCGATGTGAAATACCACCTCGGCTTCTCCTCTCAGGTCGAAACGCCTTCCGGCAAAACGGTGCACTTAAAGCTCACGCCCAACCCTTCTCACCTGGAGGCGGTCAACACCGTAGTCGAGGGTTTTGCCCGTGCCAAGGCAGATATCTTGTACGACAGCGATTACGACCGCATCCTGCCGATCCTCATCCACGGCGATGCCGCGCTGGCCGGCCAGGGAATCGCCTACGAAACGGTGCAAATGAGCCAGCTGGAGGGGTACTACACCGGAGGGACCATCCACTTTGTGATCAATAATCAGATCGGTTTCACGACTGATTTTGACGACGCCCGCTCGTCCACCTATAGTACCGGGGTGGCCAATGTGGTGCAGGCGCCGGTCTTCCACGTCAATGGCGATGATCCGGAAGCAGTACTCTGGGCATCAGAGTTCGCGGTTGAATACCGCCAGAAGTTCAACAATGATGTCTTTATCGATATGGTTTGTTACCGCCGGCATGGCCACAACGAAGGCGACGACCCCCAGTTCACCCAGCCGGAAATGTACAAGATCATAAAGAACCACCTCAACCCCCGGGAGATTTATAACAAAAAACTGATTGACCGGGGTGAGGTCGACAAGAAGTTGGCCGAAGAGATGGAAGAATCCTTCTGGAACGGCCTGCAGCACCGCCTCGATGAGGTGCGGGAGCACCCCCTGCCCTACGAATACCAGGAGCCGGAACAGGCCTGGAGGGTGCTCAACAAAGCCACCAGCGCGGAAGATTTTGAAGAATCCCCGGAAACCGGTATTGACCGGGAGCAGATCGACAAGCTCATCAATCACCTGATGTCCATCCCGGAGGGATTCCATCCGTTGAGCAAGATCAACCGCTTGTTGAAAGGGAAAGAAAAACAATTGGAAGACAATAACCTGGATTGGGCAATGGGCGAGTTGATGTCCTATGGGAGTATTCTCATGGAGGGCAGCAATGTAAGGATGAGCGGCCAGGATGTCCGTCGGGGCACCTTCTCCCACCGGCACGCCGTTCTCCGCGATGCAAAGACCTATGCGCCCTACAACCGCATCAACCATATTCAGGAAAAGCAGGGCCAGTTTCTCATTTACAACTCCCTGCTCTCTGAATTTGGTGTGCTTGGCTTTGAGTATGGTTATTCTCTGGCCTCGCCCGACACGCTGGTTATCTGGGAGGCTCAATTCGGCGACTTCTACAATGGCGCCCAGACCATGGTTGACCAGTTCATCACGGCAGGTGAGTCCAAGTGGCGGCGCATGAGCGGCTTGGTTATGCTGTTGCCGCATGGTTATGAAGGCCAGGGGCCGGAGCACTCCAGCGCCCGGCTGGAACGCTTCCTGCAGTCCTGCGCGGAGTTTAATATGACCGTTGCCAATGTGACTACGCCGGCCAACTTTTTCCACCTGATGCGCCGTCAGCTGGCGCGGCCCTTCCGCAAGCCGCTGATCGTAATGTCCCCAAAATCGTTATTGCGGCACCCCGAATGCGTTTCCAATATTTCCGACTTTGAGGCCGGCACCCGCTTCCAGGAAGTATATGATGATCCGGCAGTTGGGCCCAAAAGTGGCAAAAAAATCGAGCGCCTGCTGTTGTGCACGGGCAAGGTCTACTACGATCTGCTGGAGAAAAAGCGCAACGACCAACGCGATGATGTAGCGATCGTAAGGGTAGAGCAGCTTTATCCGTTGCCGGCCAAGCAGCTACAGGCAGCTTTCGAACGCTATCCCAACGCCAAAGCAATCTGGGTGCAGGAAGAACCTTCCAATATGGGAGCCTGGCAATTCATGCATTCCATCTTTGTGAATAAAGAAATCGGCCTGGACGTCGACCTCCATCTGGTAGCGCGCAAATCGAGCGCCTCTACGGCCACCGGCTTCAAAAAGGTCCACGACCAGCAGCAGGAAAGGATCGTAAGAGAGGCTTTTGGAGAACAGTAGGCGGGGTTGTCAGTTGTTGGTTGGGGCTAAAGGGCCGCGATCCACCAACAACTGACAATCGCCTGACTCTTAAGATAGGTGGACACATTCAGCATAACAATATCCGCCTTGGATTGCAGTTATGTCGGACGGATAAACCATACAGCAATGTAACGATTGCCTCCAGGAGCCTGTCGGAGAAGTGTTGGTGAGCCGAGAAAGAGAAAATATTGTTCTGAACAAGGCGCCGAGGAAGGAACATAGTGGAGCTACGTGACTGACGAGCAACGCAGTGCANNNAATATTTGCCGTTCGCAGTCCATCAAGTGCTTCTCCGAGAGGCTACTGGAACAGAGCTATCAGTGCTATGCCTCCGAAGCAGTATCCGTTAAATTAAGGATATTCAACTTACTTAATGCTGATGCCCCCCCTCACCGTGTACATGGCCGTGTTCCAGCTCGGAAGAAGTAGCTTCCCGAATGGACTCGATATTACCGGTAAAATAAAGGTCGACACCCGCCATGGGGTGGTTGAAATCCATGAGTACCTCGGTTTCTCTAACCTCCATTACTGTACCCAGCAGTTGGTTGCCTTCTCCGTCTCTCATGGGGATGACCTTGTCCACTTCGAGCAGGTCGGTAGCTAGTTCACCATCTACGACGAAACTGTCTTTGGGAATGGTAACGATAGCCTGGCTGTCATGCTCTCCGTAAGCGTCACTACTCTGAATGCCAAAAGAAAAGGTATCGCCCTCTTTTTTTCCCTCCAATTGCCGCTCAAACTCGGGGATCATCTGACCAACGCCATAGAGAAAAACCAGAGGATCTTTGCCATGAGTCTCTTCAATGAGATTGCCTTCGGCACTGCCCTCTTGTAGCTTATAGTGTAGGGTTACTACTTTATTTTTATCAATAACCATAAGAGCTATTTTAGTTAAAAAGGTAAACCGGTAAGGTAGGGAATAATATGATAGCCTCGAAATATCGGGCATTGATTCTGTTACTTCCTGAGCCGGAAACCGTCTAAAACTAAATGGTTTCTAACCAACGAAGCAGTTGAGTTTCACCGGGCCGAATGCCATTTTCAATCAATTAAAAATGACGCGGCTTAGCACGTAAAACTGGAAATTGAGATATGTCAAGAACCTTGGATCAATGTGGCGATTTGCAGGAAGCCGTTCGGGCCTATGAACAATCCCTCGCCTCTGCCGAAGGCCCTGCAGGCTTGCCTGAACTGCTGGAGGAACTGGCGCAACTGTATCACGCCCGGGGAGACTCACCGGCTGCGTTGTCGAGCCAGAAGCAGGCCATCGGCCACTATCACAATCTCGGGCGGCCGTATCGGCTGAAACTTGCCCACGCGTTACAGCAATTGGGCGCCATGCATCAGACAGGAGGGGATATGACGGCAGCATTGCGGCGCCACGAAGAGAGTTTATCGATCCTCCGGCGGCTACCGCCTTCCGAAAGCGCTTTGCTGACGATCCAGGCGCTCAAGTACATGGGCGGCCTTCACTACGAAATGCAACACTTCCCGGCGGCCATCCAATGTTTTGAAGAAACGCTCAACCTCACCGAAAAATATCAGGCCCAACAATTGCCCCCGGTGAAACTGGAAGCGGCAGCGATGGCAACCCTGGCTGCAGCTATGCGGATGGGCCTGGCCAATAAAGAGCAAACAATTACAAATACCCGCAGCACCGCTCAATTCATCACCCTGGCGGAACAATACCTGGATGGGCTCGACAGAGAGGATCATCTGGTGGAAAAACGCCTGGAGGAGCTGAAATACCTGAAACGGGTGTTGGAGGGGTTGTTGGAGGAATAAGTAGGTGCCTGGACAATATTAGCCGAACCTTCGCTGCTTCGAAAGCAAAGTGCTAAGGACTTTTTTCTGGAGTTCTGGCCATATTGTTATAGGGTGAAATGGTTATATTGTTAGGCTATTTGCGGCCACCCCATAATTGTTGCATATTGCTACACGCTACTGGCCCAACCTACCGCTCCGGGTAGCGGTAAATGTCCCCAGCAAACTACTGCCAAAGGGTGCTGCGGCACTTCTTCGAAGCCGGCCAGAGCCGTTTCATAAACAATCTCAAACCGCCGATGGCAGTACAGGCAGTCTTGCCAGAGATTGGCGTAGTACTCGCCTTGCCGGAAGCCGGAGCGCCACCGCCGCTTCTCCAGAGGGCAGCCCGGGACGATGTAGCCGTGATATCCTTTGAAAAATCGATGCTTGGCCGGCCGTTCGGCCGCTTGCTTCCGCAGTTTATATTCTATCCGCTGTTGTTTATCGTTGAACAGCCAGCGCTTGTGTTCCAGCCCCTGCACCAGGGCCTGTTCAAAATCAATCGCCCGAAACTCCCCGCAATCTTTGATCATCTGCCGGTAGATGGCCAGTGCATCCACCTCGATGGCTGAAAGCCCCTGTTTTTTCAACTTCCGGACTTTCGCACTTCCGGAGCGGTGGGATACGACGATTTCCACCAGCAACCGCTTCTTCGGCCCCGTTTCCAGAATGATATCCGGCACGACGCTGCCCAGGTGCTGCTCCAGTCGCACCCGCTCGAAGCGCAGCAATTGGGCATCGAAAACAGGCGCCGTCTGCCGGTGCAGGAAAACAGCAGGCGCCACTATTCGCCGCACCCGCTCGAAGACCTCTTTTGCTTTGAGGTGCAGGCTGGTCTCCAGAGCGTTGGCGCAGGCATGGCCCCGATAGTGAGCAAAGTGGTGCGCCTGCCGGGCGCCCTTCTTTGCCACCAGCCGGGCACCACAGGCCGGGCAAATGCAATCGCAGGCCAGTCCCCGGGGTACTTCTTCCACGCTGAGCAATCGGTGCCCGCGCAAGCCAAAGGGAATGTGAGTGAGAGCGATGGAGGTTGAGTGATTTGGTATGGTTGAAGGTAACCGGCGGTTCATTAGGTTGGAGGTGAAAGTTCTAAAAAAATTCCTTACAGGGCCCTGGAAAACAAATGTAAAAACTATTTGTTTCAAACAAAAAATTATTTTCAGAAAATTTAATACCCACCACATACTATAACTCTTAAAAACAATAATGCCCGCCCCCCATTTATTATATTTAGTTGTTTCATTCGCCAACAAAAACCCGACAGTACATGACAACACCAACCACTACCCGCCGCCAGTTCATCCAAACCCTCTCTATGGGCGCCGGCGCTCTGATCTTACCCAGTTTCCTCTCCCGCTCCCGAAAAGACAAACTGGGCATTGCCCTGGTTGGCCTCGGTTACTACAGTACCGACCTGCTGGCCCCCGCCCTGCAGCAAACCCGGCACTGTTATCTTGCCGGCATCGTGACGGGCTCCCCCTGGAAGATCCCGGTATGGCAAAAGCAATACGGCATCCCCGGCCAGAACGTCTACAACTACCAAAACTTCGACGCCATTGCCGATAACCCGGATATCGATATCGTCTATGTAGTGTTGCCCACTTCTATGCATTCAGAATTCTGCGTGCGCGCCGCCAATGCGGGCAAGCACGTCTTCTGCGAAAAGCCCATGGGCCGGACGGCAGCCGAATGCGCAGCGGCGATCAAAGCCTGCCGCGACAACAAGGTGTCTCTGGCCCTGGGTTACCGCATGCAGCACGAACCCAACACTCAGGAAGTCATTCGCATCGGACGGGAAAGGGTGTTTGGAAAACCAACGCTGGTAAAGGCCTCCGCCGGCTACTACGACGGCCGGACTGATCACTGGAAGCAAAAGAAAAAAATGGGCGGGGGCGCTATGTACGATATGGGCGTCTACCCCCTGAACGCCGCCCGCTACTGCATCGGTGAAGAGCCCATTGCCGTGGCCAGGGCCCGCCATTCAACCAAACGCCCGGAGATCTACACCGAAGTGGACGAAACCACCCATTTTGAGCTGGAGTTTCCCGGCGGTGCCCGCGCCGAATGTGCCACCAGCCTGGGCATGAGTATGAACGGCCTGCACGTTACCTATACTGACGGCTGGGCCAGGCTTTCCCCTTTCCAATCCTACAGCGGCATTCGTGGGGAAGCCAGCGACGGCCGCCACTTCGACGCCCGCATTCCCAACCAGCAAGCCAAACAGATGGATGATGACGCGCTGGCAATCATGGAAAGCAGGCCCATGCTGGTGCCTGGAGAAGAAGGGATGAGGGATATTCGCATAGTGGAAGCAATTTATGAGGCGGCGCGAAAGGGCGAAAGAGTAGAAATCGGTTGAACCTTTTATATTCATTAATTCAGTCATTCCTTAATTCAGTCCATGTACTTAAAACCCTTATCTTGTGCGCTCACAAATGAACTCAATATGAAAAAAGTAATTTTTTATCTGTTGCTGCTCGCCCTCGGCAGCACGACGCTCTCCGCCCAGAAAACCTTCTACGGTACCGTGGAGTACAAATACGAAATGAAGGGAGAAGGCGCCGAAATGATGGCGGCCTTTATGCCGGAGAAAATGGTCGTCAAATACGGTGAAAAAAGCATGATGACCTTCATGGAAGGGGGCATGATGGGCGACATGATGGGCAAGATCATCGTCAATGGTGAAAGCGGAGAAAACTTTGTGGTCAAAGACGACGAGCAGGCCGTCTATATGATCGAAACGGAAGAGATGGAAGAGCAGGCCGCCAGCCAGGAAACGCCCAAAGTGGAAAAACTGAACGAAAAGAAAGACATCCTGGAGTATGCTTGCCAGCGATTTAAGGTAACCTCGATGCAGGAAGGTGAAGAAATGGTGCAATACATCTGGGTGACGGATAAGCTGAAGGCGCCGGAGATCAAAGCCCCGGGCGCCAACCAGATGGGCGGTATGGTTGCTACTTCTGATATTCCCGGCTTTCCTATGGAAGTAGAGGTTGCTGTCCCGGAAACAGGCATGACCTTGCTGCTGTCCGTCGTCAAACTCGACAAGACAAAGGTGGCTGCCAGCGAATTTGCCCGCCCGAAGGACTATGAGGTGAAGGACTTCGCCGAGATGATGCAGATGGGTGACAAGTAGTTTTTTGTGTGGATTTACAGGATTAAATCCTTCGGAAGCAGGCTGTTAAACCTGTAAATCCTCCTACTCTTTTACTGTGTCACCTATTTGCTCCAACCTACTCTCATAAGATCCCAGTTTAAGGCCTGCCCGGAAACGCCCTTCAAAAGGCGCTTTTCGTCGATCTTTTGCTTTCCTTTCCACTCATTGGTCAGCTTCTCCGGCAAAAAGGAACGGGGAAGAGTTATTTTCCCTTTCTGGTTGAATAGATGCGTTGGCTCTGTTGAACACGCCCGGACAGAGGTTTTTCCGATATTTTTTCGGTAAATTCCCTCCATGAAATATCTTTTCACAGCCTTGCGCCGCTTTCTTTATATCCTAACCGGGTTGGCCCTTGGTTACCTCATCACCGCCCTGTTGCTTTCTTTCTTTACCCTCCGGCCAACAGAAAAGGTGGAGTGTGAAGAAAAACAGGCCGCTTACCTGGCCACTAACGGCATCCACCTCTTCCTCGTCCTGCCGATAGACGAGGTGGAGCCTTCCCTGCGGGGCAGGCTGGCCTCTCTTTCCGACACCCGCTTCCTCGCCTTCGGCTGGGGGGACCGGGAGTTCTACCGAAAAACGCCTGCCTGGAAAGACTTATCCCCCGGCACCGCCTTCCGCGCTGCCTTCCTGAATACCCCCGCTGCTATGCACGTGATCAGCTATCCGGAAGGACAGGCCTCCTGGCGAAAGCTGGAGCTCTGCCCGTTGCAAACGGATGCCCTGAGTAATTTCATCAACCGGTCCTTTCAAAAGGACGAAAAGGGAAACCTGTTGCCCATCGAAGCCTACGGCTACACAGCCGGCGACCGCTTTTTCGAAGTGCGTGGCCACTACTCCTGCCTGCGCACCAGCAACACCTGGGTGAATGACGCCTTTAAGCAGGCCTGGCTGCCAGCTGCACTTTGGACGCCGTTTGACTTTGGGGTGCGGTGGCATGTGAAGTAAGGATAACAGGATGTTACAAGATTTCTAAAAGCCCATAGCCAGGAGAGATTGACATCGAGCGGCAGTTTCCGGGCATTAGTAAAAAGTCGGGCTTTTTCCTTTGAACTTCCTCTCTATTCCTCAAACATTCTCTATTTTTGCCTTCCACCAAATCTAAACCAATTCCCCTTATGAAACGTACTATTCTACATTCAGCGCTTGCAATTGTATTTACCCTGATCATGATGAACACAACCGAAGCACAATTCATTTTCCCGAAAACCGATGAGCATCCTGTAGTCGATACGCTGCACGGTTATTACCTGACGGACCCTTACCGCTGGCTGGAAGATAAAAAAGCTCCAAAAGTGAAAAACTGGAGCCGCGCCCAGCACGAAGCTACCCTCGATCACGTCAATGGTTCCTACCCGGCGATTCCAGGTTTGCGCGACGAGATACAGGCCTATATAGACCGTGACATCATCAGCCCCATCCAGTTGGTCGCCGACCGGCAATTTTACACCATTAGAAAAAAAGGGGACAAGCAGTCCAAACTCTACACCCGTATCGACGGCAAAGATATCCTTCTGTTCGATCCGGAAAAACTGGATCCCTCCGGCAAATCGTCCATGACGGGAAGTGATTATACTCAAAAGGCGGAACGGGTCGCGGTGGGCGTACAGTCCAAAGGCGCAGAGATCAGTACCTATTATATTATAGATACAAGAACGGGAGAGGTGCTGGGAGACCCCATCGAGGGGCTTCGCAATTTCTCCTGGACCAAAGATGAGCAGCATGCTTACCTATGGGTGCGCACTCAGGAGATGATCGACCAGCAAAAACCTGTAGAGGTGCGCCTCCATAAGATCGGCAGCCCGCGCAGCGAAGATGTAACCCTGCTGGTGCCCGCAGACGCCAAGAATATAGCCTCGGTTTTTGATACGCGCTACAGCGACCTCACCTTTTACAGCGAAGGCGATTTCTACGCTTCGCATTCCCTGCGCATGAAGCAGATCGGTTCCGATTCGGAACCGGTAGAGATATACGCCAACCAAAAATACCGCGCTAATCCCAACGCCATCGATGATAAGATCTACTTCTACACCAATCACGAAGCCCCTAATTTCAAACTGATGGTAGCGGAGAAGAGCCAGCCCGGTTTTGAAAACTGGAAAGTGCTCATTCCCGAAAAGAAAGATATCATTCTGGAAAATTATACCGTAACCGATAAATACCTCATTACCCAGGAAAAAAAGGATGTGCTTAGCCGCCTGCGCTTGTATGGCCTCAAAGGTAAATTCATCAAGGAGATCGAAGCGCCGGAAGTGGGCAATATCTCATGGGTGAGTTATAACCGCGATGTGGATGCTGTTTTCGTAGGACTGAGCACCTTTACCAGCCCATCTAAGATCTTCCGCCTCGCCCCCGGTAAATTGGAGGACAAAGCCCTGGAATGGGAACTTTTCTACGAACAGGAAGTACCGGTCAATACCGAAGATATTGAAGCGCGCATCGAGTTTTTCAATTCTAAAGACGGCGCCCGGGTTCCCATCTTCATCGTCCATAAGAAAGGGCTGGAGCTGAACGGCCAAAACCCCACCTTACTCTACGGCTATGGCGGGTTTAATATTGGGATCTCGCCTTCCTTTGTTGGCCTGCGCGCTATGTTCATCAACCGGGGCGGCGTATTTGCCCAGGTAGGGTTGAGAGGAGGCGACGAGTTCGGCGAACAATGGCACGAAGATGGTATGTTGAACAAAAAGCAGAACACTTTCGATGATTTTATAGCCGCTGCAGAGTATATGATCAACGAAGGCTACACCAATACCGACAAGCTGGCAATGGAAGGCGGTAGCAACGGCGGCCTGTTAGTCGGCGCTGTGCTCACCCAACGCCCCGACCTTTTTAAAACGGCGACCTGCGCCGTACCCCTGCTGGACATGATCCGCTATCACAAGTTCCTCATCGCCCGCTACTGGATACCGGAGTATGGTGACCCCGATAAAAAGGAAGACTTTCAAAACATCTTGCAGTATTCACCTTATCACAATATCCGCATGGGCGTCAACCACCCCACCACCCTGATCATTGCCGGAGAGAATGATTCCCGGGTGGACCCGCTGCACGCCAAAAAATTCGCCGCGGCCTTACAGAACAATCCCGGCCAGGTAGACCCGATCCTGCTGTACATCAACTACGACAGCGGCCACGGCTCCGGCCAGTCGACCGAGCAGTTGATCGATTTCTATGAGTTCCGGACGCGGTTTTTGTTGTATCAGTTGGGAATGGTGAAAGGGTTGGAGCGGTAAAGATTCATCACCGATAATAATCCGCCATTTCCATCATCAGGCCGTTCACCAGGTCGTACCACTTGTAATGGCGGTCATTGGTGGCCAGTGCGATGGTTACGTCGTATTCCGGCAGATACATCAGGATGGCGCGGTAGCCCATCAGAGCGCCGGTGTGGCCCATGTGGATGATGCCGTTGTCGTCCCACAGGCGCATGCCCAGGCCGTAGTGGTCGCCGCCGACGGAATTGCCGATGTCTTTGACCATCTCCTGCAGAGAGGTATCACTTACCAGTTGGCCGGTATAAAGGGCATGCCCAAAGCGCGCCATATCACTGGGTGTGGACACGATGGCGCCAGCAGCGCCTACTGCTGATTGGTGGTATTCGTAAGCACGGGCGTTCTCGGCAAGGCTGTCGATATGATGTTGGCGGGTGCTAAAGGTATCGTAGAGGGTCTGTTTCAGGCCCAGCGGTTCAAAAATATATTCTTTATACGCTTCAGCCAGTGGTTTATCCAACACTTTTTCGATGAGCTCTCCCAGCAGGTAGAAGCCGGTATTGGAATAGGCATACCCCTGGCCCGGTTTGAAACGCGCCCGGCGGCGGGAAGCAAAGTAATGGATATCACTTGGCTTCCAGGTGCGATACTCCCAGTTGCCGCGGTAAAAAGAAGGGTGGTTGAGATGATCGATGACCCCGGCGGTATGGCTGAGCAACTGCCGGATGGTCACCTCTTTGCCGAACGGCAGGTTTTCTATCGGAAGGTAGTCGTACAATTTATCATCGAGCTGGAGACGGCCTTCCTCTACCATGCGGAGGATCAGGGCAGAAGTAAAAAGCTTGGAAACGCTGGCTATCCGGTAACGATGGTTGGGATTAACGGGTTCGTTATTCCGGGGGTTGCTTCGCCCGACAGTTGAGGTGTACAAAGAGCCGTCAGGAGTGATGATGGCTGCTGAAGCGCCCAGCAGGCTACTGGTTTCCTCTTTGTAAAGGCTGGTAAAAGCCTCTCCCAGGTGTTGTTTTACCGAATGGCCGTAAGCTACCTCCAGGCTGATCATCTTGGTGCGGACCACCCGGCCGTCATCGGCTTTGATGGTAATCACGTATTCCCCCTTGTCCAGCCGCTGAGGGTTTCCGTACAATTGCAAAAGATAGGGGTCGAAAGTGAGCCAGCCCGGCAGGTTGTGGGCAGTGACTTTCAATACATCATGATCAACATCTTCAACTTCGATGTCCAGTTGGAAAGGAGTCTCCGTAAAGGCCTGAATATAACTGCCCACCGGCTCCACAAAGATTGGAGGCGTATTGAAGGGGTCTGCGATCGCAACGATCAGGCAGGACAAGGTTAGCACAAAGGCTGCTAAGGGCCATCGGATGTGTCTCATAGGCGCCGCCAAGGTTTTACAAAAAGGTCAAGAACAAAAGCCGTAGGTATAGATCCCGAAATTATCCCAAGACATATATACGAAATTATTAACGTTCTTTTTGCTATTTAGTTACAGAAAAATATCGGCTGTTGTCCTGACTTTAACATTTATGGACAGTCCGCTCAATAAAACTGCACCATATCCACCAGCAACCCGTTTACCAGGTCGTACCACCGGCTGTGCGGGTCATTGGTGGCCAGAGCGATGCAGAGGCCCTTGGCCGGCACATACATCAGGATAGTGCGGTAGTCCATCAGCGCACCGGTATGGCCGTGATGTATAATGCCGTTGTCGTCCCACAGGCGGGTGCCCAGGCCGTAGTGGTCGCCACCGACGGCAAAGCCATAGTCCGTAGTCATTTGCTCCAGGGAGCCGGGGCTGATGAATTGTCCTCCGTAGAGCGCCAGGCCAAACCTGGCGACATCACCGGGAGTGGAAACGATAGCTCCGGCGGCCCCCACGGCGGAGAGATGATATTCATAAGCCCTTTCGTTTTCCGCCAGGTTGGCAATGTGAGCAATGCGGTTGCTAAAGTCATCGTACAAGGTCTGCTCCAGGCCCAGCGGTTCAAAAACCCACTGTTCAAAAGCATCGCTCAGGCTAAGGCCGGTTACCTTTTCAGCCAGAGCGCCCAGGATGTAGAAGCCGGTATTGGAATAGGCGTAGGCCGTACCGGGCTCGAACAGCGCGCCCTTTTGCACTGCGTAATTGAAAATATCCTCATTCGTCCAGGTACGGGTCATCCAGCTACCCGTAAAGAAGTCGCTGCTGTTGAGGTGATCCACCACGCCCGAAGTATGGCTCAGCAGCTGTCGGATCGTGATGGCTTCGCCGTATTCCAACCCATCGATAGGCAGGTAATCGAACAGCTTATCATCCAGTCCGAAATGGCCTTCCTCCGCCAGGCGGAGGATCAGAGCGGCGGTAAATATCTTGGACACACTGGCCATGCGGTATTGATGGTTGGGGTTGACGGCGCCCTCGCTGAAAGGGCTGTGCTTACCGGCCGTAGCGGCAAACAATTCGCCTTCCGGAGTAGCCACTGCCGCTGATACGCCCAGGATGCCGGTAGTGGTCAGGTGAAAATGGTACAGCAACTCCTCCTCCAGCTTTTCCTGGAAGGTGAGCACTACCACCACCTTGATGGTAAGTTGCCGGCTGCGCTGCCCCTTCCCGTCATCGGCAATTATGGCCAGCTCACTGGCTCCCTCATTCTGGCGGGAGGGTGTTCCACTCAGCTTGCGGTTGCCGGCATCGAAGGCGAGCCAGCCGGGCAGGCCTTCTACGGCCACCATCAGCTCGTCTCCATCTACATCTTCCACTGGAATGGTATAGGTAAAAAGAGAATCAGCATAGGCCAATACCTCCATTGGCGTATCGATCTCCGGAAGATGGTTGACCGGGTCCCCGGAAGTTTCTTTAGAACAGGTGGCGAACGACAACACTGTGAGGAATACCAGCGGCAGGACGCGTAGAAAAGAAGACATAACTTTTGGCATTTTTTGTTCTTGGGAAAGATAGGAAGATTTCGCGCCTTTGTGGCTAAAAAGAAGCATCTAGTGATGCCCAAAGACAGCATTCTGAAAAACATTGCTTTAATTTGCGGTGTTTAAAAGTTCAAATAGTATGTATTCCCCAAAGTGTTGAGACATCCAGCATATCGCCTGCTCGGGGGTGTAGTCCTGCTCCTGCTCTTTCTCCTGCCAACCGGCATGAAGGAAGTGCATCTCCTTTTGGAGCCTCACGGCCCCATTGCTGCCTGTGAAGCCAGTGGCAATGACCAGCACCTGCACGGCGATGAGCTCAAGCACCACGATTGCATCCTCTGCCTCATCCATTATACCCAATTCCTGGAAGCGGAGCCTCCGGTGGCCCACACCTCCATGCCCTCTCTCCGGGTGGAAGAACAATTTAATTATTCCTTTTCTCACAATCATCCTTGCCTCTCCCACATCCGGGAGCGTGGGCCGCCTTGTTTTGCCTTTTTCGTGTAAATATTGTTATTTAAATCGAAAAGAAAGGTAAAACATGAAGAAAAGGCTGTTGCTGAAATGGCAATGGCTCCTGTTATTTGCCCTTAGCGCTCAGGCGCTGACGGCGCAAAACCGCTGCGATATAACCCTGGAAGGACAGGTTGTCGACGCGAATACCCAGGAGCCGGTAGCTTTCGCAAATGTAGCTATTGAAGGCAGTAATATCGGCGCTATTGCCGATGAAAACGGGCGCTACCTCATCGCTAATATCTGCGAAGGTTCTTATACCATTGTGTGTTCCCATGTGAACTGTAACCACATAGTGCATAACATTACCCTTACCAAAAATACCCAAAAGGATTTCATTCTCGAATCCCACGGCATCCTCATGGAAGAGGTATTGGTTAAAGGCAAAGCCGAACCGGTAAAGTCGACGGGGGCCAGCGCCACCCTCGACGCCGCCCAGCTCAGCTCGGGGCGGGCGCTCTCCCTGGGCGACGCCATCGAGCAACTGCCCGGAGTCACCGTCCTCAATACCGGCGCCACCATCGCCAAGCCGGTTATCCAGGGCCTG
Organism: Phaeodactylibacter sp.; assembly: GCA_020436535.1. Classification (GTDB taxonomy): domain Bacteria; phylum Bacteroidota; class Bacteroidia; order Chitinophagales; family Saprospiraceae; genus JACJXW01. The sequence continues at coordinate 19,020 of JAGQXQ010000216.1, forward strand.
CACAGCAACCGGGTGCTCCTGCTCAACAACGGGGTGCGCCAGGAAGGTCAGCAGTGGGGCAACGAACACGCCCCGGAGATCGACCCTTTCCTGGCCGATAGGGTAACGGTGATCAAAGGGGCCAATAGCGTCCGCTATGGAGCCGACGCCATTGGCGGAGTGATCCTGATAGAACCCCGCCCCTTAAGGGAAAAGCCCGGCATCGGCGGAGAAATCAACCTGCAAGGCCTTAGCAACGGCCGCACTGGCCTGGCTTCCGGTATGCTGGAAGGGCAGCTCAGCGGCAAACTGCCCATCAGCGGCCGCCTGCAAGGCACCGTCAAACGAGGCGGGAACCTGAAAACGCCCAATTACTACCTGGATAATACCGGCGTGGAGGAGCTCAACTTCTCCTGGGCCCTGGGGTTGAAAAAGGATCGATGGAACACCGAATTGTTCTTCTCACGCTTTTATACCCGCCTGGGCATCTTTAGCGGCGCCCACATCGGCAACCTGACCGACCTGGCGAACGCCATCGAACGGGAACGCCCACTGCAGGACGGCGCCTTCACCTACGAACTGGGCAGGCCTCAACAACGCATCTACCACGAGCTATTTAAATGGAAAGGAGAAGTGGAAACCGGCGAACTGGGCAGCCTGCAACTACAGCTGGCGCGACAGTTCAACCGCCGTCAGGAGTTTGACGCCCACCGCCCCTACGGCAACCTGCCCGACAACTTCGAAGAGCCGCAGATCGAGTTCGAGATCACCACCCATACCGCCGAACTGAGCTGGGAGCACAACCCCATCCACTTGTTGAGGGGCAGCATCGGCGCTCACTTCATGCAGCAGGCCAATACTACCGACCGCGGAGCGCTGATTCCTAATTATGAGAACTATACGGCTGGTTTCTTCTGGATCGAGCGTTGGAAAAACTACCCCTTCCCCCTGGAAGTGGAAGGCGGCCTGCGCTACGACTACCAGTGGATGGATGTGGGCCTGCAAGGGCGGGATACCATCAACCGGCAGCTCGCCTTTCGCAACCTCTCCGGCACGATCGGCGCCATCTACCGCTTCCCTAAACTGGTGGAATTGCGATTCAACTTCGGAACGGCATGGAGAGCCCCCAACGTCAACGAACTGTTCAGCGACGGGGTGCATCACGGCGCCGCCTCCTTCGAAACGGGCGACCCTAACCTGCAGCCGGAACGCGCCTTTAACAGCAGCCTTTCTTTAGATTTTGACAACGAAGACAATCTAAGCGCTACGCTCAACCTCTTCTATAATGTCATCGACGACTTCATTTTTCTCGAGCCCCAACCAGAACCCGTGCTGACTATCCGCGGGGCTTTCCCGGCTTTCGGCTATGCACAGTCTGACGCCCGCCTGATGGGCCTCGACTGGCAGCTGTCCTACGAATTGATGCCAGGCCTGCAGCTGGAAAGCCAGGCCTCGCTGCTGCGCGCCTGGAACCGCAGCCGTTCGGAACCTCTCAGCCTGATGCCGCCCGACCAGTTGGAGCATGCCCTGCGGTATAGTTTTGAAAAGGGAGAAGATGGCAAAAAGGCTCCTTACCTGCGCCTGGCCATGGTCAATGTGCTGGAGCAAACGCGAGTACCGGTGGGGAGCGACTACGCTCTCCCGCCTGCAGGCCATACTCGCTTTAAACTGGAGGGAGGAGCATCGTTTCACCTTGGCAAACAACCTTTCGAAGTGAGCCTGGCCGTCTTCAACCTGCTCAACACCAGCTACCGGCAGTACCTCAACCGGTTCCGCTACTTCGCGGAGGAGACGGGGCGAAATGTGTCGGTCCATTTGCGGGTGCCGTTTGGCCT
>JAGQXQ010000217.1:0-3896 GCA_020436535.1 Phaeodactylibacter sp.
CGGGTGATCCAGTTGTTCTGCCGCAGAAAGGGGTGGCAGGTCTCAATAGAATTGTTACTGTGGGTACCGTAGCGCAGATGGCCCAGCAACAATTCACCCATATAGGGTTTATTCTCCTTCAACCAGGCCGGGTCGTTGAGCTTGTCGGAAGGCAGGCCTTCAAAATGGCGATGGATCTGATGAAACAGGTCTTCCAGATAATTACTGGCAATGCTGCGCTTGCGGCTGATGTATTTTTTTCCGGGGTCGACATCCAGCTTGATGGTGGCCATACCGGCGCCGTCCTGCCCTCGGTTGCGTTGCTTTTGCATGAGCAATTGCAACTGGTTGATGCCGTAGAAGGCGGTGCCGTATTTTTTGTGGTAGTAGTCCAACGGTTTCAGCAACCTGATCAGCCCGATACCACACTCGTGTTTTATTTGTTCACTCATAGAAATTTACGTTTGTTGTGCCTATTCAGTTGTTTGTTGTTTGCTCGCAGTTGTTCGTTGTTGGAAGTCAAACTGTGTACGAACAACCGGCAACTTTCTACCAGCCGCTTCAAGCCGCAAAGGTAGGGCCTTTCTCTTTGCTTTGAAAACAATTGTTCTTATTTGACAACCCGTATGGAGGAATGACTCAATTTTCAATAAACACTAAAGTAGCGCAAATGTTACGGAGGTAACAATTCGAAAGTTTCTATGTCTATAGATTTGCCGTTCACCCCGAAGTCCCCTTTCGGGCAGGCATTGATGAATTTTCAACAAACTCCTGATTATTGTGTATCTTTTCGGGCATATTTCCCGGATCGCAAATCGCTAAATAATACTGTCCTATCATGGAAGCCCTTCTTACCTTAGTTGTCAATCTGTTCTTTTTCTACCTGCTGCTGGGCCTGTTCTTCGCGCTGGCCTTTATTTGGAAAGGCGCCGAAAAGATAGATCCAAAAACCAACGACACCTCCTGGTTTTTCAAATTGCTGATCATGCCTGGCGCTATAGCCCTCTGGCCCTATTTGCTAAGCAAATGGGTCGCTAAAAGCAAACGCTTATGATCCTGAAACTGAGAAACCGCCATCGATATACCTGGATCCTGCTGGCCTTTCTTTTGCCTGTAGGTTTTGCGTTGAGCTTCGCCAACCGCCCCGGGCCTGTCTTGCCGGGTGAAGAACTGATTGAGGCTACCCCTTCTTTCAGTGAAGGGCAGGCCATTGCTACCGCAATGGCTACAGGTTGGAATGCAACCCTCTACCGAAGAGCGGATGGACAAGCCTGGATCGAGGCCAAATTCACAAAAGCTTCCCAACGGCCGGTATCTACTTTATACCTGGCCCCTCGTGCCGGAGCGGCGCCCGCTGAAGGTAAGCCTATCGGCCCGGTTGGCCCAAGAGGTATTTACCAGTACGCTTTGGATAGCCTCACCGCTTCCTGGCCGGAATACCATTTGTACTTTTACGACCATATACGCCGGGAAACCTATGCTGAAACCCAACTTACAAAATTCCACTAAGCCATGAGCGTCAACTATGCTCCCATACTTTGGAACCGCCAGAAAAAGCGCTACGACCGGATTATGCTGGGGCTCATCACCCTGTACCTGATCCTGTTCGCCGCCTTTCAGCTCCTGTTCCGGCCCGAGATCAGCCCGGAAACGCTAATCATCAGAGCAACGGCCACATTGGCCTTCCTGATGCTGCACCTCATCCTGATGATCGGGCCGCTGTGCCGGCTCGACCGCCGCTTCCTCCCGCTGCTGTACAATCGCCGCCACCTGGGCGTCACGATGTTTCTCATCGCTCTGGTGCACGCGGCTTTCAGTATCATTCAGTTTCATGCCCTGGGCGACGTTAACCCCCTGGTTTCTGTTTTTACCTCCAATATCAACTATCAGTCCATTTCGCAGTTCCCTTTTCAGGTGCTCGGATTTTTTGCCCTGCTCATCCTGTTCCTGATGGCTGCCACCAGCCACGATTTCTGGCTGGACAACCTGAGTCCCCGCATCTGGAAAAGCCTGCACATGATGGTGTATTTTGCCTACGCCCTTCTGGTAATGCACGTGCTATTGGGCGTATTGCAACAGGAGGGCTATCCGGCAGGGTTCATCTTTCTCGGTATCGGAATGGTAGCAGTGAGTAGCCTCCACCTGGCCGCCGCCATAAAAGGAAAACGACAGGAAGAACGCCCCGAAGGGACGACTGCCGATACATTTGTCCCTGTCTGCAGGGTAGATGAAATTCTGGAGAACCGCGCCAAAGTGGTGATCATTCGGCAGGAAAACATTGCCATCTTTAAATACGACGGCAAGCTATCGGCAATCAACAACGTCTGTAAACATCAGAACGGCCCGCTGGGCGAAGGTAAGATCGTGGATGGCTGCATCACCTGCCCCTGGCACGGCTACCAGTATCTGCCGGAGAACGGTCAGTCACCGCCGCCCTTTACGGAAAAAGTCGCCACTTACGATGTGAAGGTGATGGATGGCAAGGTATACGTCAACCCGAAGCCTTATCCGGAAGGGACTACCCGGCCGGCAGCGGTGATTGGTGTTTAGTGGTTTCGAGTTTTTAATGCTATGATATTTGGCGGGAAGATCGTTTTTATGCAAATCACCGATTGGGTAAGGGGTGATTTATAATATTTGAGGTGTGACGTTTGATTTTTGATGTCCTTTTAAGTTTGAGTAAAAACAAAAAAATGCCCAACAACAACTTCTATATCGGCTATATGGAAAAAATGCCGGCTTCTTTTCGGAAACCTGTGCGGTTGTTCGTCCTCGCAGCCGCCATCCTGTTTTCCATCGGTTCCTTCCTTATTGTGAGGAGCCAGCAGGCCTTCTCCACCGCCACTTTCGAGCTGGGCCAACTCACCACCGTTGAGGGCATCCTGCGGATGGAACCGGCGCCTATGCTCCAGTTGGAAACCGGGAAAGATTCAAAGGGCCGCCCCATCCTACAAAGCATCCTGCTCATCGGTTTTGGCAAGCACGGCGCAGAAGCAACACTGGAAAAAGTAGAAGCCCAAAGAAAACTGAAGCTGGACGGCAAGAAATTAAAACTCGAAGGGACGCTGATCTATCACGATGGGAAAACCCTCCTGGAACTCACCCAAAAGGAAAAGTCAATTCTGGATGTGCTCGATGTTGCCCCTTTAAACCGGCAACTTACCGAACTGGGGCAAATCTCCCTCCGGGGAGAGATCGCCGATCCCAAATGCTACTTCGGCGTGATGAAACCAGGAGAGGGAAAGACCCACCGCTCCTGCGCCGCCCGCTGTATTGCCGGGGGTATCCCGCCGATACTTAAAGCCGTGAGCAATGACGGGCAGGTTCAGTACTTCATTATTGAAGGGGAAGATGGCGAACCAATCAACGAGCAGGTCCTGCCCATAGTCGGCGAACCGGTGCAACTGACGGGTAGCGTCGTACTGTACGACGACTGGCTGGTGTTGCGGTTGAAGGACGCCAATAGCGCCCAACGGCTGAGCGCCCGTTTCATGCTGGAAGCTCCAATGTGTAATTCAGGCAAGCTGAATTGATCAGATTAATGACGCTCCCCTGGATGATACGTCGCCTCCGCCCTTTTCTCCACCTCCTCCCGGTAATAGGCCACGTCCTTAAACTGTACATCGATATACCGTTGCGCCTGATCAAAAAAGTGGGGAGAAGCCGGATCGCCGCTCTGGCCTCCGGCCAGAATACTTTTGGCTTTCACTTTGTCGCCAAATTCCACAACGGCTACAAAGCTGTTGCCCCGGGTTCCATATATTCGCTTGGTGTTGCTGACGCCACGCATACCGAATGCCGCCAGACTCCCCCATATACCGGAAGCAAATCCTACGGGTAGGCTAGGTTGCGTATCGTCAAATTGGAGTTGGATAGCGCCATTCAACCGCTGGAAACGATTGATCTCTCCCCAGGGC
>JAGQXQ010000217.1:4000-5130 GCA_020436535.1 Phaeodactylibacter sp.
TTCCATGCTGCTCAGCCCCTCTGGCGCTTTTCCTTCCTTATAATAGATTGTGCCATAGTAGTGCGCCAGCGACATGGCTACCGACCCGGCGGAGGTTTTGAGATCCCATGCCCTCAGTTCCTCAATAGGGCCGGCCAGGGCCGGGTCTTTGGCAGCAGCTTGATCATAGGCATCAATCAGGCCGGGGATCAATTTTTCAAACCCAGGCAGGTAGGGATCATACGCCAGTTCAATCAACTTATCGAGGGTATATCCGCTGCTTCCTTCGAGGAGTCGAATAGCATGGATGCCCCGGAAATTCTCCCGGTCAATCGACATGTAATAAGGGTAGTCTTCTTTTTCAGGGCTGTATTCGGCAGCGGAGGTGAAAGGGGTAGAATTGCAATTCTGTATCCATCCGTTGGGTGGGTTGACCACAGTAATGGCCTCTTCCACCGGATGTAAGCCCTGCCAGTCCGTAGCCGGGTTGCTGCCATCCACCGGCTTGGAGTAATCGAACTGAGTATCCCGGACGGGAATAAAATTCCCATGGTAATAAGCGATATTGCCTTCCGCATCGGCGTAGACGGTATTGTTGGAGGAGTTGGTGCGCATGTTCATCATCTCCCGGAACGCTTTCTGCCCATTGAGTTTAGTTCTCGTGTATGATTGGGCCAAAGCCAGCACTGGTTCCCACATCAGGGCGGTAGCAGCCCATTTGTCTGCTACCATGTGGGTAATGGGACCGTGGTGCGTGCGGTAGATGGGGAAGGTTTTCTCCTTCATCTCCTCACCGTCTTTGTATTTCAGGGCCACCTCCTGGGTTTCTACCGGCCGCATTTCCGCTCCATATTTGTACATCAGGCGGCCGTCCTGCTCCTCAATGGTTTCCACAAATTCATCGATGACATCCGTGTAGGTGGAAGTATGCATCCAGCCGGTTTTTTCATTAAACCCCTGGTAAATAAAAAATTGCCCCCAGGTGACCGCCCCATAGGCGTTGAGGCCTTCTTCACTCACGGCATGCACTTCGCCCCGGAAGTAAAAGGAGGTATGCGGGTTGATCAAGAGCATGGCGTGGCCCGATTCGGTCAATTCCCCGGATAAGGCAATACCATTGGACCCTTGGGGCTCTTCGTACGGATCGGGGT
>JAGQXQ010000218.1 GCA_020436535.1 Phaeodactylibacter sp.
TGATCGCTCCGGGCAACCGCACCGGCAACCTGATCTGGTTGAGAGAGGGCATCAGCCACCTGGAATTTAAAAACAATATTTTCGACTTTTCCAGGACGGAGCAGGACATCAGTGGGGATATTACCGACAGCATCGTTTTTGATAACAATTGCTATTATGGAACCTCCAGCGCCCAGGAGGTCCACAACGGCCTGTCCTTTCAGGGCATGCGCAATGAAAATCCTCAATTTGAACCCAACGGTATTTGGGCCAACCCCAAATTCATCCATCCTGACAGAAGCGAAACCGAGCACTTCAAGCTAACCCTGAATAGCGCCTGCCGGGATGCAGGCGCCGCCCTGCCGGTGAAAACCGACCTTTGGGGTACCAACCGCCCCCAGGGGAACAAATTGGACATAGGAGTGCATGAGTTCACAAGCAAAGCACCCTATGACCCCAGTTCGATCCAAGGGCGGGCCTGGAATGACCAAAACGAAAATTGCACCCGCGACGCCAATGAACGCGGCGTTGCTAAACTGATTATCAACCTGTATGGCCGGGATGGAAAGCTCGTCGACATGGCCTATTCCGGGCCGGATGGGAGCTACCGGTTTGACGACCTGCCTCCCGGCGACTACCGGCTTTCGGCTGCCCCCTTTAATTTCAATCCCGGACAGGCATTCGAAAAGATGGCCGCCGGTTGCGGACAAAGCCAGGGCGAGTTTTCCCGCATTGTAACCACTGAGGCCGGCGCCACTGCCAGCGGCCAGGACCTAAGTATCAGTGCCCGGGATACCCCCGCCGTCCAACTAGCCAGTTTTACCGCAGAGGGAACTCCAGGCAAAGTTCAGCTCCATTGGGCCGCTTCCCGGGAAGAGCATATCGACTATTTTGAAATTGAACGATCAGATGACGGCAGCGAGTTTGTGCTCAAAGGGCAGTCCAAATCCATGGGTGATACTGACGGCCCGATGCAGAGCTACCGCTTCACAGACGAGGAACCTCCCAGCCGGCTGACTTATTACCGCCTGAAACAGGTGGAAAAAAGCGGCAGGTTTTCTTATAGCGAATTAAGATTAGTCAACATGGAAAAACAAGCCGACGCCATAACCGTGTTCCCCAACCCATTTTCAGATATCCTGAACCTGGAACTGGAACCGGGAATAAAAGTGGATAAATTGTGGGTGATCGCCCCCAATGGCAAACGGGTCTTTGAAAAACGTATCAAGGACACCAACCCTAGCCTGTCTCTCAACCTGAACGCATTGCCCAAAGGTTCTTATTACCTGATCGTTCGCTCAGATAAAAATCATAAAATTCAAAGCGCCTTCCCCATCGTTAAGCAGTAAGATAAGGCTCGATGATTTCGCTGGGCAGATGTTCCAGGTTGGAGGCTCGCAGGAAATCGCCCAGAGTAGTACCGGTGCTTTCCGAGTCAACATTCCTGGCGCCCTTCCCATTTCGGATATCTCCCAGGTGTACCGTCCTGAAATCGATACTGAACCGGGTTTTTCCGGTGTAGTTCGGTACGGAGGAATGCATATGAGCTGCCGAGAACGCGAGCAGGCCACCGGGTGGGGTTACGATGCGGATCTGAGGATCGAGTTCTATAGCTTCTTCCGGTTGTGGCTGTTTGCGGGTATCCTGCTTAATGTGCTTGGCTGCTTCCTTCCGGCTGGTGGCCACCCACTGCTGGTAGTTGTATTCCCGCGAGCCATTACGCACCGCCCGGTTGAAGTAATGAGGGTGGAAGGCCATGACATTTCCCGCCTCTACCTCGTAAATGGGCAACCACCAGTTGATCTGGCACATCGGCGCCGAGTACCAGGTATCCCTGTGGGGATGAAAAGCATAAGCGATCCCGGACGTCAGATATCCATCACTGGTGGACGTGCGCATTCGCGGCACGTCGAAATAGGTCAGCTCCGGATCGCACCCCCTCTCAGTCAAAATTGCCTGCAGGAACTCCTTGGAACGAGGATGGTGGATGAATGCCGGCTTGAGCCGGGAAAGCAGGGCCACGTACTCCTCCACCGGCATGTGATATTGGGCGGTGATAGGATCGAGGCCACCAAAAGCTGATTCGATCATCTCCCGGGCAAATTCGATAAAAGCCAGGGCGGTGGCGGTGGGGGTATAAACGAAGAGTTGGCCGTTGTAAAGTGCAGCTCTTCGCTGATCATCGGAAAAGGGAGAGTCGTGGTAGATGGTGTTCATGGTGGCTATTTGTTGTTTGTATCACGAGTAGGCCTGAAGTTTGATTTTGGAAAACTGTCCTCTTCCCCTAAGCGGCAACCGCTGAAAAGTAGAGATTCTTATTAAGCTGTTCAAGCTCATACCTAAATGAATATGTGGGAAATGAAGCGAAAGTAGGATGGAGCTTACAACAATTCAGCCATTTAACCATCTCAACCTCCTGAAACCTCCGCCAGCAACCCCACCTCCACCAGCATCTCACTCGCCCGCTGTATCACCTCAAACGGATAACCGGCCCTCTCCGCAATATCCAGCAAGCTATGCTCCCCATCCGAAAGGTTCAGCACCCAGAGCAGGGCCATCTGCAGAGCTTTGCTGTCACTATCCCCTCCAATGGCGTCATACAGGCCGCGCCTGCCCAGTTGGGGTTCACATTTAGGGTTCAGGTTGATGTAATGGAAATTGCCTTCCAGCACTTCCGTTATTTTCCGGTACACCTCGAAGGAGGCTTGCAGGTATTCAGGCCGTATAAAGGTAAGATTATCTGCGGAAGTATGGTATTCGGGAAAGGTGGCGAAAGGAGAACGGGTAAGGCTGCCTACCGGCAGGTTGAAGCCCGGCGAGCAAAACTGCCGTTCATCATAACCGTAAGGTATAAAATCTATTACTTGATAAGGCGGGCCGTTGTGCTTGAGTACGTGCTCCGCAACCCGGTCGATCTCCGTGTTGCCCCGGCGGCTGCGTTTGTACGTAAAGCCACCCGGATCGCCCAGCAGAGAAGCCACCAGGCCGTGCCGGATGTGGTGAATTTTGGCCTCATTCCGGGCCAGCCAGGTAATGGCGCCGATGGTACCGGGAATAAACAAAAACCGGTAGGAATAACGCCTGGGCTTTTTTTGCAGTTCCTGAGCCAGAAAGGTAAGCAGGCTGATGCCTGAGAGATTGTCATTGGCCAGTGAAGGATGACAGATGTGGGTGGAGAACAAGACTTCTGCTTCGGTTTCACCAGGCAGATAGTATTCCCCGTAGGAGAGGTGGCCGTCCTCCAGGCTGGAGTCGATGAATACCTCATACGCTCCCTCCTGCAGCGTTTCATACAGCTGGTGGGTGAGGCAAAAGCCCCAGTTTTCTTTGTAATAGGAGGTGCGATAGGGGATCAACTCCGGTTGTTCGGGCAACGTAAACAGATGCCCTTTTAACTCCGAAAGGCTCATGCGCCGGTGTACCGGCACGCTGTAGCTTAAAAGGTGGAGGTTGTTTTTCTGAAAGTCGATGACCTTATTGCCCGCCGGATCTTTGACCCAGGCCTCACGGATGTTCCACTCTCTGGGCACAGTCCAGTCAAAAACCCCGGCGCCGGTAGGTATCTCATGAACTTCCAGCGGAAGGTACTCCTGAAGAATGCGTAAGCTCTGGCGAACGCCTTCTCCCGTAATGCTTCTGCAGATGGGAAAAAGGCGTTCGGCCAAGGCATACATTTTTGATCCTGCCAGTTCACTACCACTCATGCAGGTTCCAGATGTCCAGCTTTTTCACGCCGATGACATACTTGGAGTTCTTGCTGAGCCGGAACGGTAAATGATCCGTCAGCCAGCTGGCGTTCAGGTCGTCCTCCGTATCGTACTTTATTTCCATCACCACTTTTCCACGCTCCATTTCCCGGTGAGTAAAGAACCCATTCAGTTTGGGAATATCGACGTAAGTAAGCTGATCATCCAGCGTAAGCCGGAATTTCTTATTGGCTGACAGGAAATATTTCCGACGATACCGGTTGTGGAGTGAAGGCTGCAGATACTTCATCGCTTCCCGGTATTCCGGGCTGAGGTCCGACTGCTCCAACCACGCTTCGATATCATTCATCGAGAATCCGGGCTTCAGGGTGACGTTGCTGAGCGGAGCATACTTCTTCGTACCCGCCAGTCCTCGCTTGATCTTTACTTCCAGCACCGGCTTTTTGACCTCCCCGTACTGGTCGCCGTACCACCGAATCCGGAATTTCTCCCGGTTTGTCGACCCCGCCACATTGTCCCGATAGTTCCGAAACTCCCGGGTATCAAAATAAATATTATTGATATACCGAGGTGGGAAAGGGACAGAAAACAAGGCGGGGTGGGACTTCACGACGGCTTCCACCTGAGCAATGTCAAATCCTTCAATAACGTACTTACGTTCCTTCCTGAAGTCAGAAGCCTTGGTCTCTTGCTTATCCGGAGCTTTAGCTTTGGCTGCTGCCGGCTGGGCTGTTCCGTTAGCTGATGCCTCAGCCACACTACTTAATGTTTTTTCCTTATTCTGTACCATAATAAAGTTTCTTTGACAATACGATAGTCCTTCTTTGACATTGTCTCCTGGCAGGGGGCAAGAGCGTTGAATACGGGAGGGGTTTTCTCAACCAGGGGAAAAATCAGGATCAGATGATCCCGGTTTGATCCAGGAAGCTGATCTGAATAGAGTTATCGAGGCCATGCAGGGCCGAGCGAGCCTTATTCAGGTCTTTAAAGTTGTTGAACTCTGCGACAAAAGCAGCTTCCATGTAATTCTTGTTCTCATCCAGGCGCTTCATCTCCAGCTCCTTGCAATGCGGCATGATGGTCTCAACGATACTGTCCAGAGAGAGCCCAAGTGGGTTTTCAGACAGGATGGTGAAGTTGAGGCTCCGCTGTGCGTCGGTTGGCTTGAGGAAGTGCTTCCCCCAGATCACCGCCAGTACAAAGAAGAAACCGATGCTGGTGACGATCCGCTGGTCGGCGCCGAAGCCCAGGCCCAGTGCGATCGTGAGGAAGATGTACGCCAGTTCCTCCGGCTCCTTAATAGCGGCCCGGAAACGGACGATAGACAGAGCGCCCACCAAACCCAGCGACAGGGCCAGGGATGATTTCACGATCGTAATAATGATCATGGTGGTGACGGCAATGAGCTCAAAATTGGCGGCAAACGATTTCTTATTTGAAAGCGAAGCGCCATAGCGCGCATAGATCCGCCCCAGCAGGTGCGCCAGCAGAGCGGTCAGCAGCAGGTTGATAAGAAAGTTCCAGGGGGAAATCTCCGGTACCTGGTTCGCTAAAAACTGTTCAAAGGTCTGATTTTGGTCCATAGCATTTAGGATTTAAAAAAAATTGGCAGTGTCCTACCGTTTATTTAGGTTAATAATAAAATCCGTTCCAGTTTTCTGTAATCATTTTTGTACACCGCATTGGAGTTTTAGCCAACTTTTAAAAAAAAACCTCCTGCAGTATCAAAAGTAGCCCTAATGAAAAAGTGGCGACAGTTTCATGAATTTTGACTTTCGTGAGCACAAAAATAATCAGAGAACCATCTTCCTAAGATGGAAGGCTTCCGCATAGCGGGTAGGGCTGGCCGATTCCATACCTCTGATACGGAGAAGGGCAAGGAATGTTTCTCTGTCAAACCAATGTTTTTCTCTTTGGCTGGCAAAACAGTTTAACAAAAGCTCTACCTTTCGCGTAGCCTGTGCTTCTGTTAGATGCACAAAGCAGTTGGGGGTACCCAGATCTCCATCGAACTTGGGTATTTCGTATTCCAGGATCAAGTGGTTTCGGAAGGTATTCCATGCCAGATCCGACAATAAACGATGGTCCTGATGGCGGTCATCCCGGTAATGTGTAAATACGAGGTTGGGGTCAAACCCCTTTTTGATAGCCTCAAAATCGGCTTTGATCTCTTTGCCGAAGAATGGAAGGTGGGCGTCCCGGTATTCCAATACGGTAATTTCCCGGCTTTCTACTCCTTCCAGGAAAGCCTCTGCGCTGCGAATGGCTTCCTGCTTTCTCCTGGCGTCGGAAGCAAAAACGACCCACTTCAGATGGCGGACCGGATATACCTCGATCAGATGGAGCAGCGCACCTCCGCAACCGATCTCTATATCGTCGCAGTGAGCTCCCAGGCAAAGGATGTCGAGGCCTTCCTTATTGTCCGTTTCGAACTGCAGGCGAATCATAGATCGGTTTCATTTTCGGTTCATTGGCGGCATTCCAGACTTCCCAGGGCGTATCGCCTCTTTCCTGCAGGTCATCCAGCAGCATCTTATCCTTGAAGGTATCCATTGATTGCCAGAAGCCTTTATGTTTATAAGTCGTCAGCTTCTGCTCCCGGATCAGGCGCTGGAAGGGCTCTACTACCAGTTCTTCACCGTATTTCATATAATCAAAGACTTCCTGCTTAAACAGAAAGTACCCGGTATTGAGCCAGAGGTTGGAATGAGCGATAGGGGCAATATTGGTCACCAGCCCTTCGTCCGTCATGCGTACCACATGGAAGCTGGCCGTCGGCTGATAGGTCATAAAGCTGGCCACCTTATCCGGTTGAGTGGTGAAATGCTCGATCATATCGGGCAGGTAGAGGTTGGACAGGCCGTCGGCATAATTCGCCAGGAACATTTCTTCGCCCTGGAGGTGCTCCTGCACCCGCATCAGCCGCATACCGATATTGGATTGAATGCCGGTATCGACGAAAGTGATGCGCCAGTCGTCAATATCTGAACTCAGCAACTCAATAGCCTTTCCTCCTTTGGAAAAGACAAAATCATTGGAGATCGTTTCGTCGTAGTTGACGAAATAATCCTTGATCATATCTGCCTTATAGCCCAGGGCAAGGATAAAGTCTTTATGGCCGAAGTGGGCATAATATTTCATGATATTCCAGAGGATCGGCCGATAGCCGATGTGGACCATGGGCTTGGGGATGGTTTCAGAATAATCCCTTAGCCGTGTTCCCTGTCCGCCGCAAAATAGTACTACTTTCATGAATTCGGGTTTGGCCTGTCATACTATTTCCTGCAATGCGGGGCTTTCCAGCACCTGCACTTCAGGGATAGGAATTACAAATTTTCCGCCCCATTCTTCGATATAGGACAATTGCCGGCTGATCTCTTTTTGAAGGTTCCAGGGTAGAATGAGCACATAATCGGGGCGGGCTGCCCGGATCTTATCCGGATGATAGATGGGAATGCGCGTTCCTGGCAAAAAATTTCCTTGCTTATGCGGGTTCCGGTCAACCGTAAAGTCCAGGAAGTCCGTACGGATCCCACAGTAGTTGAGCAGGGTGTTTCCTTTGCCGGGCGCTCCATAACCTGCTACGGTTTTGCCTGCCCGCTTTGCTCCGATTAAAAATTCCAGCAACTTTTGCTTGCTTGTTTTGACCCTTTCTTCAAACCCGGCGTAGTATTCCAGGCTTTCAGTACCCAGGCTGCGCTCCCGCTGCAGCAAAGCTCCAACTTTTTCATTCACCGGCCGGGTGTCATCCTCCGTATGGCGCCCATATATCCGCAGAGAACCGCCATGAGTAGGAAGTTCCTCCACATCAAAAAGAGTGATGCCATGATGGGCAAAGATCCGGTTGGCCGCAACAAAAGACAGATAGGAAAAATGCTCGTGGTAAATGGTGTCGAACTGATTTCCTTCGATCAACCTTTGCAGGTGAGGAAACTCCATGGTAAGGACTCCTTTTTCAGCTAGCATAGCCTTTATACCTGCTACAAAATCATTGATGTCCGGCACGTGAGCCAGCACATTATTGCCCAGCAACAGACTGGCTTTTCCATACTGAGCGGAGAGCCGGAGCGCCGCTGACAGGCCGAAAAACTGTACTTCCGTCCGCACGCCTTTTTCCCGGGCCGCCTCTGCTACATTAGCCGCCGGCTCGACACCCAGTACGGGAATATTGCTTTCAACGAAATACTGGAGCAGATAGCCATCGTTGCTGGCAATCTCTACGGCCAAGCTGTCCTTCCCCAGGCCGAAGCGTTCGATCATCAGACGGGTATACCGTTGGGCATGCCTCAGCCAGCTATCGGAATAGGAGGAAAAATACGCATATTCTTCTGCGAAAATCTCTTCGGGGCTCGCAAACTCCTCCAGCTGCATCAACCAGCACTGGCCGCATATGTATACGTGAAGCGGGAAAACCAGCTCCGGCTTGCGGAGGCATTCTGGCTTGATGTGTTTCTGGCAAAGGGGCGAGGTGCCAAGGTCAACCACACTGTGTGCCAGAGGGGTTGAACAAAAACGGCACTCCCCTCCAGAATGATCTGATGGGCTTTTAGATAAAAAACTCCCGGACATTGAAAACATAGATTTTAGAGATCACGATATCTGTAGTCCTTTAAAATGGGGCTCTAAATGACGGTAGCCCTGGTCTTTTACCGATAGTTCTCCTACCGAAAGGGGCCATTCTATGCCAAGCAGCGGATCATCATACCTTACTCCGCCTTCTGCTTCAGGAGCGTAGTAAGCCGTATGATGATACAGGAGCTCGGTATGGGCGTCCAGCGTCTGAAAGCCATGAGCAAAACCTTCGGGAACATAGATCATTTTCAGGTTCTGCTCGGTAAGTTCTACGGAGATGTGGTCCAAAAAGGTTCGGGAACCCTGACGAATATCTACGATCACGTCAAATACCCCTCCTCTTATGCAGCGGATGAGCTTTATCTCTGCATGTGGAGGCCGTTGATAGTGGAGGCCTCTGATGGTTCCCTTCCTGCTGGTATGGGAATGGTTGAATTGCACAAAATCCCGGTGGTGGCCGATTTTTTCAAATTCGCGCCGGCAGAAGGTGCGCGCAAAGAAGCCTCGCTGATCCCGGAAGGGCTCAAGTTCTATGATATAGGCGCCCTGCAATTTGGTTTCCTGAAAGATCATACCCGAAGGCTTAGATTACTGTTCATCTCTTTTCTGGTGAGTAATTCATTGATAACGTTGAGGCGGATAAGCCCGGATTGGTGATAATCGGCGTCCGTAAACGCAATGGACTGCAGGCCGTCGATCAATCCCTTCACCGTCTCTTTCAAACCGAACAAGGGTTGATGCCCCGGCGCCAGCAGCTCGAACCGGCTGAAGTCTACCCGGTAAGAGCGCTTATCCGGTAGTGCGTCTTTGTTGATAGCGACGGCCACCTGTGGCAAGAGTTTTTGGGTTGCCAGCGCCAGGTCTTTGATCTGGTAATTCCAGTCGTTGCTTCCGGTGTTGACGGTGAGAAAGGTTCCTCCTGTTTCTACACTCCGCTCGCAGGCCCAGCGAATAGCTCTGGCCATATCCAGGACGTTGATCAGAGGCCGCCAGGGGCTGCCGTCACTCAGGATAGTAATTTTGCCGGCGGTAAGGGCGCCGGCCACAAAATCATTCAGCACCAGATCCAGCCGCAGGCGCTCACTCATACCACAAGCGGTGGCAAACCGCAGGCAGGTAACCTGAAAATCTTCACTGGCCAGCGCCTCGAGGGCTTCCTCGGAATACACTTTCGACCGGGCGTAGGCCGTAAGTGGATCAAGGGCGGAGGACTCGGTACGGGCGGCATCTTCGGCACTGCCGTAAACGCTGCAGCTAGAAGCGAAGATGAACTTCCGCACCCCCTGCCGTTTCGCCATTCTGGCAATATTTACGTTCGCTTGATAATTGACATCCAGCGTCACCTCCTCAAACTTGTTGCCGATGGGGTCGTTGGAAATCGCCGCAAGGCTGACCACCACATCGACTCCTTCCAGAAGGTGCTCCGGAAATTGGCGCACATCTCCGTAATGTTGCACATTGAGAAAAATATCGGGGCTAACGGAAGGGCTGGTAATGTACTTGGCAAAATAACCGATGTCATAACCGGCCAGCCTTGCCTCCGGATGATGCTCCCGGAGTTCTCTTACCAAACCCGGGCCAACATAACCCAGGTTTCCTGTAATGAGTACGTTCATAGTGCTGGAGTGATAATTTTATAAGTCCTGTATCCCGAAGATAATGGCCCCGAATACGCTTTCCCCGGCGGTGCCCCGGTAAGCAGGCCTGAGCTTTTGCCCGCGGGAAAGCCATAGGGCAACCACAAAATCAGAATTTTTTGTTAAGCAGCAGGTAAGGAAAACAATAAATAATGGTAAAACCAGGCTTTAATGCCTAAATGGCCTTTTCTCCTCCCACCCATCAGTTGCAAAACTTCAGGGCAGAAGAAAAAAGGCCATCAGGTGTTCGATCTTAGATCAAAAAAATTACAGAAAAATTGTAATGTAGATTTTGCTCAATAAGTGTGCTCTTTTAGATTTTAAAATGCATTGTTCCGGGTCTTCTTGCTGAAGACAGTGAGGAAGACGATCTTAATGTCCATCCAGAAGCTCCAGTTCTCGATGTACCAGAGATCGTGCTTGATGCGCTGCCGCTTCTGCTCGTTGGTTACCGTAGGGCCGCGCCAGCCATTGACCTGCGCCCAACCAGTAACACCGGGCTTAACATAGTGCCGCACCATGTAATCATTGACGACCTTGCGGAAGTCCTGCTCCAGAAAAACGCGGTGAGGCCGTGGGCCGACGACGCTCATGTCGCCCTTGAGTACGTTGATGAACTGGGGCAGCTCGTCCAGGTCGTATTTGCGCAGATACTTACCGACACGTGTAATACGCGGGTCGTTCTTCACGGTAGACTTGGTGCCATTCACCGGATCATCGCATGTAGACATGGTCCGGAATTTGTAGCATTTGAAAGAACCTCCGGCTTCACCTTTCCGAACCGGCTTGTAAAAAATAGGGCCTTTATTGTCCAGATAGATCAAGGCTGCAATGACCAGGAAGATAGGAGACAAGACCAGCAGAACGCCTAACGCAAATGCAAAATCAAAAACTTTCTTCAACAGGAAGCAATGCAGCTTGTCCAGTGGCGTTTGGCGCACCCGGATGACGGGAAGCCCTTCCAGGTAGCTGGGGCGCACGTTGTCTCCCAGGTAGCTGGGGCGCACGTTGTCTCCCAGGAAATTGGGCGCTTCGGGAAGCAGATTGACCCGAATGCCGTAATAGTCGGCTACTTCGATCGTGTTTTTTATTTCCTCTTCCTGGAGAGAAGATACGGTAACGAATATCTCATCGATCTCATTGTTACCGAGTATGCGGGTCAGCTCATCCACTTTACCCATTATCTTGAGGTTATCCGTGCTGTCTTGCTGATACTCCTCATTATCCAGGTAGCCAACAATATCGTAACCCCGGCGGCGGATCTTCTTGGAGAAACCCGAGATCGCACTCCATTCGCTTCCTTTTCCGACTACCAGCGCGCGGGCCAGGGAAACATTACTCCGCTTCCGCCCATAGTATTCGAAAAGAGCCAAATTGATGAGCAGGAAAAGGAAGATAGGAATTAGGAAGTTCGTTTGCTGAATGTATTCAATATTGAATACCATCCCCAGGATATAGGTTATCCCTACAAAGAAGAAGGTGTTCAGAACGATGTACTTCATCCGCTTCCGAAAACCGAAATTCAGGTAAAGGTCCAGGTCCCCGTTAAGGAAAATGATCACCCCCCAGCTGAGGTTGAAAATGACCGTCAACCACAGGAAATCCCCCAGAGTAGGTTCAACCGGAGGCACCTGCATCATCCCGGGAAGCCGGAAAAGCAGTACAGCGAGTAAGGACAAGTTTAGGAGTAGAAACTCCAGCGCGACATGATTTATGGCTAAATGCCTGTTCTTAGGGATCATAGTGCAAAAATTTTATGTGTTTGTATCCAGAAAAAGTGTTTCGTCTTCGTACCGTATGATTTGCTCAAATGCCCTCCCTCCGAAAAGAGGGCTTATTTTTATTAAGATGGCCGGCAAAATCGGCCGCAATCAAATCCAGATCTTTTGCCCCTCGGCCCTTTCTACCTTTCTCACCCACGCCGGTTTCACCTCCATACGAAGAGTGTATCCGATCTGGCTGAGTTCAATCAAAAAGTTTTTTTGGTAATCTTGCTCGAGGAGGGTGCCCTTAATGCCGGAAAGGCCGCAGGCAATTTTATACCTGGTATATACCGCAAACCGGCGTGGTTCGCTTTCAGGGAGATGTCGTTCGTATGTAACTCGTTTTGTCATTCTTATCACGTGCCGTTTATGTTCACGAGAGTTACCTGCAGCGGTTGCATCATTTCACCTATAAGCCACCTATGGCTCAATCGGCGTCATTGCCCGAACCGCTTAAGACATTCCTAAAAAGGTTTTTAAAGTCGCAATTCTGATAACCTCTATAGCTCTCTAAAACATTACTAAACAGCCATTTTCGACAAAATCGAATCTAGCCGGCCAGGTCTTTAACTGGCCTTTTACTTTAGCTTCAACTACTTTTTTTCTTGCTGATTCCAGCAATTTCAGTCAAGCTGAATAAATCGGTTGAGGGTTGTTATTAAGATCAAAAATGGAGGCATTATCGCTTATCCATTCTTTAAAACACGGGGGGGGGTAATTTTTAAGTACTTGGGGGGTAGAGGGTAGGGGTAGTACTTGCTTATACGGGGTAATACCTCAAAGGTTACAAATTTTTCCTCGACTTTAACAAGTATTTGATACGTGGCTTCTTCACAAATAGTGCATTGGTCCTGTCATGGAAACATCTATACTCTTTTGTTACTCCAAGAGAGGAGTAAGTCAAAAGAGTGCCGGTGTCATTACCCGATAATGAATAGCAATGAAGCTATTGATGCGGGCTGCCTGACAGCTGATCAGTCAATAAGGAAAAAGTGTTTTGGTAGTAGGGCAACGGCTAAAATGAATTTGCCCAAAGAATAGATAACCTGCTTTCTTACTCTTCTACTGTATGAGATGCTTATACTAAAAGGGGGATAAAAGAGGAATCGAACACAAATATAAGAAATCTAAATAGAAATTGCTAACCATGTTTTGTTTTTTTTATTTGTTTGCCTTCCTTTTTTGATCATTTCCGGCGCGGAACTCTTTCCACTCCACCACCTACCCTACCTAATAACTTGATAATCAACAACATAAAATTGGCGACGCAAAATTGGTTTAACACAAAATTATATTTAAAAAATTCAAATAAACTATCGCGCCCTGTATTATCCCATCCTGTCTTAAGCCTTACCCTCTACCTGGAATTGACGATCCGGATTTCCTGCTTCTATATGAGGTGTATCAAAAAAGTGACATTTTTAATGTTTATCCTTTCTGAATAATGGATTAAAATAAATTCAATATGGACTTTAGTTATATTGCCGGCTTTTTTGATGCAGATGGAAGCATTAGCCTTTTAAGCATTCATAAAAATGAGTACAAGTCCGTCCAAGTTTCTTTTTGCAATAATGAGAGGCACAGAATAGCGGTTGCCTTGCAGTATTATAACGAAGTGACCAATCGCAATGGGAAGTCCACAGAGAGAGCTATTTCCAGAAAAGAAGCGTTCAACCGATTATTTTATTGGGACGGGAAAAAATAACCTAAAAAACAAAGCCCTGCAGTGACAAGTCACTGCAGGGCCACACATCAAAATCTTTGTGGAGACGGCGAGAGTCGAACTCGCGTCCAGCGAAAGCACTAATAAGCCTTCTACATGCTTAGTTCCCAGTTGAATTTTCGAGGATGAGGTAGGATTGGAAACCCTCCCGGATCACCCCTTATCTCCTGAATTTCGCATCATAGTCGGAGCAGGTTATGATGCTAGCCTGAAGGGTTGGTTGATGTGCGGCACACTGTGTATCAGGCGTCAAGCGCACGGCACAAAGGCATACTAAGACCTAGTCTTAGGCTGCCATGGCATACTGAGTATTGCCATGTGAAATTTGTTAATAGCCAGTTGTTAACGGAGATAAACTATCATACTCCGGCATGCTTACTTACCAGTTTACTTCCCTGTCGATTCCATTACGTCCCCATTTGTCCGCCGTAGCTTTTTTCGGCCACTGAAGCCATTGCGAAGGCGGATTTTGATTTACAGGAAAACTAAACTAATGTTAGCTTTCAAAGAACTTGACATGTATCTAACAGCCAAAGGTACGCCAATAGTTCAAAGGTTTACTAAATTTTTCAAAGAATCATTTACCTTTGCCTAGCCTTATCCAAAACCCTTCAAAACAAACCTATTCCATCCACACAAATCATAAACATGGAAGCAAAGATCACGGCAATTGGCACCTATGCTCCTGAGAAAGTCATTGACAACCACTATTTTGAATCCTTTATCGAAACCTCAGATGAGTGGATCCGGTCCCGAACCGGTATCATCGAACGAAGGTTTTCCGCTGAAGATGAATACACCAGCGACTTGTCCGTTGCCGCAGTCCGGGATTTGGCCAAACGATATAATAAGGACATTTCCGATGTAGATTTCATTCTCGTCGCTACCGTCACCCACGACCAGATCATGCCCAGTATGGGCACTCAGCTGCAATACCGCCTGAATATACCCAATGCCGCTGCCCTGGATATTTCGGCCGCCTGTGCTGGCTTTGGATACGGCATCACCCTGGCCAGAAGCCTGATCCATTCCGGCATGTACCGAAAGATCCTGGTCATTGGCGCCGAGACCCTCACCAAAGTGACGGATTTCAAGGACCGCACCAGCTGCATCCTCTTTGGCGACGGCGCCGGCGCCATCCTCATCGAAGCCGCGGAAAATGGTAACATTGGCGAGTGCATTGCCGGCGCCGAAGGCAGCGGAGGGCAAGACCTCTACCTGTCTACACAGGCCACCCAGGTCAATGGAACGCCGATCAAGGCCAACAATAAGATCGTACAGAATGGCCGGGCGGTCTTCCGCTGGGCCGTCACCCGCATGTCAGAGATTTTCGAGGCCATTGTCGAAAAGAACGGCCTTCGCAAGGAAGATATCGACTGGTTTATCCCACACAGCGCCAATATGCGCATTATTGAGGCTATCTGCCAACGGGTAGGCTTCCCTGTGGAAAAATCACTGGAAAGCCTGAGCCGCTATGGCAATACCTCATCGGCATCTATCCCACTGGCACTGGACGAGGCCGTCCGGGCCGGGAAAGTCAAAAAAGGAGATAAACTGCTGCTGCTTGGATTTGGCGGCGGGTTGACTTATGCGGGTACTGTGATCGAGTGGGGAATATGAGGTTGTAGGCTATATTGTTCTGCTAAATGTGTCCATTTACTCAGACTTAATGAATAAAGACAATTTATAACTAAATCAGGTATTTACTAACCAAAATAAGCCAACAATGGTAAAGAACATTCTTTTTTTACTGGGCTTCCTCTTATTAGCAGCCGCCTGTGGCGGCCCAACTGGCGAGGAAGCCGATGCGGCCACCAGCGAAACGGAAGCTACCCAGGACACTTTCAATTATTACCCGGAGCGTTTTGCGGATAAGAAAATTCTGCGCTACCAGGTACCGGGCTTTGAACAGCTGACCCTTCAGCAAAAAAAACTGGCCTACTATCTGACCCAGGCCGGGCTAAGCGGCCGCGATATCATCTACGACCAGAACTACCGCCACAACCTGGCCATCCGCCGGGCCCTGGAAAAGATCGTAGCCCAATACGAAGGGGATCGTTCTAGTGAAGAATGGCGGGAGGTGCTGCTCTACGCCAAGCAGGTTTGGTTTGCCAATGGCATCCATCACCATTATTCCAATGACAAGTTTAAGCCCGGCTTTTCCCGGGAATACTTCGAGGGCCTGATCGGCGCTGTCGGCGCCAGTCTCGAGCCGGAAGCGTTACAAGCTATCTTTGACCCGGCATTCGACGCACGCAAAATAGACCAGAGCAGCGGGGATCTCCTGGCCAACTCGGCAGTCAATTTCTACGCTCCGGACATTACCCAGGCCGAAGCCGAAGCCTTTTACACCAATATGAAAAAGGGGTTAAAAGACGACAGGGTTTCCATGGGGCTCAACTCCACCGTAATACGCAATGCCCAAGGGCAGCTGGAAGAAGCCGTCTGGAAAGTGGGCGGCCGTTACAGCCCGGCTATCGAACAGATCGTCTTTTGGCTGGAGAAAGCCGCCGGGGTGGCGGAAAACGAAGCCCAGGCGAATGCACTGAAACTGCTGACGGAGTATTACCGGACTGGCGACCTGGCCATCTGGGATCAGTACAACGTAGCTTGGGTACAGGCTACCGAGGGCGACATCGACTATATCAATTCTTTCATCGAAGTGTACAACGACCCCCTTGGCTATAAGGGATCTTACGAAAGTATCGTTCAGATCAAAGACTTTGACGCTTCAGAACGGATGGCGAAGGTTTCCCAGAACGCCCAATGGTTTGAAGACAACTCCCCTATTCTGGATGCACACAAGAAAAAAAGCGTTACCGGCATTACCTACAAGGTGGTTACGGTCGCCGGAGAGTCGGGCGATGCCTCTCCTGCCACCCCCATTGGCGTCAATCTACCCAACGCCAACTGGATCCGGGCGCAGTATGGCTCCAAATCGGTCAGCCTGGGCAACATCATCAATGCGTACGCCCAGGCCGACGGGCCCGGCATGCTGCAGGAGTTCAGCAATGACCCGGAAGAAATAAGCCGTTCTGAAGAATACGGCGCACTGGCGGGCAAGATGCACACGGCCCTGCACGAAGTGATCGGCCATGCTTCCGGCCAAATGGAAGATGGCGTGGCTACGCCTAAGGAAACTCTGAAAAACTACGCTTCACCCCTGGAAGAAGCGCGCGCCGACCTGGTTGCCCTCTACTACATCATGGACCCGAAGCTCGTTGAACTGGGCCTGGTTCCCTCTGCTGAAGTAGGCAAGGCGGAATACGATTCCTACCTGAAAAATGGCTACATGTTGCAACTCCGCCGCATCGAACCCGGAAAAACCATCGAGCAGGCCCACATGCGGGATCGATCTATGGTGTCTCACTGGGTGATCGAAAAAGCAAAGGCAAACGGAGCTATTGAAGTGCTGCAGCGGGAAGGTAAAACTTATATCGACATCAAAGATTATGGTAAGGTCCGCGAACTGTTCGGCCAACTGCTCCGAGAGGTACAACGCATCAAGTCGCAGGGAGACTACGAAGCAGGTAAAGCCCTGATCGAAACCTACGGCGTCCAGGTCGATCCGGCAATACACGCCGAAGTGTTGCAACGAGCCGAAGCGCTGGACATACCGCCCTATGGTGGCTTCATCAACCCCAAACTGGCGCCCGCCATGGACGAAAGCGGGGAAATCACCGATGTCAAAGTGGAATATCCCGCTGACTTTACGCAGCAAATGCTGGAGTATGGACGAGAATTTTCGTTTTTGAAGTAAGTACATCAAGAAGGGAACACGGCGTTTCATGGGCAGGCGCTTTAAGTTAATAAACCGGAGAGGCTTCTTAAAAAGCCCCCGGTTTATTAACTTTAGCCAAACAGAACGAAACGAGAAACAAAACTTTTTAAAAATGCCCAGAAGTGTTTTGCTCCCCTTCCTTTTGGGATTAGCCGTAGGCTTGGCCTCCTGCCATAGCCAACCCACCCAGGCGCCATTCTTATCCCTGCAGGCTGGCCTGCTGATCACGTCCAGTACAACGGTCGTTCCCGGCTCCTACGAGCTATCCGGCGCCGACAACCTCGATCAGCCCCTTATTATTATCGAAGGAAACGATATCACCGTCGATTTTAGCGGTGCGCAAATGAATGGCGCGTCCAACGATAAACTGCCAAACGAATATTCCGGCCTGGCGGTGCTGGTGCGCAACAGCCGCCACGTTACCATCCGAAACCTGAAGGCCCGAGGTTACAAAGTCGCAGTGATGGCGGAAAACGTCGATAGCCTGCTCATCGAGCATTGTGACCTCAGCTATAACTACCGGCAGCGCCTGCAGAGCACCCGCGAACGGGAGGACCTGTCCGACTGGCTTAGTTACCATAATAATGAGGCAGATGAATGGCTCGACTACGGCGCCGCCTTATACCTGAAAAATTGTAACGAGGCTACCGTTCGCTACCTAACGGCCACCGGTGGACAAAACGGACTGATGCTCACCCAATGCAACAATGGCTTGTTCTACAACAATTCTATCCACTTCAACTCCGGAATCGGCATCGGCCTGTACCGTTCCGGCAACAATCGGGTGATGCACAACCGCCTCGACTGGAATGTGCGGGGCTACAGCCATGGCTATTACAGCCGGGGGCAGGACTCGGCGGGCATTCTCTGCTATGAGCAAAGTAGTAACAACACCTTCGCCTTCAACTCCGCCACCCACTCCGGAGACGGGTTTTTCCTCTGGGCCGGGCAATCCACTATGGATAGTGGAGAAGGCGGTTGTAATGACAATATCATTTTCGGCAATGATTTTTCCCATGCCCCCACCAATGGAATCGAGGTGACCTTCAGCCGAAATATCCTTGCCAACAACCGTCTGGAAGAATGCAATTACGGCGTTTGGGGAGGATACAGCTTTGGAACCCTGATCACCGGCAATACGATCTGCGAGTGCCGGTACGGCGTCGCCATCGAGCATGGGCAGGACAACGCCATCGTCCGCAATTATTTTGCCGGCGACGATATCGGAATTCAACTATGGGAGCGCGCCAGCCAGCCGGAGGATTGGGGCTTTTCCCAGGCCAGGGATGTTTCCAGCCGGAACTACGAGATCCAGCACAATTACTTTGTAGATGTCAAGATCCCCCTCAAGATATCCGGAACAGCCAAGGTGGCCATCAACGATGACAACCAGTTTTTTAACTTCGAAAAATTGCTGGTGGCCGAGCAACCCAACCCCCAGTTTTATCTGGTGAAGAATGATATCTGCCAGCCCGATAAATGGGGAGATGCGGCGGCTTATAAAAGCAAAAACAGAATTAGCGAAGCGCCCTTGCCGGAAGAACTCGAAGAATGGCCGGACCTGGCCCGCGATCTCGCGCCGGTGGAAGCCTTTGAGCCTCAGCCCTTACCCAATGGTATGGACGCTTTGCTGCCGGAAGGACACGTCCGGGGCCGCAGCTTCATCCTCATCGATGAGTGGGGGCCCTATGATTTCCGACGCCCCTCCATCTGGCTGCGCGACATTAACGACAGCCTCTACACCTTCCTCCTGCTCGGCCCTCANNNNGGCAACTGGCGCCTCAACGGTGGCCAGGGTTTTACCAGCGTAAACCCCAAGACGGGCGCATTCCCGGCAACAGTTACTGCCCTGCGTGATTCGGCAGGGGAGGAATTGAAACTGGAATTCGAATTCATCGGGGAAGAAGTGACTACCCGATTCGGTGAAAAGATAAAGCGGGGAGCTAGCGTCCCCTTCACCTTTTACCGCTTCGAAAAACAACTGGATTGGAACGTGCGCTTTTATGAGTACAATGAAAACACCCACCCGCTAAGTAACTACGAGGCTTTCCGGCAATTGAAGGAACAAAAGCCCGACGCCGAGGAGCAGGTGAAGGAACTGGACTATTCCTGGAAGAAAAGGCCCGCCCCAAAGATCAACGCCGACCGTTTTGCCACCTTCGCTTCAACTACTTTTGAAACGATACCTGGCAAGTACAAGGTGTCCATCACCAGCGATGACGGCCTGCGCTTTTATGTAGACGGCCAGCTGGTCATCGGGCATTGGGATATACACGAGCCCGCAACCGATGAGGCCGTCCTCGAATTGTCCGGGCGCCATACTTTCGAGATCGAGCACTTTGATGCCGGTGGCTTTGCCACTTTATCCTTTCACATGGAAAAACTGAAGTAATGCCCCATGGAAAACTGATGAATGTGCCTCCCCTTCTGCCTTTCCTGATTGCCACCGTTTTTTTCCCACCTTGTGGAAGGCAGATCTATATGGACAGGAATTTTCTAACCTTTCTTCGGATGGCCTCTCCGCCTTTCATCCTACCGGAAAAAACTGGTCGGCCGCAGGGGAAGTGGCCGCCGTTTTAGACAAGGACAAAACCTTCACGAAAGCCGGGCGCCCTGGCGCGGATGGACGATGTGCATCAGCCCGGAAGTAGAAATGGAACCTTATGCTACCGGCATGCGCTCCCCCTGTGGCATCGGAATGGCCGGTGGGCAGTTCTTCTATGCCGACAACCAGGAAGACTGGATGGGCTCCGGAAGCCTCGTCCATGTGGAGCAGGGAGATTTTACGGGCCACCCCTGCCGGAATCACCTATGAGCCTTAAAGTGGAAGATATCTACTACCGGGTGAATCCCCGTTTGACACAGCCCGGGGAAAAACCCGTCAAGCTGGAAAATATCGAAGACGAGGCTCCTACCCCACTCTTCCAGTTGGCGGAAGAACTACCAGACAATGCGAGGGGTGTTGAGGGTGTTGTAAGTTCCTGGTCAAATGTCCCGGAAATAGAGTGAATATCATTGCTTCACCACTGGATACAAGCCTGAAAATCTTTCGTGCTGCAACTGTAGATAATAGGCGCCCGCCGGCAAGCCGTAAAGGGAAACCACCCCTTGGGCGCATTGTCCGTAAGTGGCCAGGCGGCCATAACGCACTACCCGCCCACTTCCATCCATAATGCGAAGCGGCAGAAAAGCGGCATCCCCGGCGCCCCGCACTTCCACCCGCACATAACCTTCAGTTGGATTGGGAAACAGCTTCACCTGCCGGCCAAAGAATCGGGTATCTTCCGAACCCACCATGAAGCCAACCGTCACCGAAAGGGCCGTTTCACAGCCCGTACCCTCGTCCCGTATGACCGTCTCATATTCGCCGGTCGCCAGGCCTTCAAAGACATTTTCACTCTGAAAACTCAGCCCATCGATGCTGTAGGAGTAAGGGCCCAGGCCACCCGAAACCATCAGCGCAATTCGTCCATCATCCTGTCCGGTTTCGGAAATATTGGTTACTTCGGCGGAAGCCATCAGGTTGCAGCTGCCTAGCACCAGAATGGTATCGAACTGACAGTGGTTGGCGTCCTGGCCGAGCACCGGATAGCTGCCGGCGGCCAGGCCGCTGAATTCGGAAGAAGATTGGAACGTTTCTCCACCATCGACACTGTATTCGAAGGGAGGAATACCGTTGTTCGGTGACAAGAAGATCTGCCCGTCGCCAACACCCGGAGCACTCTCATTGTTTACCAGCGCCGAAAGCGTAAGCATACATTGAAAGCGGGAACAGAAATCGAGGCTTGTCTCGTTACCGAAGTTAGCCTCATTGAGCAAAGCGAGGATATTGCCGGCGCCATCCACGATCCGGAAGCTTCCCGGGGCGACACCCCCCAGCCCATCGCCGAAGGTATCGAACAGGGTGAAGGTGTAACAGGCGTCCGGCAGGCAAAAATGCTCTTCCACCAGAGATTCTCCCTGGGAGTAAGGGCCGCCGGAATAGAGTAGGTTGCCGGCTTCATCCTTCAGTTCCCAGGTGGTTTCCTCAGGGTACTCGTCGGTGCGTAATTGCATTACCAGCTCTTCATTACCGAGAGAAGCTGTAAAAGGCTTTTGCCGGCTGTTGTTGTCCGGATTTTCGTCGGGCAGGCCGTTGGGCAGGCCGGCGGTGACAGAAACCACATTAGCTCCCTCGATAAACGGGCCGGCCGTAATGGGAATGGCCTCCCGGTTTCCCGGCGCCAGGCTACCCGCCCAGCTGATCTGTTCCACTGCCCCTCCGTTGAGCTGGTAGGAAATCAAAACGTTGAAAAGCGAATCTGCCCCGGCGTTAGCCAGGGTAATCCCCACCATGCGAAAGGTATCGCATATCACCGGCCCCTCCAGCCCCATTATATCGGTGATGGCTGCATCGTGTCGAGTCAATTGGAAGACCGTAGTGCGCAGGGTATCGTTGAACCGGGCGGAATCTCCTTCCAGGCTGGTGAAAATGAAGAAATCGTGAGGCCCGATCGCCTGCAGGTTGGCGGCAGTGGAAAAAGTGTGTCGGTAAACTTCACCGGGAAGCAGGTTTTCGGTAATTACCTCGGTAGAAAGGGGCCCACCGTCCACACTGTAGCTTATTGAAATCCCGGAAACCGTTTTCAGCCCGTAATTGCGGACGGCCACCTGCACCGGCTCAGCAGCGGTCAGGAAAGCAGCATCCTCCGGGCGGAGCAGTGCGCCGGGGCCGGCATCTATAGAATCCTGGCGGAGGTGGGCCTTCATGATCTTGGTGCCCCAGTTTCCATTACCCTTCATGTATTCACCCGTAAACCAGAAATCCTTACCATTGCCGGGATCGACTGACATGGAGGCATAATCCCCCCATCGGTTGTTAGTCTGCGAACTCAGGCCTTCGCCAAATTGGTACTCCTCTACTGTCATTTGCCCCAAAGGATCGTCAAAGCCGCGGCCGGTGAAGCGCAAAGAGGGGTAGGTATCGGCGCCGGTAACGGTATAGGCCATCAGGATATTCCCGCTGTGGTCCATAGCAATACCACCGGCAAAACGGTTCAGGCCGTCATCGGGGGCATAGGTACCTTCCTGATGGAGGTACCAGGAGCCTCCGTTGCGGCGGAGTTCCATCCAGCGCAGGCCGGCGCGGTTGGCGCCGTCTACATCCACGGCAAAGTGGAGCAGGATGGATTCGTAGCTGCCGAAGTTGATATAGGGCGCCCGGTTCAGAATGATATCCTGTAGGGCATCGAGCAGGACGCCATTAGGCTGAGGAAGACAGCTGAACAGAGATCCATCGCAGAGCCTTGATTCAAAAGGAGCACTGTATATTTCTATTGGCCCCGAAAGAAAGGAGTTATTTTCATCCAACCAGTCTATCTCCACTTCCCATAGTTCCACCCGGTCCTGGCCGCCCTCCCAGGCATCGTCGTAGAGGCGCAGGACGTAGGCCGGGCTTCCTGGCGGCGGCGGGTTGACACCATCGAAGTCGACCGGAGTCGCCACCTGAAAAGCATTGCCCACGCCGAACTTTGGAATACCTAAGCGTTGAAGGCGAACCTCTTGCGAACCAGCCAGCAAAGCCTCCCTTTCCAGGACGTAAACCGGGATGTCTTCTCCTACCTCATTGGTGGTCACGACGTAAGCGTTGTGCCAAATCCCATACTTGGGATAATCCGGAAATTCCGGCGCCTGAAAGCGGTAGGCCAGCCAGCTGCCCAGGGGGTCGTTCGTCTCCGAGACCGCTATCAGGAGCAGGTCATTGCCGGCAAAACGGGAAGTGCGCTCCGTTATCAACCAGCGCTCCGCCGCCTCGTCCCACAATACGATAGGATCGCCGTTGCCCAGGGCGTTGAACTCCGCCCAGAGGCTGTTGAGGTTGGGCATCTCCAGTAGAATGGATCCATTTTTATCGTAAATCCGCAGGTAGGCGCCAGGGGTGGTGTTGGTCATTTGTATGAAATGCGTGGGGCTGGCGTCCCCTACCGGATCAGGTGGTAACGCGTTGGCGGTAATTCCGTCGATGCCTTCCAGTATGGTGTCTGGTTCCACAACCAGCAAAGGATTACGCTGGAGGACAGCCGATAGTAAAGGGTCGCCGTTCCGGGGTTGGGCCACATCTGCAAAAGGGGCCGGCATGGGCTGGTTGAAGGTAAAGTTAGGCACTTCCTTAGGAAAAAGCTTCCGCTGTTTTTCCTTGCTTTTGCCGGAAGGGAGCACCGGAATATCCTTTAGAGGACGGCTCCTACCCAGGAATTCTGCTTTTGAAGCTTTGGCGGGATAGGTATTCTGAGCTTCAACTTTAGAAAACAGTATAGGGAATAAAAGAAGTAGGAAAAATCTTTTCATGTTGTCTGAAATTCTTCTGAGTATTATGAAGTTGATCCGGGCTGTGAAGATAAACAAATGGTAACTATTCAGTTAGCTTTTGGCGGTTAGCAAATGCCTGCCCTTAAGATTTGGTAGGTTAAGCAAAAAACCGGCAGCTTAAGCTTATATCCCATTTTTATGGGC
>JAGQXQ010000219.1:0-1835 GCA_020436535.1 Phaeodactylibacter sp.
CAATGGGCCCGTCGAAGAGGCGCATAATGGTGACCAGTTTGATATCTTCGGGTTTGGCCTGTAGGAAATAGCCTCCGTGCCGGCCGCGTTTGCTGCGCAGGATGCCTGCGTTTTTGAGGTCCAGCAGAATCGCTTCCAGGAATTTGTGGGGAATACTTTCGTGTTCAGATATCTCCGAAGCCAACACGGGCCGTCCCTCATCCTTATGTCGGGCGATATACAACAGTGCGTTTATGGCGTATTTTGATTTTTTAGAGAGCATAAGGGTCAATTATGGCCTGAAAGATAGGGAAGTTTTCAGGGTTGCAGGGTGATAATTGTCACAGAATTAAGAAGTGAGGAGTAAGGGCATTTTCCCTATCACTCCTCACTCCTCACACCTCACTCACTCATTCCTTCTTTCTTCTCCAGAAACCCCTCCATCGCATAGAGCACCCCTCTGATAGGTATACGCAGCCATTCGGGACGGGCATTCATTTCGTAGCCTACTTCGTAGATCGCCTTTTCCAGGATGTAAGTCCGCAGCAGCAGTTGCATCGACTCCTCATCTTGGGGGATGAAACTTTGGCCTTTGGCTGTCTCCAGGTAGGCGGAGAGGAAGTATTGGCTGACGTAGTGGAACCACTGATTGGCCCAGGTTTCCAGCAGGAGCATATCTTCCGGCCGGTAGTTCTGGTTGAGGACGAGTTGTCCGTAGGCGGCGTAGTGGAACGAACGGATCATGCCGGCCACATCCTTAAAAGGAGTGCGTTTCAGGCGGCGTTCACTGATAGAGTGCATAGGCTCGCCCTCAAAATCGATGATAAAGAAGTCGCGCCCGTTGTAGAGTACCTGGCCCAGGTGATAATCGCCGTGCACCCTGATCTTGGTAGCTTCGATCTTGCGGCCATATATTTCAGCGAAGCATTCCAATATATCCTCTTTGATGTCGAGAATTTTTTTCACCTCTTCTGCGATATGTTCAGGGAGGGACTTCACGCGCCGCTTCAGGCCTTTGAGCGTTTCGTTGGCCAGGCGCCGATGTTGGGAGTAAACAGAGCGCTGATAATGCTGAGTGAAGCGCTCTGGCGTGAAATCGGGCTCAGTCGTACTGGAAGCCAGAGCGATGTGCATCTCCGCCGTACGCTGCCCCAGCAAGACGGCGCGCTCGGCCGTCATACTCCCAATGAGTTTCTGCAGCCGATCCGGAGTGTTTTTAAAATACAGCGGACTCTTTCTGGAAAGAGCAGGCGCGGGCTTATCCCGTTCTACCTTGGCCAGTACTTTTTCATAGTAGCGGTTCAGCGCCTCTAGCATCATGGTCCAGGCCTCGCCCTGATTGGGGATCTTATTCTGCAGCAGGCCCAGGATGGTGTATGCCTTTTCCGCGCTATTCTCAAACTGTATACCGCCGCCATATCGTGGAGAGTTCTCAAACTCCGTCCGTTCCGAGAGGAAACGCACCAACTCCAGGTCAGGGTTAATGTCGATATCGAGCTTTCGGTATATTTTAAAGAAGAACTGGCCGTTGTAGATCACGGAGGTGTTGCTCTGTTCAGCTCTCAGCACTTCCGAGACGATATCTTCCTTTTCCACGTCGAGCTCATCCAGTATCTTTCCGGATTCGAATACCAGTTGCCCCCCGATGACGTTGACCTTGGCGTTTTTCTTGATCGACCAAAACAGCTCATTGCGGAAGCCTTCCTCGTATATGGCATCGATAATAATCCCTTCCCGGGAAGGGGTTTTGATGTAAGAAATAACACTCTGGTTCTCGTTTTTCAGGAAGCGCACCATCCGTTCTGCATTGGTGACGATGGTTACGGGCAGAAAGTAGGTTTCAGGGAGGCCGTCGG
>JAGQXQ010000219.1:1883-12017 GCA_020436535.1 Phaeodactylibacter sp.
CTGTAATACTGGGGTAATGGCTGATGTCGATAGAGACAATCTTCTTAGACTTGCCTCCAAACCAGCGGCAGGAACGCATGTAAGACGGCAGTATCTTTTTTTCGAAACGGCGCTTAGTGGTGTAGTTGTCAAAAAAATCGGGCCATTCCACATCCGCTTCCAGGTCAGCGATGGCGCGTTCCTTGGGGATGTCTTCGTGGTCTTCCGTTTTTTCCATCAGGAACCAGTGGTAACCATAAGGGCCAAGGGTGAAGTGGTAGGGGCCTTCCCCAACCTCAAAGAACTTGTTCTGGCTCAGGATCTCTACCGGGCGGATGCCTTGGAAGCGCTTGAGGTCCAGCTCCACCGCCTGCGAATACTTGGAGAGGTTGGCCAGCACCAGGATGCTCTCCCCTTCGTAGGAGCGGACGAAAGACAAGACCTTGCTATTGAGAGAATCGAGGAATTCGGTTTTGCCATGGCTGAAAGCCTTCAACCGTTTGCGGATAGCGATGATATTCTTCATCCACCACAAGAGGGAAGTGGAACTTCGGCTCTGCAGCTCGACGTTCACCGCTTCGTAGCGGTAGAGGGGGTCCTGTATGACCGGAAGGAAAAGCTTCTGGGGATTGGCGGAGGAAAAGCCGGCATTCCGGTCGGCGTTCCATTGCATCGGCGTCCGGATACCATTGCGGTCGCCCAGGTAAATATTGTCTCCCATGCCGATCTCATCGCCATAATAGATGCCCGGGCTTCCGGGCAGGCTGAACAAAAGGCTGTACAGCAGCTCGATGCGACGGCGGTCGTTGTTGAGCAGGGGTGTCAGTCGGCGGCGGATCCCTTCGTTGAGCTTGGCGCCGTGGTCCTGAGCAAAGACCTTATAGAGGTAGTCGCGTTCTTCCTCGGTGACCATCGAGAGCATGAGGTCATCGTGGTTGCGCAGGAAAAGCGCCCACTGACAGGTATCCGGGATAGAAGGCGTCTGTTCGAGAATATCGATGATCGGATAGCGGTCTTCAGTTTGCAGGGCCATAAACATGCGGGGCATCAGCGGGAAGTGGTAGTTCATATGGCACTCATCGCCCTCCCCGAAATACTGGGCAGCCTCTTCGGGCCATAGGTTGGTTTCAGCAACCAGTACCTTTCCCGGATGCTTGCGGTCTACATACTGGCGCAGCTCTTTCAGGTATTCATGGACTTCCGGCAGGTTCTCGCAATTGGTACCCTCGCGCCGGAAGAGGAACATTGCAGAGGTGAGGCGCACCCCATCCACGCCCAGGTTAAACCAGAAGTCGATCACCTTGCGGATTTCCTCCTGTACTTTGGGGTTGTTGTAGTTCAAGTCTGCCTGGTGGCTGTAAAAACGGTGCCAGTAATAGGCTTTTGCCACATTGTCCCATTCCCAGTTGGAGGTCTCGTAATCGGAAAAGATGATCTCGGCCTCTTCGTATTTTTCCTGCGTATCACTCCAGATGTAGAAATCTCGTTCTGAAGAGCCCGCTTTGGCTTTCCGAGCCCGTTGGAACCATTCGTGTTCAGTGGAGGTATGGTTGATGATCAGGTCAATGATGACCTGCAGCCCCCGCTTGTGCGCCTCGTCGAGCAGTCTTTTGAAATCTTCCATAGTCCCGTAATCCGGATGGATGCTGATAAAATCGGAGACATCATAGCCATCGTCCTTTAACGGAGACTCATAAAAGGGCAGCAAAGAAATGGCGGTAACGCCCAGGTCCTCCAGGTAGTCCAGTTTCTGGATTAACCCTGGGATGTCGCCGATGCCGTTGCCGGTGCTGTCGTAATAAGACCGGATGTGCAGAGCGTAAATAATGCTGTCTTTATACCAATTGGGATTGGGCTGTTCGGCCATGTTCGTTTTGTTTTAGCGATCGTGTGGCTGCTAAAAAACGAAAATATTATCTGACGGCAAAAAGTAGGCGCCGGCTTCTTTTGAAAACTGCCAGTTTTATCGTAGAAATTTTTCTTTGGGGGTGGACGTACCAATTTTAATGTGCCGATTTGACGTAAGTAAGTACAATTAAGCAGAGCATTGCACTGATAGCATGCATGTCTGTCCCCGCCTACTGTGCCAGTATGACCGGCAGGGACGCCCGAGAGTGCAATGCTCCCATCCCACTCCTCCCGGCATGTAATTGATTAGCCATGCAAAACAAAAGTAGCTACTTTAGGGAATATCCTCCTCTTCTAACCCCAGCCGCTGTGCCAGGGCCGGGGCATGTTCCCGGATTTCCCGTTCCAGCTCCGCCAGTCGCTGGGTCATCAGCTTATTGAGGCGTTCCAGGATTTGGAGCTGTTCCCGGGCCTCGCCGTATTTGGATTTGTAGGCCGTATCTTTCTCCAGCAGAATGCCTTCTTGTGCCAGGATATCCTCTTTTTGCAGGTCCCGCCTGGCAAAGTCATCCAGAGTGATGTTGAACAGTTCGCAAATGCGAAACGCCACCTCCATGGGAGGAGTGGATTTCCCTTTTTCGTAGTCGCTGATTGCTGCACTGGTTTTGTCCAGTTTCTCAGCCAGCCCTACCTGGGTCATGCCGCGTTTACCCCTCAAGTATTTGAGGTTGGTGGAAATATACATTAGGCTCAAGAGAATGTTGGGTTTTTCTAATTATTTTAATTAAATTCCTTGCACTTAACTTTAATCCTGCTTATATTTGTTTCCAATCGTCCCTCTTTTTGGGCTAAGCAATATAATCAAATTGCTTTGTCATAACCAAGGGTTCATCCGGATTAACCTACAAAAGCAACCATCTCGTTTGTGGCAATGGGGCCAAAATTCACCTGTCCTGGCAAAAACAGGCCTCTAACTTCTATTTCCTAATCATCAAAAACACGTGTATGGGCATCCCTCTTTTTCTCAAGTTGGCCAGCATCGAAAGTATAGAAGGTTATACGGTACACCTGAAATTCAACAACGGAGAAGTCAGGATTATTGATTTCCAACAATTCTTCAACCGGGATCAAAAGTACGAAAAGCTTCTGTTGGAGGATTTCGAAAAATTCAGTGAGATGGAAGTGGTAAACGGAACCCTGGCCTGGCTCTGTCTGGGCATTACCATCAAAGATGCTAAAGGGCGGGAAGGGTTTTATGCTTTTAACATCGATCCGAGATTGCTGTATGAGTTCGGCGCACCGGAGGAATAAAAAAATTGTTACACGATAGCCATGGTAAAACATACGCCCCCACCTCCCCAACAACATAGCACCCTTCCGATAGTAATCGGCATAGTTGCCGCCTTGCTGCTGCTGGCCGCCCTCAAATGGGAGGACGTCGCCCGCCGGTTCAAAGATGGAACCTGGGGGCTGAGCGAAGAACGGCAACAACAAATGGATGAAACACTGGGCAGGAATGAGCATGCGGAGCAATATGTGCTCATCGCCGTTGTTTCCGGTTGGTACGAATGCTATCTTTGTAAGCAAAGAAAATATTGGCTCAATGAAGGAGAGATAGCCAAGATCGGCATAACAACCAACCGAGCCGAGCGATATTCACAGCAATGGTTACAAGAGCATAGGGTAAGATATCACGTAGAAATCGAAGGAGACCTCGCTGTAGTTAGAAAAGCAGAAATTGAAAGGATAGCTGATTATCCATTTACCCCTGAAAACATGAGTCGCCCAAAAAACAAACGACTGGTTGTTCCGGTTTTTCACAAAACATACTTATTGCGGTGAAAGTAGAAACTACAAGCATTACGTTTACAGGAGTAAATATTTGTCACAACGACTTACGCAAACTCCTCCTTCAGGTAATTTATCCAGACTACCTCCATGGATTTGAGACGCTTTCCGTCATGATCGTTTGCGTACGTGGCGAAACACACCAACATGATGCTTACGTACACCAGGGCAAACCGTATATTTCCATTGCATTAGATTACGATACTGTGACTGGGCTTTCTTATGAAGTGATTACAGTACTATGCAAGCAGAAACTCCGGGCCTATCTCGATACCTTGTCTGGCTTACCAGAGAGAAAGGTGGTTTGAAGTACCTTTGCAAAAAAACCCACAAAATATGCCCCAGCCCACCTGGACCCTCGACCGCATCATCAACATTCTTCTTTACCTGGGAGGCATTGTGTTGTTCCTCTGGCTGCTGAACTATCTCAGCCCTTATATTGCCTCTTTTTTCCTGGCTCTTTTTTTTGCCTATCTGCTGGAGCCACTGGTTCGTTTTTTTCGCATCCGGCTAAGGGTAAAAAAGCGCTGGCTGGCGGTATTGCTCTCCTTCCTGACGATCATTGGTGTGCTCACACTGGTGGGCTTCATTGTGGTGCCCTCCGTCAATTCGGAAGTGGGCAAGCTCAGAGAGATCCTGGGGGGAGACCTCGCCCTGCAGTACCAGGAAGTGGTGCCTTCGGAGGTGCGCAGGCAGATCGACGCCATTCTCAACAGCGAAGAAGTGGCCAAACTGCTGAGTGAAGAGAACATTACTACCTACGGCTCTACTATTTTGTCCTATTTATGGTCCGTTATCAGCGGCGCGGCGGGTATGTTGCTGGGGTTGTTTAGCATAGTCACCTTTTTACTGTACCTGGCATTTATCATGCTATTCTACAACGACTTTTCGGATAACTGGGAGGATGCCATCCCCCCGGCCTACCGCAAACCTGCCGTCATGCTGATCAACGATGTGGAAGAGGGCATGCAGGTTTATTTCCGCGGGCAGGCGCAAGTCGTTCTTTGGGTTTGTATCCTCTTTTCGGTTGGCTTCAAGTTGATCGGCCTGCCCCTGGGCATCCTGCTGGGTATTTTCGTCGGGCTGCTCAACTTTGTGCCTTACCTGCAAACGCTGGGGCTCATTCCCGCTGTATTGCTCGCCGGGATTAAATCACTGGAGACCGGGCAGGATTTTTGGGCCGCCGCCGGCCTGGTTCTTTTGGTGTTCCTTCTGGTACAGGCTATTCAGGAGATCGTGCTCGTACCGCGCATCCTGGGTGGCGCCACCGGTTTAAACCCGGCTGTCATCCTGCTGGCACTGTCGGTTTGGGGCGGCTTGTTCGGTATTATAGGCATGATCATCGCCCTGCCGATGACTTCCTTGCTGATCAATTATTATAAGCGCTTTGTCTTGAAACGGGAGCCGGGTAGGTAGTTTGGGAATCGAGGTTTTTACCCGCCTCCATGGCCCGAAGCCACTTTGGCGAGCGAAGGCCCGGCTGAGGTTCGAAGACGGGCGAAAATAGGGATTCGAGGTTCACAATCCTAAAGCAAGCGAACGCCGAATACCGAAAAACCGCCCTTCCTACTCCACAATCAGCAGGCCCCGCTCCCGCCACCACATAGCCAGCAGGAAAGCGGAGATAAGGTGCCATACGCCCCACCAGGCGGTGATCATCGCCATGCCGCCCAGGCCCCCAAAAAAGTTAAAGACAAGGATCAAGCCCAAAGCGGAATTCTGTATGCCGGTCTCGATGGAGATAGCCCGTGCATCCTGCCGGCTGAGGCCATTGCCTTTTGCCCACCAGTAGCCGGTGAGCAAAGCCAAAGCATTGTGCACCAGGACGATCAGAAAAACGACGTGGAGGTAGTTGATGATATTGTCAAAGTTGTTATAAATGGCTACCACCACGAAGCCGATGAATATAGCCATGGAAAGCAACCGCACCGGCCGTTTTATCTGGTTCGTGAAGTGGGTATATCGGTAGTTTAAAAACATGCCAATGACCAGCGGTATGAGGATCAGTTGCACAATTGTACTGACCATATCCAGAGGATTGACGGAGACCTGCTGCCCCAGTTTTTCCGCTCCCGGAACGAAAGGAGCCAGGTAGGTAAAATAAACAGGTGTGATAATAATGGCGCTCAAGGTCGAAATAGAGGTCATCAGTACGGAAAGGGCGGCATTGGCATTGGCCAGGTGAACGGCAAAATTGGAGACATTGCCTCCGGGGCAGGCCCCCAGCAACACCATTCCCAAAGCAATGCTGGGCGCAGGGCGAAAGAAGAAAACCAACCCCAATGTCAAAATAGGCAGCAAGATCAGCTGAGAGCTCAATCCCACCAACGGCGCCTTCGGCGAGCGGGCCAGGGCACGGAAGTTGTCGAACCGCAGA
This sequence comes from Phaeodactylibacter sp., assembly GCA_020436535.1. Lineage (GTDB taxonomy): Bacteria > Bacteroidota > Bacteroidia > Chitinophagales > Saprospiraceae > JACJXW01. The sequence continues at coordinate 7,936 of JAGQXQ010000219.1, forward strand.
TCCAGCGCTACGCCGAACATGAGAAAGGCCAGGCAGATATTGAGCAGAAATAACTGATCCTGGTTGAAGTTGATCTGTACGCTGTCTATGGCTTGCATTTAATTGCCGAGCATTTCTGACAAAGATAGTTTTTTTAGTGGCTTGTCCATTTGCTATCACTCTGTCGTTCTGACTTGAAACAATAGGAAAAGAGCTTGAAACACTATTAGAACACTCTAAAAGCAACGCACTAGTTGATCATTATAACCGCATTTGGTGGGGATTCAAGGATGGTTTGGCCATGCTGTGCCTATTGTCTGCCGCCGCAAGTTGTAGGCGAGGTTTGAAACATCTCACTGTTCCCTGCTTACTGCTCCATGCTTCTGGAAAAGAGGGGATTATGAATAATCGGTGGCTTATACACTGACGCATGCCTGGTTTTGTAAAAAGCCCCTTTAGCAGGAAGCAGTAAAGCAGGAGTATAATATCTATCTTTGGATATAAAGCCAAGACAACCTATATCCATGACCCGGCCATTCGCTTTCTCCTTCTGCCTGTTTTCAGGCATCCTGATGACGGCCCTTTTCCCTGCCCGGGGAACTGGGCAAGCCCCTCCCCTACGCGTCCTCTTTCTGGGCAACAGCTATACCTATTCCAACGATATGCCGGCCATTCTGCTGTCTCTCGCCGCTTCCGGCGGCGACCGCCTGGACTACGAAATGGAGGTTCCGGACGGCGCCAGCCTGGAAGAACACTACCAGCGTGGCTCCGTGGCAATGGCCATAAAGGAAGGAACGTGGGACTATGTCGTCCTGCAGGAGCAAAGCCTGCGGCCGGCTATGCCCGTCCGGCAGGTAGAAAGGGAGTTTTTCAAATACGGAGAGCTGCTCGATCGACAGATCAAAACCCTGCACCCCGGGGCTAAGACGGTACTGTACATCACCTGGGGACGGTGGCGCCACACCGGCTCACTGTGTGAGCTGATGCCGCAAGCCTGCGATTACTGGGGAGCCGACAGCCTGATCACCCTGCGCTACCGCATGCTTGCCAAACGGATCGGGGCGTTAACGGCCCCGGTTGGCCCTGCCTGGCGCTATATGCAGGCACACCATCCGGAGGTGGAACTCTTCAATCCAGACGCTATACATCCCAGTATGGAGGGGTCTTATCTGGCAGCCTGTTGTATGTACGCCGTCATTTTTAATAAAGACCCTGCCCGGCTGACTTACGACTACGTGCTGTCGCCGGAAGTGGCGACAATGCTTCGGAAGGTAGCTTCTACAGTCGCTTTCCATCCATAGATCATTATTTTTATAATTATCATTTTTGTAATTATCATTTTTATGATAATTACAAAAATAATAATTACTTTTGTAATGATCTTCAAGTTGAAAAATATAACTCATGGCTTCTTCACAACACCTTTTTCACCTCATCACCCAGGTACACCGCACCCGCAAAGCAGCCATTGCCGAACAGGCGGAACTGCTGAAAAAACATGGCCTAAGCCCTATGGACTGGGCGATCCTACTCAACTTACACGAAAAACCGGGCCAGTCCCAGGCCGCTGTAGCCCGTTCTATCGGTAAGGCGCCTTCCAATGTCCGCTACCCCATAGAGGCTCTCTACCGAAAAGGACTGATACAACGAGAGCCCAACGCCGACGACCGGAGGGCTAATATTGCCTTTTTGAGCCCCCGAGGGGAAGAATTGACAAGAACATTATTTCCTACATTTGAAGGTGTAGACCAGTCCCTCCTGGAAGGCTTTTCCGCCCAGGATCAGCAAGAACTGAAACGGCTGCTACAAACCATTCTTGACAACAGCCGCAAATCTTAGGCGCCAAAATTGTCTCCAACCCTATGCCCAACCAGCCGCTGCACGTCCTCTTCATCGGCAACAGTTATACCCATACGCACCAGATGCCGGCCATCGTTCAAAAGCTGGCCGAATCAACGGGTGCCCGTTTTACTTTTGATATGCGGGCGCCCGGCGGCTGGTCGCTGGAACAACATTATGGCGATAAGGAGACCAGAGCCAAGATCCGGGAAGGAGGTTGGGATTACATCGTGCTGCAAGACCAGAGCCAGCGGGCCGCCATGCCCATTCTGCGGGTGCGCCGGCAGTTTTTTCGTTATGTGCGGCGGCTCAACCGCTTCATTTGGTGGCGCCTCAGCCCTAAGCCTTCTATAATGCTGTATATGACCTGGGGGCGCAAAGATGGAGACGCCGATAACCGAACTTACTACCCTCCGGTAGGCACCTTCGAAGGCATGACAGCCTTGCTCAAAGAACGCTACGAGAAAATGGCAGAGGAGATCAATGCCCAAATGGCGCCGGTAGGCGTGGCCTGGGCCTTCACCCGGCAGCACTACCCGGAGATAGAACTTTACCAGGAGGATGGACACCACCCCAGCGCCGCCGGCTCTTACCTCGCCGCCTGCTGCTTTTACACCGTTTTCTTTGACAAAGACCCGACTCTAACTACTTATGATTTCACCCTGGAGCCGGAAGTGGCGGCGAAATTGCGGGAGGTGGCTTCGAAGGTGGCAGGGGGGGGCGTTGATCGTTGATTGGCAGTCAACCGACAACCAAATTCCCTCCATTTTTACTACTTTCGTAGAAACGAACCATCATGAAATTAATCTATAGCGTTTTATTCTTTTTTCTACTCCTGTCCGTTAACGCTCAGGATGACCCCATCCGCCAACTGAAGCAGCAAGCCAGGGAGTCCACCAACTTCATTGAAGGAATCGACGGCAAGGCCGGTGGCCTGCGCGGGCAGATCGATACCGACTATGCCTATCTGGAAGCGCTGTACCTTCACTATCACACCCATCCGGAGCTGTCGTTCTATGAGACTGAAACGGCCAAACGCATGGCGGCAGAACTACGCAAGATCGGTTTTGACGTCACAGAAAAAGTCGGTGGAAATGGAGTGGTGGGCATCCTGAAAAACGGCCAGGGGCCCACCGTACTGGTGAGGGCAGATATGGATGCGCTGCCCATCGCAGAAGAGACCGGCAAGCCCTACGCCAGCACAGTCACCACGGAGGACGAAGCGGGCAATACCGTCGGGGTGATGCACGCCTGCGGCCACGACATTCACATGACGGTTTGGACGGGCGCCGCCCGCCGCCTGGTGGAGTTGAAAGACAAATGGAAAGGTACCCTGGTCTTCATCGGGCAACCGGCGGAAGAACGTTCGGGGGGGGCCAACGCTATGCTGGCCGACGGCCTGTATGAACGCTTTCCGGTTCCGGATTACGGAATTGCGCTGCACGACACCCCCGCCCTCCCGGCAGGCCAGGTAGGTTATTGCCCCGGTTACAGCCTGGCCAATGTAGATATGATGGACATCACCGTCTACGGGAAAGGCGGCCACGGAGCCGCACCACAAAATGCCATTGACCCGGTGCTGCTGGCTTCCCGTATGGTGGTTGCTTTACAAACCATCGTCAGCCGGGAGATTGCTCCTGTCGACCCGGCAGTTGTAACAGTAGGCTCCATTCACGGCGGCACCAAGGGCAACATCATCCCCGATGAAGTCAAACTGGAACTCACTATGCGTTCTTACTCCGACGAAGTGCGGATGGCCCTCATAGAAAAGATCAAACGGGTCTGCAACGGTGTAGCCATATCAGCCGGCCTTACAGATGAACAATACCCGAAATACAAACTTCGGGAGGAGTATACGCCTGCCGTTTACAACGACCCTCAACTAACCGAGCGCATCCGGCAGGTATTTGTCAAAAGCCTGGGCGAGGAAAATGTAGCGCAGGTACCTCCGGGAATGGTCGGTGAAGACTTTGCCCGCTATGGCCGCACCGAGGACCAGGTGCCCATCGTCCTGTTCTGGCTGGGCGCTGCCGACCCTGAAAAATACGAGGCCGCCCAACGTGGTGAGCGGAGCCTGCCCTCCCTGCACAGTTCCAAATTCGCTCCTCCGCCCGAGCCGACGATCAAAACGGGAGTGCTGGCGATGACGGCGGCAGTGCTGGAGTTATTGGGGAGTAAGGGCCCTGGCGTTGACTGATGTATTGTATAAATGTGGAAGCGTGGAACTGTGGAAATGGCCGCTCTCCTTTATACATTTACAGTGA
>JAGQXQ010000220.1 GCA_020436535.1 Phaeodactylibacter sp.
AGAACAAAATTTTCTCGCTTTCGCCTCATCATCGAAATTTGAACAAACACTTATTGTTGCGGGCCTTCTCGCGTGAGTATCGTTTACCATTACCGTTTCGCGGGTGTTGGATGGCCGGAAAGAGGGGAAGGAGGGGGGCAAGAAAAATATAGAACAGGGCATGTTAAAAAAAAAAGGACAGGGGGCGCCACCGAGCATTGAGTTACTGGGTATTGGCTCGTCAAAACACCGGCAACTGAAAGCCAACTTGCAAAAGGCGTTGAGCGATCTCTCTATTGATATCCCTATCCAGGAGATCACTGATATTGACGAGTTGATGCAATATGAGGTAGCCGGTATACCTGCCCTGGCTCTCGATGGGCGCGTATTATTTCAGCAGGTAGTGCCGAGCGTCGAAGACCTGAGTATCGTTTTGAAGGTCTTATTGATGAGTGGGAGCGACGGCCAAAAAGAGGAGGTCATCCGACAGGCAGCAATGGCGGGTATCAACCAAAAGAGTAATCTGATGAAAAACATCCTGATACCAACAGATTTTTCAAAAAATGCGGAAAGCGCACTCCTCTATGCGGTGGAGATCGCCAACAAGTTTGGTAGTAAGATAACGCTGCTCAATACTTTTAAGGTCTACAGTTCCGCCGGCATGTTTCTCTCCGTTGAATCTTACATGGAGAAGGATGCGGCCAAACAAATGCTTGCCGCTATTCAGCGGGTGGAATCCAGGCTGAAGAATGGGGCGACGATCGAAAGCAAGATCGTCAAAGGGGATGCGGTGCCCGCTATTACCGAACTGGCGAGCAAGGAAAATTTCAGCCTTATTATCATGGGTACGCAGGGAGCCTCGGGCCTCAAGGAAATTTTTACCGGCAGCATTACCAATGGGGTGATGAAGCAAACCAATACGCCTGTCATGGCCATCCCCAGTGGCTACCAATACGAACCCATCAAGGCCATCGTATTTGCGGTGGATGAAGCGGGCATCAGCCATCCTGGCGTTACCGCTGTACTCGTTAAGCTTGCCCGGGCCTTTGAGGCTAAGGTCCACGTCTTTCATCAGGACCTCGGCAGCAAAGATGAGGGCATCGACCCTACGGTCGATATTTTCCTCGATAGCATCGGCCATTCCTTTCACTACGAACTCGACGAACAAAATATCAATGAGAGCATCAATGGCTTTGTGGAAGATTATCAGGCCAACCTCCTTTGCATGGTGCGCCGCCAACGGGGTTTCCTGGAAGAGGTGTTTCACGTCAGCGCCACGTCCAGGGAGGTGTTTAGCAGCCCGGTGCCCCTGCTCATCCTTCACGATGAGGGTTAAGGGGTAGGGGGGGCTGGTTCATTGGAGCCCTGAAACCCTGCCCCCTAATGTGTCTGGTCAAAATCCTCCGCAATTCTTAGCAACAAGTTAATGTCCTCAAAAAATTCCTTGACCAGTTCAAAGCTCAGGTTGGAGCGGAAAAGGTGGGGTTCCAGAATGTCTTTATCTTCGCTCACCGCAGCATAGATCTCCCGGTCGATAAAGGACATATACATTTCTTTGCCGGTGGAGGCGCAATATTGTACGATGGCATCCTGCATGGGCTCGGAGAGGATGCTTTCTACATGGGTCTCTTCGGTAGCATAGGTGAGGAAAAGCTCTTTAAATTTCAGATTGTTGACCTCTTTATCCTGATTTTGCCCTTTATCCCAGGTGAAATTCTTGATTGCTTTGGTATGGTATTGCCGGAGGCGGCGCGGCCAGATGATCACCCTGCCCTTGGCCTCTTCGGGGAAAGTAGCGTGCATGAAAACGCCTTTAAAAACCTCGTCCAGCCGGTTGGCCACCGGAGAGAGTTCTTTGACATGGAGCTCCGACATTTCGAAATCCATTTCGCCAATACGGCCGGAGATGAAATCTTCACCGGAGTAGTAGGGCGCTTTGGTGGCAAAGATCCTGCTTTTTTGAAAGCGGTCTTTTCCTATCTCCCTTTTGGGATCGTACTTCAGTGGATGCGCCGGATCAAAGTTCATGCCGTCATCTATAAAATCGAGAATAAGACTGACGACATTGGGTTTGAAAGTCATGCGAAAACGCTGTATCCGGTAGAGAAGGTAGGAAATATAGGCCCCGAGCGGAATGGCCAGCAACAACGTCAGGGCCAGAATATCTATGTAAAATTCAAAGAGCAGGACACCGGCCATAAATAGTGTAGAAAAGAACAACAAGCGCAGCAGGCGAATACGCCTACGCTCCATTCGCAACAATTCCGGATGGATGGTGTGGTTGTAGTAGATTCGAAATTGTTCCAGGCGCTTGACCTTGGAAGCATCGTCAGTGCTGTGAGGCGCCGGTTTTTCCGTCATGCTACTGTTTTTAACTGGAGACTAAATTAACAGTTTCCTGTAATTTTTAATCAGTTTTGAAAAAGAGATGGTGGAAAGAGCTGCGCTAACCAACCGTTTCACCCCTTTTTTACACCTTTAATACAACTGATAGTGCCCGGCATGCGTTTCCCCAGGGAAGCGATGTTGTGCGATTGCTTAAAAAAACGTAATTTTGCAGCCTTATGAAAAAAACCTTCTTTATTGCCTTTGTTGGGATGAGCTTGCTGCTGAGTGCATGCAAGAGTGAATTTGAGAAGATCCGGTCCAGCGGAGAGGTCGACCGCATTTACACCAAAGCGCTGGAATACTACGATCAGGAGGAGTATCAAAAGGCCCAGTCGTTGTTTGAATTGATCATCAGCAGCTACCGGGGCAAGAAGGAAGCAGAGGAGATCTATTTCAAGTACGCTTATACCTACTATTATCTGGAGCAGTACATTCTGGCTTCTTATTACTTTAAGAATTTTTCCAATACGTATGGAGCCAGTGATTTGAGAGAGGAAGCAGATTTCATGTCAGCTTATTCTAATTATCAGCTTTCGCCTACTTTTCGACTCGACCAATCCTATTCGGCCAGTGCGATCGAAGGCTTTCAGCTGTTCGTCAATACATATCCCAATAGCTCGCGGGTGGAAGAGTGCAACCGCCTGATCGATGAGATGCGGAATAAGCTGGAACGAAAAGCTTACGACAGCGCTAAGCTTTACTTCGACCTTCGGGAATACCAGGCCGCTATCCAATCCTTCGATAATGTGTTGAAGGATTTTCCGGATACCGAAAATGCCGAAACCATCCGGTACATGATCATTCGCTCGGCCTATCAGTTGGCGAAAAACAGCTTTGTGGATAAACAAAAAGAGCGGTATGAGGAAGCCAGGGACCGGGCGTCGGAATTTCTGGTTCGCTTTCCGGATAGCCGCTATAACAAGGAAGTCAACACAATTTATAATCAGTCTAGAGAATCATTAAATAAGTTAGATAATGTCGGATATCAAAACC
>JAGQXQ010000221.1:0-683 GCA_020436535.1 Phaeodactylibacter sp.
ATGCCCGAAAAGTGGTAATAGGCGGCGCAGGCGCCTTCCGAACTGACCATTGGCGCGCCCAGCGGATTTTCCGGTTTGCACTTTTTACCGAAATGAGGACAGTCAAAGGGCTTTTTGATGCCCTTCATGATCTCTCCGGCAATGCATTCCTTATTTTCCGGCGCTTCGGCGATATTGACATTGAACTTCCGCTTGGCGTCATAAGCGGCGTATTTTTCCTTGACTTCATAACCGCTCATCGGAATGACCTCCATGCCCCGCCACAGCCGGTCCGTCACCTCAAACACTTCGTAGATAGCCTCCTGGGCTTTGGGGTTGCCTTCTTCCCGCACCATTCGTGCATATTGGTTTTCCACTTTTGCTTCTCCGTTCTCCAGTTGGCGGACCGCCATCAGGATGCCCTGCAGCAGGTCGACCGGTTCGAAACCGGTAACTACGATGGGTACTTTGAAGCGTTCTACCAGCGGGTAGTATTCCAGGATGCCCATAATGGTGCACACATGGCCGGCTGCCAGAAAGGCCTGGATCTGGCTTTCCTCGTCTTCCATAACGGCCTCGATGGCAGGAGGCACCAGCACATGGGACGCGAGGATGGAATAATTGGGCAACTCCAGCCTATGGGCATGGATCACCGAAAGCGCATTGGCCGGAGCGGTGGTCTCAAAGCCAACAGCAAAGAAAAC
>JAGQXQ010000221.1:802-7647 GCA_020436535.1 Phaeodactylibacter sp.
ACTCTTAGCATATCGCCGAATGAACACAGGATCACTCCTTTTTCTTCCGCCAGGAAGATGGCTTTGTCGATCAGGTTCAGGGGCGTTACACATACCGGGCACCCCGGGCCGTGCACCATGCGCACCTCTTTGGGCAGCATATTCAGAATACCGTTCTTGACCAGGCTGTGGGTCTGCCCGCCGCATACCTCCATGATCGTCCACGGCCGGGTGACGGTTTTTTGGATCTGCTCCAGATACTTCTCCGCTAATTCGGGATCTCTATATTCGCTTAAGAATTTCATGGTATTTGGTTTATTCTGCTCCTTGGGCCTTCCTGTCTGGCAGATAATCATTGATCTCGCGCAGTTCTTCCAGTTCCCCGATTTCTTCGAGATACCGGAAGGTCTTTTGCGCTTCTTCTTCGTCTACTATACTGATGGCCACGCCGACGTGAACCAGGACGAAATCGCCCTCTTTGGCATGAGGTACCATTTCCAGGCTGGCTTCTTTGACGATGCCGCCGAACGCCACTTTTGCCATGCGCACCAGGCCGCCGTACTGGCTTTCTATAGACTTGATCTTACCGGGAATTGCTAAACACATGATTGCTTGTTTTTGTTATTGAGCTGCCACTACATTAGCCGCCTCTTGTTTTTCTTTGACCTTATCCAGCAACCAGTTGCACCATTGATCGATACCTTCGCCGGTGGTGCTGGAAATTTGCATTACGTCAATATTGGGGTTGACATCCCGGGCATCGGCCACTACCGCTTCGACGGAGAAGGGCAGGTAGGGCAACAGATCTGATTTGGACACCAGCATCAGCTCACTGGTCAGAAACATACGAGGGTACTTTTTGGGCTTATCGTCCCCCTCTGTGGTGGCAAGGAGGGTCACGCGGTAGTCCTCACCCAGGTCGAATGAGGCCGGGCAAACCAGGTTGCCGACGTTTTCAACGATCAGCAGCTCAACGCCGTCCAGGTTCAGGCTTTCCATCGCTTGCCAGATCATTTGAGCCTCCAGGTGACAAATTCCGCCGGTGACGATCTGCAGGGCATCGACGCCGGTTTGCCGAAGCCGATCGGCGTCTCTTTCGGTCTCCAGGTCGCCAACCAGTATTTTCATTTTTACCTTGCCACTGATGCGCCGGGCTGTTTCCTGAAGCAGGGTCGTTTTGCCACTTCCCGCCGATGAAGTGATATTGATGAGCATAATATTGTTCTCCGCCATGCGTTTCCGAATGCTCTCCGCTACAAAGTCGTTGGCCTTGAGAAGATGCAGGGTCGTATTGTCACAGGCGACGGTTCCTCTTGCAGTTTTGGAAGATTTTGCTGCCTTGTCCATATTTCAGTGAGGTGTTAATTCGTATGATGGAAATATATCCTTAAATATATCACATTTCTAAGTTATTCGAAACGAACCTGATGGATCAACAACTCGGTCCCGCTGACTATATTATTGTTGGGCTGGCCGCAACTGCTGCAGGCAAACTTATAGTTGGCAATAGTGGAGCGGGCGTCGCAGGCCTCGCAGTAAATAACGATTGGGACCGTTTCAATTTTGAGCACGACCTGCTGGAACCGATTCTCAGTGGTGGTAACCGCCTCAAAAGCATTTTGCATAAGAGCTGGTTCCACATTGGACAACAGGCCTACTTTTAGTCCAATTTCCGTAAGTTGGCCCAGTTGTTCACTGGAAAATTCAGCTTCCAGCGTATTCAGAATACTCCTCGCCAGTGAGATCTCATGCATAAGGCTAAGCTTTTTCGGCTACCTGTTTAAGTTGTTCAAGCATCTCGAGGTGGTTATCCGCTTGCCGCAGCATTTCCGCGTCCACTTCCAGGGTTTTTACTTCCTGGGCTTTAGCCACCATATCTTCGTAGCGTTCCCGGTTGAAGGCTTCGCTGTGGTTGCTGACATTCCAGCTGGCTTCCAGAAAATTGAGCAGGGTGATGGCCCGCTCATAAGGGTATTGTAGTGTACGCACACTCAGCGCTTCCTGGTAATAATACAACGATTTTTCGTAATTATCGGAATGAACGGCAGGCGGGAATTTGGTTAACGCATTGCCATAGTTGTTGCAGATCATTCCGTATTCGTAGGGATATCGTTCTTTGGTATAAAAATTTAAGGCTTCCTGAAAAGAAGCGGAAGCCACTCCCGCCCAGATGCCCTTTTTTTTGATATCGGCGGGCATTTCCGAATACAGCACTGCCAGGTTGAGGTGAATATCTGCAAAGACATCAGGGGCAACATCCTGGCGAAATACTTTAAGGGCCTCCTGATAACTTTCAATGGCTGGTTTGTAAAACTGGGGGTTGCCGTTTTGAGCCCAGGTATACAGCAAAGTCCCCTTCCCCAGAAAGGCATTGCCCGCCAGTTCTTCCAACCCTTCCTCCGTGAAGATCCGGATGGCTTTGGAAATGTACCCCAACGCCTCGGCAAAGCTCTGGGAAAAATTGGCGATTTGGGCAGCATCCATCAACAACAGCGCCGCCTCGGCCTTTCGGCCGTTGGCTTCAAAGAATTGGAGCGTTTCCCATAAGGTGTCCTTCAGCTTCGCCAGCAGGGCAGGGTCGTAGGGAACGGCCAGCTGTTTCATCCATACGTTCGACAAAACGGCCTTCAATCCGAATTTCGCATCATCGGAAATAGCTGCTCTGATGTTGTTCTCCAGAACTTGTTCGGCCATGGCCAATGCCCCTGCATCCAGCAGCAGGGTCGCGTAGTGTTTGGTGGTGAAAGCCCGGTATTCGGCATTGGGCGCACCTTCGAGAGCTTGCTGATAATACTTTTCCACTACCTGGAAGTCAGCCTCTTTATCCAGATAACCATAGTGCCGAACGATAGCGGCATTGTGCTGAATGCGGTAGCTTTCAAAATGAGGCTGTTGGGCATCCGGATCCGACATTTCAGTGAATTCCTTCATATCGATTTGCAAGCCGTGGCGGAGGCGGTTCATCATGCCGATATCGAATTGCAGTAATGGATGATCCTCCAGGTAAAACCATGCTCTTTCACCGTTATCTAATTGACTGAAAATAAGGCCCAACAGGGTTTCCTCCTGAAAGGGCAGGGGGTTGGAGAGCAGATAAGGTGGGCTGGTATTGTGCCAGTCGATCGGTTGAAGGATACCCCTGGAATCGACGATCAGGCTGTTTCCGCTTGCCCGGGGAGCGGCCTGAGTAGAATCCCGCAAAGCAACCAGGTCCGAAAGCCTATCCTCTGCCTGAAGTGCCTTTGCAACGGCGTCGGTATAGCCGTTTGCTGTATAAATGGAAACCAATTCCGTCATCTTCTACAAATTGACTTTTAAGATACCGAGCGCGGGCTGGAATTCGTACTCCAGGGCCCGGTCGCTATCGTTCAACTGATGGTCGATCAATATGGTGTGCAGGGCTATTGTTTTGTCCCCCTGTAAATTGCGGTCTTTCAATATTTGTTGCTCGGCCTTGTGGATCGTTTTAAATGTCTCGTCTGTGGCCGGTGCGATCATCAGGGTTCTGGGTTCCGGATAGTAAACGACGTATACATTCTTATCATCGCCGAAGGCCTCCGAAACCAGCCCGGCAGCCAGGTATAAGTGAGCCGATTTCAGGGCTACCTGGCTGGTGGGTTTATCAGTTGGTGGTTTGATATAGTTGGGTGGAATGAACATGCGGGTCTTTACTTTTGGTTCCTTTAAAAGTTCTGTGGAATGAAGCCAGCCTACAGAATTTGTCAGGGAAGGTATTTTTTCAACACTTCTAAAAGCAGGTTTACCACTCGGTCTCCTCCCTGTTTTGCCGCGTCCGTTATACCTACATTGAAGCGGGTACTTTCAATGGCGATCAGGTATACTTCTATATTTTCCGGGTAGTCATCGCCCAGCATTTTCCGGGCGTAAGACAAGGCCTGGCTCCACTTCAGGCTGTGTAAAAACACCATTGGGTCTTCTTCGATCTGTTCTTCCACTTCGGAAGCCGGCAATTTAAAGACGGACCCTACCGGTTCTCCGGTATTGGTGGCGGCATCCACCAATATGATGTGTTCATGTCCTTTTAGTTGAAACAGGACTTCAAAGGCAGAAGTACCCATATCGAAGATGCTAATATTTTCCGGCTCTCCGATCTGCCGTTTCAATTGGTCCACTACGTAAATGCCAACCCCATCGTCGGCGCGGACGGGATTGCCGAAACCCAAAATGGCGGTTTTTCCGGTTGCTGTTGTAGGGATGCTTTCCATATAATAAATATAGCTTTTTATACTGGCTAAGCCAAACGGCAGGAGCCTACCGCAGCAAAGGCCGGCAGGCTCCCATCTTTGTAAGGCATAGATTTATCAGGAGATCAGATTTTACAACTTAAATTTTGCCAATTCCTTACCGGTTTTGTTATCGTGGGCGTGCACGGTACAAACCAGGCAGGAGTCGAAAGAACGAGCCACCATGCCTACTTCAACCGGATCGTGCGGGTCTTCGATCTCCGTCCCTTCCAGGGCGGATTCGATCGGTCCGGGCTGGCCGTCCTTGTCATTCGGCCCTACATTAAAGGTAGTAGGAGCAATGATCTGATAGTTTTCGATAACGCCGTTCTTAATTTCTATCCAGTGCGCCAAAGCACCCCGGGCTGCTTCGGTGGCGCCCCATCCAATTCCATCTCTTTCGGTGGGTTTGATGTAAAATTCACCGTCGAGGTCTATCTGGGTCAGCCATTCATCAATTTTCTGATAGATCCGGGTTGCTTCGTGCATGCGGGCCAGTACGCGGGTGAACACGTTCGGGCCCATCCTGGCCATGATGTCTCCAAACAAGGGGTCGCGAAACTGGTGTTCTTTATTGGCCGGGTTGGCGGCCATGATGACTCTGGCCAGCGGGCCGGTTTCGGCAGAAAAGCCCATAAAGCGAGGGGCTTTGGCCCAGCTGTACTTGCCGTTGAAGTCGGAATGTTCCAGGTTAGTGGCGCCCATAGCCGGCGTTGGGATCGGCTGGTCGAAGGGGTGCAGGCCATCCTCCTGGTCGGTGAACCAGGAGTGTTTGATATGTTCTGCCACCATCTTCTGGTCGGCATCGTAGTATTTTTTCCCGTCAAAGAAACCCGACGGGCTTATAGTAGCTGGGTTCCTGCCCTCAATCGTTGGGTTGTTGTACATATCCTTGTGCAGGTAGGTGCCCCAAGCCAGGAATTTACCGACGCCCTGCCCGAATTTATCCAACCCGAATTCTATGCCGGCACGCAGGAACAAACCCAGGTCGCTATTTCGGTGTGATTCGTTTTCTTCCAGCCATTCCATCATATCATCCCAGGACTGGATCTCCATGTAGCGCTCGATGGAGCAGCCCAGCCAGACTGTTTCCAGCCAATCGTTGCGAAAATGATTTAGAATGGCGTGGGCGCGGGTGATGTCCTTTAGGGTTGGCGCACACATGACGCCACCCGGGACCATATAACTGGAGTGCGGCCATTGGCCACCGAACAAGGCATAGATCTCTACCGGCCGGCCGCTGGCGGTGACCCCTTTCTGGAAGGAGGTACCGACGTAGGCGGCAAAACGCTTTACCACTTCCTGGTAGAGAGGTTTGTTGGCGAACTTCTTATTGGCCATGTCCGTGGCGAAAATGGCGTAAAACCATCGCGGAATACTTTGCAGGGTTTCGGAAGCCTGCCCTATAGCTCTGAGGAGTAAGGCGTTGGGAGGGAGAGTGGTTTGCCAGGCCACATCCAGGGCGGAAGAAGCACAGTAAAGGTGAGAACCACCACAGATGCCACAGGCCCGCGGCGTAACGATCAGGCCGGCCTGGGGGTCTTTCCCGGCCAGGATCTGCTCGAAGCCCCGAAACATAGCCGCTTGGGTATGGGCGCGGGTGACCACTCCATTTTCCATATAAACCTTAACATCAAGGTCGCCTTCGACCCGTCCAACAGGAGATATATTGAGTTCTTTTAAGGCCATTTTGATTGGATTTTGAACGTAGGAGAAATTATTTAGAGTGTTCTCTCAATTCTGACGGGGTAGGAGAGAATTTACCGACGCCGGCTTTGAACCAGTACATGAGTTTGCTCTCGCCGGCCGGAGCTTCCTGAGGCAGGAAGCCCAGGTATTTCATAGTCTTGAAGACGCTGCCTTTTTTTAGGTCGTGATGGGGGAAACCCGGTTCGGTGCAACCCAGGCAGGGGTGATTGGCTCTGGTCTTGCTGGACACCCGGTTCCATAGAATGCGGTTGCAACTGGCGCGGGTCATCGGGCCGCGGCAGCCCACTTCGTAAAAGAGGCAGCCGTGCCCTCTCCTGCCAAATCCCCCTTCCACTTTTTCAGCAAAATTCCGGGCGTTGGTACATCCGGTCTGTACAAAATCGGTGAAAAAGGTTTTGGGCCGGTGGAATTCGTCGACTACTACATCCCCGATTCTGCCGGTGGAAATGGCTACCAGTATCTGAGTGACCCAATCGGGATGAGCCGGGCAACCAGGTATGTTGATGACCGGTAAGCCGCCCTTGGAAATGAAATCCGCTCCAAGAAATCCGCCTTTCTGGCGCTTATGGAATTGCATGCCGGTCGATTCGCTCGGATTTGGCGGTACGGCTGGAATGCCGCCCCAGGTAGCGCAGTCTCCGAGGGCGACCACAAACTGTGCCGCCTCGGCCAGGTCTTTGACCCAGTCTTTCATAGGCCGGTCGGCAAAGTAGTTCATTTTTCCAGTCCCGTTGGGGCCCTCTATAACCGTGCCCTCAAATACAAAAATGTCCAACTGGGTTTTGCCGGAAAGGCAATCGTTGAGCAGGTCGCTCACTTGAGTGCCCAGTTCCAGCCCAACCGTGGGGTGCCATAAGATGTTGATGCCGAAATCGACGATGAGTTCTACAACCGTGGGTTCTTCAGCATTGA